>JAFDKH010000071.1 GCA_019307065.1 Deltaproteobacteria bacterium
CGTTTCGCGGCCAGGGTTGATGAGCCTGTCGCCAGGACCCGAGTTTCGGGAAAGTAATCGGCGGCGATCTTGAGAACCTCGGATGGGTTCACCAACCTGTGGATTTCGTCTATGACGATAAACTCACCCGCGTGCCTAGCAAAGAAGCTTTCTGCGTAATCGAGCTGTTGCCGCACTCGCGGCAGCTCGCAGTCGAAGTACTGTGCGCCTTCGATAGACTGGCAAAGAACAGTTTTGCCAACCCGCCTTACCCCAGCCAGCCAGAGCACGTTCCGGTCGGCGATTGTAGTTAAAATCCGTGTCTTCCAAAAAGGCCTAACATACATGCAACCATATTAGCGTTTGGTCATACCAAATGCAAGAACAATGTCATTTTGGCCTAGTGCCTACAACATCGACAGGGTAGATATAACCACCGATTTTAGCACAAGTTTGATCAAAATGACGCTTCGGGTTGAAATCCAGGGTTGGGTGTGGTCTTTGTAGAAAGTTCTTATGCAAGGAGGCTTTCATGACCTACGATCTCAAGCCGATCAAAGCGCCCCGAGTTGCCGGAAGGGCGTTGCGCATGCTGACGCCGGTTGTCGAACACCCGCCCTTAGGATCGGCGATTACCGCCAAGCTGCTGTCCGACGTGGGCATCAAGGCCCTGAGAAAAATTGAAGCCGATGAGGCGATCGCGGTCGGGCCGGCGATGACTGTTTCCAAGAGCGCCCAACCACCTGACGATAAAGACTCGGCCGCCCTGGCCGAACAAGTTGTAAGTACCGAAATCGAGCAGGCCAAGGGTTTTCACTTTTGCAGCGCGACCGACTACGTCCGCGCCTATAAAGACGGCAGCACAACACCTGAGCAAATTGCCGAAAAAGTGCTGGAATGGACCGCCCAGACCGAAAAGACTGATCCGCCCATGCGGATCCTTATCGCCCAGAGCCACGACGATGTTCGGGTTCAGGCCAAGGCTTCTGCCCGGCGTTACCAACAAGGTGATCTGCGCGGGCCGCTGGACGGCGTGCCGGTGGTCGTCAAAGACGAGCTGGATCAAAAGGGCTACCCGACTACGGTCGGGACGAAATTTTTGGGCGATGTGCCCTCTTCACAAGACGCCGAGGTCGTGGCACGTCTGCGCGCCGCCGGCGCAATTCTGATCGGTAAGGCTAATATGCATGAGATCGGTATGGGAGTTACCGGGGTAAACCCGCATCACGGTGCAGTCAGGAACCCGTACGATTATTCCCATGTAACCGGCGGTTCATCGAGCGGTCCGGCTGCTTCGGTGGCGGCCGGGTTCTGTCCGATCGCTGTCGGGGCCGACGGCGGCGGCTCGATTCGCATACCGGCCTCTTTTTGCGGTTGCGTGGGTATCAAGCCGACCTTTGGGCGGATGAGCGAACACGGCGCCGCTCCGCTGTGTTGGAGCGTAGCCCATGTCGGGCCGATTGCCGCAACGGTTAAAGATGCCGCCCTGGCCTATGTCCTGATGGCCGGCCCGGACGAAAAAGATCGAAATAGCTTAGATCGTCCGGCACCTCACCTGGCCGGCTTTGGCGACGGCGATCTGAATGGTGTGCGCCTGGGTGTCTTTTGGCCCTGGTTCGAAGACGCCCAGCCCGAGGTAGTCGCGGCCTGCAAAAACATGCTGACCGGTCTCGAGGCGGCCGGTTGTCAGGTAGTTGAGATTGAGCTGCCCGAATTGAGCCTGGTGCGCACCGTTCACCTGGTGACAATTGTCTCCGAAATGGCCACCGCTCACATGCACTATTATAAAAAGCACCGCAAGGACTATGCTTGTGACACGCGAATGAATCTGGCCCTGGCCCGGCGGCTTAAAGCCACTGATTACGTTCACGCTCAGCGCCTCAGGCTGCGCATTGCCGGACACTTCAACCAGGCCTACCAACAAGTCGACGCGATTGTGACTCCGGCTAGCGGGTGTGTCGCCCCGCCGATTGCTACTGATTCTTTGAAAAGCGGAGAATCCAACCTGGAACTGACCGGCGAGATCATGCGTTTCGCCCAGGCAGCCAACTTGACCGGCCTGCCGGCAATTTCTTTCCCGGCCGGTTACACCGACAGCGGCCTGCCGATTGGCTTTCAGGCCATGGGCCGGGCTTTCGAAGAGCATTTGTTGTTCCGCTTGGCTTTCGTAGCCGAAGGCCTGGTCGCCAAGCAACAGCCCAAAGTATTTAAGTCGCTGCTGTGAAAGACTGCCAATGGATATCGTCGAGCTGTATGATCTGTTGTGGGATTTTGCCCGCCAGCGCGTGGTGACGGTCGCCTCACGAACCGGAATACTGTCTAAACTATCCGAACAAGCAGCCTCGGCGGCCGAACTTTCGGCCAGCTTGAATCTCGACGAGTTGGCTACCGGCAAGGTAGTCCGTGCTCTGTGCGCCCTGGGATTGTTGCAGGCCGATGGCGAGCGCTATCGCCTGACGCCCGAGTTGCTGCCTCATTTTGTAAACAGCGGCGAAGATCTGACGGCTTTTATCGACCACGCTCACCATTTGTACGATAGCTGGGGCGCTTCGCTGGAAGACTGGCTGCGCAGCGGCCGACATGTGCGTGGGCAACGCACCCGCGAGCAAACCAAGAAGTTCGGCCGGGCCATGCTGGCTTCGGCCAGGCTGCTGGCCCAGCAAGTCGTGGCGGCCCTCGACGGGTTGTCGGGAGTTGAAAAAGTCCTGGATGTCGGCGGAGGCATCGGCGGTTATGCGTGTGTGTTTTGCCGGGCCAAAAAAGAACTCAAGGTGACCATTTTAGATGTTGACCAGGTTGCCGAGTTGGGTCAGCAAACCCTGGCCGACACCGAATTTAGCGACTGTATTTCTTTCCAGGCCGGCGACTATCACCAGGCAGACTTCGGTTCCGGTTTTGATTTGGTTCTGCTGGCCAATGTTTTACACATCGAAAAACCGCAGGCAGCCCAAAATTTGATTAAGCAGGCCGCGAAAGCTTTAGCGCCCGGTGGTCGGCTGGCGATTGTGGATTTTGTTATCGATGACGAGAAACGCAGCAACGTAATGGGGGCCCTGTTCGCGATCAACATGCGCTCGTTCGGCGATGCTCATACCCAGCCCGACATCCGCGGCTGGATGCAGGCGGCCGCGATCGATAATATCCGCTGCCTGGATCTGCCCCCGGCTCACTGGCTGATCACGGGAGCCAAGAAGAATCTATAACTATTTCCACCTGAGAATACGAACTTTGGCTTCGGCGTAGGCTGTTTCAGAAATGGGTTGCTCGTCGGGCGGGGCCCAATAGGTGTGGATCATAATATCGTTGATATCTAAAATGCCCACGGGTTTACGATCTTCGGCCAGGGCCCCGACGTGCCCGTGAAACAATAGCAGATCACCAATTTGCACACCGCTATCTGAGATCGGGATAGTCTTTTTGGCCTTGGTCAGATAGCGACCCTTGGCGTCGATCTTTTCGGCCTCATAGATTACTTTGGCGACTTCGGGAATGTGCCAGCTGCCCCGGTAGGGTATCTCTTTACCCAACCGGCGGGCACCATAGACGATGAAGTCGGCACAATCAGATCCGATCAAACGTTCGGCCTGGTGAAGCTTGGGCGGTACCCCGGCGCTACCCCAGATGTAAGGCGTATTGAACAGCTCGGTCAACCGGCCGATGTAACTGTCGTCCCGCCTAAAGGCGATTCGCGGAACATGTTTGTCCAGCCCGCCCCGGTTGAGACTCTCCTTGCCGGCCGAAGCCAGGTTGCTAAAGCCGACCTTGATTGCCACCTTGAAGGCCATCGTGCCGGCCCCGGCATGGGTATCCGGATAAGTCCCTTTTGGATGGGCGTTGGCGGCAATCTGCCACTTGGTGTCCCAAGCTGTCATTGCATGTTCGCGATATTCGATTGTCTCCCAGTGGAAACCTCCGACCGTGTTGTCATACGAGTTGCCGGTCGGTTCGACTTTGTACCAGCGCAACATTATTTTCGGAAAATCAGCCGGGCGCCTGATTCGCCCGGGCGGTATTTTTTTCCCATTAATCTCGAGTTGTTCGGCCGCGCTAATGACCACGCGTTGCTTGCCCAGTTTGCCCTCAACGACTGCAAAAAGTTTGACTTGGTCACCGAGCTTGAAGCGATGAATTCCTCCGCTGGCGATTTTGTCTTGCGGGCCCTGGACAACGACATAGACTTTCGATGGAATGAAGCCGGCCACTGCCTCGGAACTCAATAGGCAACAGGCTACGACGAGTAGGGAAAATTTGCTGGCCAAGAGGCAGCCTCAGTCTATCTCCGAATACACCTGGTGCAGCGGCAGGCGTCCCGGATCGGTAGGGATGTGTCCAGGTTTACCGAAAGAGAGGATCGCCAGCGGGCGGTGATTGGGCATAATCCCCAGTAGATCGACCACACTGCGTTCATCGAAAGCGCCTACCCAGCAAGCTCCCAGGTCCAAGGCGTGCGCGGCCAGCAACATATTCTGAGCGGCGGCGGCTGCGTCCTGGATGCAATACAGCTCCTCGCCACGCTTCTTATAAGCGTTGCGAGCCTTTTCCAGGTCGGCGCATACCAGGATGACTACCGGTGCCTGGGCGATGAATTTCTGTTGTAAAGCGGCCGCGGCCAGCTTCTCTTTGAGATAGCTGTCCCTGATCACATAGAAATACCAGGCCTGAACATTGCCGGCTGTTGGTGCCCATGTCCCGGCAGTCAGGATTTGGGCAATCGTCCGATCGGGTATTTCGTTGGGAAGATATGCCCTGACACTCCGGCGCGTCTTTAAGGCTTCTAAGACACCTTCGTTCATGATTGGTCTCCTTGAATTTCCCTGGAGACATGCTAACCCCCGCTATGGTTCGTCTGCAAGTACAGCTGTGAGCCGCAAGCGAAAAACTATTGACAGCCGCAATAAGCGATCCTATACAACTGGCAATTCGAGCTCGGTCGGGAGATGCCGGCTGGATGCGTGGCAAATGTTCAACTAGAGGAGAAAATAGTCATGGCCATGAAGATCATTAATGATGAATGCCTCAAGTGCGGTGCTTGTGTAATGGTCTGTCCCCGTGAAGCCATTACCGAAGAGACCGATGGTGACGGCGAGACGATCTACGTGATCTCTGCTGAAACTTGCACGGAATGCAAAGAAGAAGGTGAACCGCAGTGTCGCGAAGAATGCCCGGTTCCCGAGTGTATCGTAAAGGCGTAATTTAAGTTTTATGGGGCGGGCCCTGGTTCCGCCCTTATTTTAATCTAACGATTGTAATGCCGTCGCCGCCTTCTTCGGGCGCCCCAGAACGGAAATGTCTTGGGTAAGGCGAGTCCTTGAGGTATTGACGGACAGCTGCTTTGAGGGCCCCGGTTCCGTGGCCGTGAATAACAAAGGCAGAATCTGCTTCTACTTTGAATAGATCGTCTAAGAACTTATCCAGCTGATCGAGAGCCTGGTCTACACGTTCGCCGCGTAAATCGAGAGTATTCGCCGGACTGCGAACCTCGACCGGATTGGCTGGTTTGGCGGCGTCGCTGTACTCGGTTTTGAAATTGACTTTTTTCTTTAGCGGCGGCTTGGCTTCAACCAATTTGACTTGTTCCAGAGGCACACGCGTTCGCATCGTTCCAAAGCGTACGCTGATCATCCCGGCCCGATGATCGATCGCGCTAACCCGGCCCTTTTTGTCCAGGGTCGTGATTAGAACCAGGTCTCCAGGGTTCAAGCTGGTGATTGATTCACAATCGCCTGCTGCGGATGTCGGGCCGGCCTGGGCGCGAATACATTCCTCGGTTTGTTTCAAGCGCTGGCTGGCAGCCACCGCGGTTTTCATTGAGGGGTTTTGCCTGAGGGTCTCAATTACTCCGGCAACTTCCCGGCGAGCCTGCTTTATCTCAGACAACGCATCGAGCCGGCCTTCAGTCAGCAGTTGAAGCTTCTGGTCCGACAAATCCGCGGCCGCCTTGGCGTGTTCGTAGGCGAGCTTGTCTGCCGCTTGGGTTCGTAAATTGAGTTCTTGCCTCAACTGGGCCACGGCCTGCAGTTCTTCGTTGAGACTTGCCAGCATCCCGTCGATCTTGCGTTCCGAGCAGTCAAGCTGCTCGGCGGCCTGCACCAGGACCGGCTCGGGAACTCCCAACCGGCGAGCCATGTCGAGAGTCAAGCTGCGCCCGGGGAGGTCGGGATGCAAGCTGTAGGTCGGTTCCATGGAGTTGAGATCGAATCCTACGCTGGCGTTGGCGAAGCGCTCATCCTGGTAGGCCAGCTGTTTGAGCTCTTCGAAGTGAGTTGTCACAACGGTAGTTGCGCTAAGATCGGCCAGGGCCGTCAAAATGGACCCGGCCAGCGCGGCTCCATGGCGCGGATCTGTGTCGGCCGCAATCTCGTCGAGTAATACCAGGGTGTCGGGCCCGGCAGTCTTCAGAATCTGTGAAATGTTCCTGATGTGAGCTGAGAAAGTTGAAAGCCCCTGGCGGATATCCTGAGCATCGCCGATGACTGCGTGCAATTCGCCGAACAAGCCGATCCGCGACCCTTCGCCAGCCGGAACGGGCAATCCGGCCTGGGCCATGATTGCAATCAGCCCAATCGTCTTCAGGGTAACTGTTTTACCTCCGGCATTCGGTCCGGTTATCACCAGGCAGCCTTGTTGGGCAAGCAAGCGAATATGGTTGGCTACCACAGGTTCGTTGGCGAGTAACATCAGCGGATGACGAGCCTGTTCGAGAAGGAAACCGCTGCCGCCGATCTCGATAAATCTCCCGCCAATTTTTTTTGCCAGGCTGAGGATGGCCAGCAAGCGATCAAATTCAGCCAGGCAAGCGACATTGTCTCGCAGGTCGGCTGCCAGGTCGGAGATTTCCCGGCTATATTCGGCTAAAATTCGATGCTCGAGGTCGGCAACCGATGCTTGGGCAATCTTGAGACGGTTGCCTTCTTCGACCAGTTCAGCCGGCTCAATGAACAGGGTTGCACCTGACTGGGAAGTGTCATGAACGATTCCGCTAAACGGCTCGTGGGTATCGGCCCGGACCGGCAATACATAACGGTCCGAGCGCTCGGTGATATAGGTGTCCGTCAAACAGGCCGCAACTCGCGGTTTGCGCATCAGGCGTTCAAGCCGAACACGGATCCTGTCGGCAATCGCCCGGGCGGTCTTGCGTAAAGGTCCCAGCTCCGGGTTGGCGCTGTCGCGCAGTTCGCCGTTGTCGTTGAAAGCCTGCAGCAGATCGCGGCCCGGTCCGGATAGATCGTGGGTGTCCCTTGCCAATTCAGTCAGTGAGCCGCCAGCCTGATGACCCTCATTCAATAGAAATTTCCTGATTCTAGAGGTGACCAGCATGGCCTTGCCCACCAGACGCACATTTTCCGCCGAGAGCACGCCTTGTTTACTGGCTCGTGTCAGGGCTGAATCAATGTCCTCAATCGATTCGAGCGGTGGATTATGGCCGTCGTTTAAAAGGCGCTGAAGTTGTTCACAGCGTTGCTGGGCTGTCCGAATTTGGGTGAGATCATTGGATGGTTTGAGTTCCCGACAGAGCTTGAGGCCCTGGGGAGAGATGGCTTCTTCTGCCAGGGCCGTCAGGATCTCGTCCCAACCGAGTTGGGTCGCGGTTATTTCATCAACTTGCATCTGAAAGAAATCTGGTCTCGGTCTCTGCTCGGGGCCCGGCCGACCCGAGTGAATCAATCTGTATCACAGGCGTTGCCGATTCCGTCACCGTCGCTATCAGCCTGGCTTGGATTGTAGGCCAGCGGACAATTGTCCGATTCGTTGCAATTATTGTACTGATCGCCGACTTGACCCGGATCGCACTTGCCATCGCCGTCGTCATCGGGATCGCAGGCGTCGCCGAAAGCGTCGGCACCGAACTGGTTGTTTTCGTCGGTGTTTAGCTGGTCTGTATTGCTGAGTAACGGGCAGTTATCGATGTCGTTGCCGATCCCGTCGCCATCCATATCGCCGTCGCAGGCATCCCCGATCAGGTCGCCGTCAGAGTCAATCTGATCGCCGAAATCCAGCTCGTGCATGGCCGGAGAGCCATTGCGGCATAAGCCGCCATGAGCGAACTTCCAGATCATGTTGGACCCGTCTTGCTCCCAACATACGTAAGTAGGATTTGTGGCGTCATCGCCATTTACGTTGCAGTGATCCAGGTTGATCTTTTCACCTTGTATTTCTTTATTGCAGTCGAAGCCGTTGGCGTTATTGGGGCAATTGTCACATGAGTCGGATACGCCGTCCTTGTCGAAATCGTCGGGAGCCCCGTCGGCATCTACGAACATGCGCCCGCCGGCGTAAAGACTTGGCTTTTTTTCGAACCAACCTTTCCAGGATGGGCGGTTAGGGTCGCAATCCAGGTTGGGTGCGCAAGGCGGCGCGTCGAGACATTCGACGTCTTCGGCGTTGTACTGGTAGGCCTTGTCTTGATCGCCGTCATACTGATCGGGAATCCCGTCGTAGTCGCCGTCGTAGTGCCGGCACTCAAAGGGGGCCAGCAGGGCATCGCAAACATCTGTTTGTTGCAGGGTAGGATGCTTGACCAGCGGAGAGAACGGGGTGGCGCAAACCCTTTCGCCACTAGTGTCATAGCAATGGTCCTCATTGGGCGGAGGCTCGAAATCGGGATCACAGGCGCACAGATCGCGGATGCGATAGTAAGTGGCCAGGCAGTAGACCAGCCCGGGGTAGATCGGCTGACCCTCGTCATCGGTCACCCAGACAGATTCGTCATAACAGCCGCACAGCTTGATTTCCAGGGCGTCACAAGAGGTACAATCGAAGGCGGGCCAGCGGGTGGACAAGGCCCGGGTTGCAAAATCACAGATGTGGTCGTAACTATCGGTACCTGGATTGATTGAGCATCTTTGTTCGCCAAATTCACCGGGGTCGGTGTCGTTAATAAATTGCATGACCCGCAGTCGTAAAGAATCTATCTCGCCCTGGCATGGATTGGTGCAGCCGGTCGAAAGTAGCGAGATACAAAATGAAAACAAGACCATAGAAATCGCGATACGTTTCAAGACGTACTCCGGTTGCTTGCCCGACAACGCCGGCTGAAGCCAAAGCGCCCCAGGATCGTTGGTTAAATCGCCGACTTTTCGGTAGCATTCATACTCTTGAATGTCAAGCGTATAATCTCTGGTTGACTGTTGATCAAGATCAAGTCTTATGTCCCTTGCCCGTTTATATAGATTCTGGTAAAAACGCCGATGGTTATGAAGAGAGGATTAACTGCATTTTTGCTGTTTCTACTGTTTTCGGCGGGCGAGTCGGTTGCCGAGGAAACGGGTCAGGACACACTCGTGCGTCCAGAGCCGAAAGGGGCACTGGCCTGGTTCAAGCAAGGTGTCGAGCTGACCCGCCAGGGTGAATACAAGGCCGCCTTGCAAAGATTCAGGCGGGCAAAATCTCTGGCGCCAAACTGGGCTTTACCTTATGTCGAGATTGCCGTAGCCCACATGATGACTGACAACGATCGTACAGTCATCGGGCCGGCCCTGGCCAAGGCGGTACGACTGGGTGGTGATATCCCGCGCGCCCATTCTCTATACGGTCTTTTTCGTCAAGAGAACGCAAACAGGAAAAAGGCCATCAAGGAATTCATTCGCGCCTTGCAGCTCAGGCCGAGTCTGACCGATGCGCGCTTCAGGCTTTCGACTTTGTTTGTCGAAGAAGGCCGGCAGACAGATGGTATTCACCAATACGAACTATTGGTCAAATACAAACCCAGTCACGTAGGTGCCCATCGCAACCTGGCCTTTCTGCTCGAACAGTCGGGTCGTTTCGAAGACGCCGAGCAGCACCTGGTCGCAATCGCCAGTTTATTTCCGACCAACGCCTATCATCAGACCAACTTGGGCCGCTTTTACGAACGGGTTGGCTGGAATAAAAAGGCCAAGGCCGCATTTGTCAAGGCCGAACGGATTGAGTCAACCAGAGACAAGCGAAAGCTGCGTCCGCTGTTGAATTCACGCGACAAACGCCGCGAAGCAGATCCTATGGAAGATTGACCCGGGCTAGCTCTTAGCGAACTCGATATTGTCTTGGCTGATTCCGATAGTAATTCGATCGCCCTGGTTAAAATCACCACCCAGGATTTTTTCAGCCAGGGGTTCTTCGATCAGGTGGCGGATCGCCGCTCGCAGAGGCCTGGCGCCCAGGCTCAAGTCGGGGCAACCTTTCTCTACCAGATAGTGAGTTACTCCCGGCAGGGCCTGCAACCGTATTTTGCGCTCGGCTTCGAGTTGGGCTGATGATTCTTTGAGCAACAAGGCCGCGATGGCTGTCAGGTCGGCAAAAGTGAGTGGCCGGAAAAACAGGTGTTCGTCCATGCGGCCCCATAGCTCTGGCGGAAAGGCCTTGCGGGCCTGGGCGATTGAATCTCGGGCAATTGTATCGTCTACCTGGCTGTCTTGCGAGCCGAAACCTATCCGGGCACCTCCGGCTGAGGCTAGGTTAGCGGTGCCTGAGTTGGATGTCAGAATTACAACCACATTGGTGAAGTCCACCTGTCGTCCGCGACTATCGGTCAGGTGTCCTTCGTCCATAATCTGTAGCAGAATTTGCTGGACTTCCGGATGGGCTTTTTCTACTTCGTCGAACAGCACAATAGTATATGGTTGCCGTCGCACGGCTTCGGTCAGTTGGCCGCCTTCGCCGTGGCCGACATAGCCGGGAGGTGAACCGATTAGCCGGGCCACGCTATGTGACTCGCTGTATTCACTCATGTCTAGTTTGACCATGGCCTCGCGGCTATTGAACATAAAATTAGCTAAAGCTCGAGCGCATTCAGTCTTGCCTACCCCGGTCGGTCCTAAAAAGAGAAACGAACCGATTGGCCGCTTCTGGGCGAACCCGGCGTAGTTGCGCCGGATGACATTGGCAATCGCCCGGATAACCCGGGTGTGGCCAATCAACTGCAGGCCGATAATTTTCTCCATGTTGAGAAGTCGCTCGGCATCAGTCATCAACAATCGGTCAACCGGTATCTTGGCAACCGCAGCCACGACTCGGGCAATCGCCTCGCGATCGACTTTAACCTTGCCGGAGCGCCTGGCTCTTGAGCCGGCCAGATCAAGCAGCGAGATGGCCTTGTCCGGCAAACAGCGGTCGGTAATATATCTCGAAGACAAGTGGACTGCGGCTTCGAGCGCCTCGCTGTCATAGGAGGCCCCGTGATGCAGAGCATATTCTTTGGCAATCCCCTTGAGAATCGTCAGGGTTTCTTCGGCGGAAGGTTCGGGCACCTGAACCGGTCTGAATCTTCTGACCAGCGCCGCATCTTGCTCGATAAAGCGGCGGAATTCATCATGGGTAGTGGCGCCAATACAGGGGAACTCACCGCGAGCCAGGGAAGCCTTGAGCTCGTTGGCGGCATCCTGAGGACCATCGCCGGTTGCCCCGGCACCCATCAGGGTGTGGATCTCATCGATGAAGATAACTACCGAACCTTTGGCCGCTTTTACTTCGTTGCGTATCTGTAGCAGCTTTTCGGAAAAAGCGCCGCGCAGCTGAGTGCCGGCCAGCAGGGAAGCTACATCCAGTTCAACAATCCGCTTGTTTTTAAGCTGCAGCGTGTCGGGTGTCTCATTGACGATCCGCAGTGCCAGGCCTTCGACTATGGCCGTTTTTCCGACGCCTGGTTCGCCGACCAGCATCGGATTGTTGGCCCGGCGCTTGAGAAGCGTGTCGATGACTTCGGTAACCTCGTGATCACGACCGACCAGCGGGTCGATCTTGCCGCAAGCCGCCAGGGCTGTCAGGTTACGCCCTAGCCTGTGTAGCAGAGGAAAGCGAGTCGGCTGCAAATCCCACTCGGTCGGTGGCTGAGAAAGGGATTCGTCGATGGCATAATGGCTGTCTTCAGCCATCTCGTCTTCGTAGTCTTCGTCGTCATCTTCTGCCATGGGAGGTTCCGAAGGCAGGCTGGCCGGCGGGTGTGCCTCCGGAGCCTGGCTGGAAGCCTGGTCATGTTTTCTTTTGACTGTCAGCCGGCGTGGCAATCGGCCGGTGACGTATGACAGGGCAGTATTCCGAAATTTGGGTACGCTCAGACCGGTTCGACGAAGTAGTTCGTAGGCCAGGCTGTTACGCATGCCGCACAGGGCGATCACTAAATGCAAGCAATCGACGGCTTCGGCTCCGCAGCCAATCGCAATTTGTTTTGCCTTTTTCTGGACCGACTTGAAAATACCGGGCGGTTCGTCTTCGACAGTATGTATATAAGCCAGGATAACGTCTTCATCGACCTGCTTTTCCTTCAGCAGGATCTCGGCTCGGTTATGAACGGTGAACAACGCCAGGAGTAGATGAGCGCTGGTTAGTTGTTGACCGACCTGGCTGGCGATGTCTTGCGCTTCGGCGATGACTTGTCTGAGTTCGGTACTGACATGCAGAGTCATTTGGCTTCCATGCGTTGGTAAAGTAGCCTTGGTTTAACAAAAATTTCCATTGTTTTCAAGCAATTTGGATTTTTACTGTTGCCCTGGCCGGGTGGGAATGGCGCTGGTAGTTTGCTAAGTCTGCCCAATCTCAGTTGCAGCGGCCGCAGCCGTCGTTGAGCTCATAGCATTCAGGATGATGGGCCGCATTGCATTTAGGACAAACCTGGCTGGAGCCACTGATTGTGTCGCCGCAGACTGCACAATCTACCAAAGCTTCGACTGGCGAAGAGGAGTCGGATGGCAAACCGGCACCCGTGGCTGTCAGATAGCCGTCGAAAACTCGCTGGCCGAGGCCGATAAAGCTCATTAGCAAATCGGGTGCATGTAACCAGGATAGTTTCTGGATGCGTAAGCCATATTTTTGGGTCGAGATGTCAATATGGTTGTTCATGGTAAGGGCGCGCAACTCGAAGATCGCCTCGCGTACCTCGGCTGACAGCATCGACTTGACCAGTTGTTCAGAAGAGCCCTTGATCATGAACATCGGATCAAATTGTTCTACCCCGATTTGAATATCTTGTCCGCCGAGAAGCTTGCCCAGCTTAGAGAAGAACCGCTCGGGGTAGAGGTGTACCTCGAAGGCCGGGTGGGTGGACAGGTGAAAGAGCATGCGGGTGTAAAGGGTGGGGTGCTTTCCGCCGGTCGAGTAAAACTCAATGAACGTCGGGTACCCCCGGTATTCAAATTTTAGCTTGGGTTGCTTGAAAAAGGTTCCGGCTTCCAGGGTTGCCCCGATTTGTTTAGCCACGATTTGCAGGGCCGCCTCGCGTTCTTTGCGCCTGCGTGACTGGTATTTGACTGCGGCCACCACGATAAAGAAGCTTATTATGATCACTACAATTACGATGATCCATATAAATTGGGTTGTTTCGCTCATATTACAAGTTCCCGTAGATTCGAACGTATTGTCCAATGGAGAAGCAAAGTTTGTCAAAAACTTTAAAATGTAACCAGCCAAGCTCGTGCTATGCTGTCCGGTGTCAAAAAGGAGCGAAAGATGAAACGAGTTTCGGTGAGCCTACTTAGTTTAGTGATGCTGGCGGCTTCTTCAATGGCGGCCACCAAAGCCCCCGAATCAGCCCAGCAGACTTTGTACAAGCTGGTTGAACATCTTGTAAAACAAGATTTAGGGGCGGCTTCGAAGCTCACTCTGAGCGCCGCAGACTATGCTTCGATTTCAAGTCGAAAAATCGACAGTACCGATTATCAAAAAAGAATGGATGATTTTCTCAAGCAGATGATTCACGATCTAAAGTCCGGACTGAAAATGAAAAAAGCTGAAACCGTCGATGCCCTCATACTTCCGGCAGGTCATAAAACCAAGCAAGAGATGGTGATGGTCGTGATCTACGCGACTTTTGAGGTAAACGGCAAGGCACTCGAGTCGCCGGTACCTTTTTTCTTTGTCAATCATCAAGGCAAATGGAAGATGTTTCAGCGCAGGTAGGAGGTCGGCATGGGGCTTTTAGATGGAAAATTCGTGGTACTCGGAGTCAGCGGTGGAATCGCCGCCTACCGGGCATGTGAACTGGCCCGGCTGCTCGTCAAAGATGGGGCCCAGCTGCAAGTAGTCTTGACAAGTGCCGCTGCAGAAATGATCGGGTCGGTCACTTTTCAGGCCTTGAGCGGGCGCCCGGCGGAGGTTGGCCAGGGTGGTTCATTGGCGGTTTCCGGCATGCCCCACATAGATCTTGGCCGCGATGCTGATTTGATCATAGTTGCGCCGGCTACGGCTAATAGCCTGGCAAAATTTGCAGCTGGTTTGGCCGACAATCTCCTGAGCGCAACTGTCTTGGCGAGTACCTGTCCAGTGGTCCTGGCTCCGGCCATGAACACGCGCATGTGGGAAAACCGGATAACCCAGGCAAATGTCAGTCTGCTCAATCAACTCGAGCGAATGATTTTCGTCGGGCCGGCCAGCGGTTCTCTGGCTTGCGGTGAAGAGGGTGCCGGTCGTATGGAAGATCCGGTATTCTTGCTCGAGGCCGTTCGGGCGGTGCTTTCAAAAAACGATCTCGAGGGTCGTAAAGTGCTGGTAACGGCCGGTCCAACTCGCGAGCCGGTCGACCCGGTCCGATCCTTGACTAATCGTTCGAGCGGAAAAATGGGTTATGCCCTGGCGGCCGCAGCCAGAAGACGCGGCGCAAAAGTGGTCTTGGTGTCCGGGCCGACTGCCTTGACGCCGCCCTGGGGTGTCAAGCTGGTCGAGGTCGAAACAGCCGCCCAGATGGCACAAGCAGTCGATAAAAACATCAGCCAGTGCAACCTGGTTCTGATGGCCGCCGCGGTGGCCGATTTCAAACCCAAGACACGTGCCAAACAAAAAATAAAAAAGGGCCGGGCTCTTGGGGTCATCGAATTGTCGCGCACCAAGGACATCCTGGCGGCTTTGGGCAAGAAGAAGAAAAAGCCGCTGTTGGTCGGTTTCGCGGCGGAAACCGGTGACCCGGTCAAGGCGGCCAGGCAGAAACTCAAAGCCAAGAGACTCGATCTGATGGTTGCCAATGATGTTTCATTGCCGGATGCCGGATTCGATGTCGATACCAATCGTGTTCACCTGGTTGACGGCCAGGCATCACAAGAACTTCCGCTTTTATCCAAAGAAGAAGTTGCCGAACGCATTCTGGATCGGGTGGTAAAAATGCTGCCCAAAAAGCGAAAAACTTAATTGAGGTAGGTCCTTAGCGGTCGGACTATTTCTTTCGCTTGCCTGTTTTTTTCCGGCGCGAAAGAACACCGGATTTGACCCGTGACTTGACCCGCGCTAAAAGCCTTCGGCCGGGGCTGTCTTTCTTGGGCTGCTTGGGGTTTTTTACCGGCTTGGCCTTTTTTTGACGCTTGGTTTTCTTCTGTTTTTTAGGTTTGGTTTCTTTTGGTTTTTTGGCTTTTTTCTTCTTTTTTGGTTTTACGGCTTCGGTGATGTTTCCCAGCAGACCTCTGATTAGCCACGAGGCGTCGGGTCGCTTGTATTTTTTCTTGCCGCGTAGAATTCTTCGCCGCCTAATCGGCCGCGCAAGGGGTCTGACGGAAGGTGCCGGTGCGTCGGGATTGATCAGTTCGAGCATCGAAGGCAGGGTAAGCTTACTGGACATGGCTTCACGAAAAAGCGGCCGGAAACGGTCTCCGATTTCGTCAGGATTCAGCAGCCGACCTTGCAGGTCAAGGGTTCTCAGCCGCAGGCGAATATCGCGGGCGATCAAGATATTGCGATGACCGGTGGGATCAGCACTCAGGCAGGCAGCCTGGTCGCCTTTGGATAACAGATCCAGCACTTGGGCAATTGCCAGGCTGCGCATTTCTGTAACTTCTTCTTCGGTCAACAACATGGTTGTACTACGAGCATAAGCCTTGGCCGTTCGCTGCCAGCGAAAAATCTGGCTAAACAAGACGATCGAATTGAAAATTTGCTTGTTGACCCGAAAAGAGAATAGCGGACCGGTAAGGATCTTGCGCAGGTGGCGATCGTGTTTCTTGAAAGCGTGGGTCGAGAGCGTTTGAGCCACGTTTCTGGTTTCTACACTTATCCAGGTGTCGAAACGTATCTCCCAATAGACGTGGGCGGCCCGCTGCCGGAAATGCTCAACAATTTTATAGGGGATGAAGTAATTATGGGCCACGATGTCGGCGGCCAGATGGGCGAGATAGCCCCAGGCGAAAGCTTTGGTCGTCTCATCTTCGGCCAGGTCCATGACCATGAATCCAACCTGCCAGTTATGGCAGTGTAGCCGATAGGGTGAGAGATTTTTTCCGACGGTAATATCCGCGGCAATGCTGCCGTACAGAAAGTCATTAGGAAACTTGCGTAATAAGACGGCTATGCCCGGGGCCAATAGGGCCAGATCTTTCAAGATTGCCAGGCCGAATTCGAGATGAGCCGCTGGCCCCCAGGCTTTGGCCGGTGAAGGTATCAGCAGGAATAATCCGGCCAACATCAATAATTGAATAACTCGCATAGCGCTTGTTCCAAATTCACTAAAATGCTATATCAGGCCAGGGCTAGCGGTCAAACCTGTCCGCTGTCGGTTATATTTACCTGTGGGAGTCATTATTGCCGGACCAACGCGAAAATTTCCGTCAGATAGTTCGGGAACTTGAAACCAGACTGCGCGTACTGGCTAGTTTCGGCGTGCGCATGATCGAACAACCCAAGCTTGAACAAGAAGAAAGTACTGTGAGCACGACTCAGACACTTGTTGAAAAACAGCTCAGACCAGCCGGCCAATCCGACTATCGTTTTGGAGACGGGCGCCGCGCCAAGTTGGAACAGGCAGCCAGGCTCCAGGTAGCTGATCAACAACCAATCCCTCAGGCCGCTGATTCAGGAATTCGCAAGCAGACAGGTTTCTTTCAAACGAGCGAACCTCAGATCGAAACAAGTCAGACCGGCTGGCAGCCTAATCCGCTAAGCCCCCAAGAGGCGCAAGCCAAGCTGGACAATCTGCGTGAAGAGATCGGTGATTGCAGCCGTTGTCGTCTTGCAAAACAAAGAAACAAAATTGTATTCGGCGAAGGTAATCCAGTGGCCCGGCTGGTTTTTGCCGGCGAAGGCCCTGGTCGGGACGAAGATCGCAGCGGCCGGCCGTTTGTCGGACGAGCCGGACAGTTGCTCGACCGTATTATTGCGGCCATGGGATTCGGACGTGAAGAAATCTACATCTGTAATGTCGTCAAATGTCGACCACCTGACAACCGGACTCCTCAAGACGACGAGATGCGCACCTGCGGTTTGTTTCTGACCAAGCAACTCGAAATCATGCGGCCGCAGATCATCGTGGCCCTGGGCGCAACCGCGGCGAAATACTTGATTGGGACCGACAGACCGATGGGCAAGTTGCGCGGGCACTTTTTCGAGCACCCTTCGGGGGCCAGGATCATGCCCACCTATCATCCGGCCTATTTATTAAGGAACCCGGCCGCCAAGAAACTTGTCTGGGATGACGTCCAGAAAGTCATGGCCAAATTGGCCCGGCCAGTGGAGGAAGTTTAGACATGATAAAAATGAGAAAGTGGGGCCGCAAGGTCAGTCGGGCTGCCTTATTAGTAGCGATGTTGGGGATGCTGGTCGGTCTGGTCGGCAACGTCCTGGCTGATGGCGATCCGGTCGCTGAAAGCAACAAGCCCCAGTCAACACCGGCGATCGATAAAAAGGCCAAAGCGGAGGCCCAATCAGCACCTGATTCATCAGAAAAATGGGGTGATCGACAGGCTAAGATCGCGGTGATTGAAATCAAGGGCGGGATCTTTGCCGGGACCGCCGAATATGTCGCCAATGCAGTCGAGCGCGCCGAGCGCGAAAAATACCAGTGCCTGCTAATCGAGATCGACACGCCCGGCGGGGCCCTCGATGAAACCCAGGAGATCGTCAAGAGCATGCTGAGTGCCCGGGTGCCGATCGTGGTTTTCGTAACTCCCAAGGGTGCTCAGGCAGCTTCGGCCGGCACTTTTATCACCATGGCCGGCCACGTAGCGGCTATGGCACCCGGAACCCGTATCGGGGCGGCTCATCCGGTCAGCATTAGCCTCATACCGAGCACTCCCGGTGACGACGAAGAGGATAAAGAGAAAAAAAAGAAGTCTGCAGACCAGGCTGCTATTATGAATGAGAAGGTCACCAACGACACGGTCTCTTTCATTCAGGGTATCGCCAAGGAGCGCGGTCGTAATGCCGAGTGGGCCGAGAAAGCCGTGCGCGAATCGGTTTCGATTACCTCAGACGAAGCTGTCAAAATCAAGGTAATCGATCTAGAGGCCGAGAATCTAGATGACTTGCTTGAGTTGATCGATGGGCGCCAAATCAAGCTTGAAAAGAAAACCACGGCTACCCTTCACACCAAGGGCGCCAAGATCGACCGCTGGGAAAAATCACTCAAACAACGCTTGCTGGGCGCTCTGGGTAATCCAAACCTGTTGATGATTCTTTTCCTGGTCGGCCTGGGTGGCATCGCCATGGAGTTTTATCATCCCGGTGCGATCGTTCCGGGTGTCGTCGGAGCGCTGTTCCTGTTGTTGGCGATGATTTCAATGCAGATATTACCGGTCAGCCTGGGCGGCTTGTTGTTGGTATTGGCCGGAATCGGGCTGATGATTGCGGAGGCTTTCGTGGTTAGTTACGGACTACTGGCAATTGGGGGCGGAGTATTGCTGGTCCTGGGCGGCATCATGTTGGTTGATCCGTCCAGTCAACCTTACTATATGGACCCAACCATGCAAGTCGACTGGACGGTCTTGATACCAACGGTTGTCGTGCTCGGGGCGGGTCTGATCCTGATCGGCTACAAGGTTGTTTCCACCCAGCGCAAGAAAATCAAGACCGGCATTGAGGGAATGGATGGCCTGGTCGGCGACGCGCGTTCCGAGATAAATAAAGAGGGCGGCATGGTTTTTGTCAGGGGTGAAAACTGGAAAGCAGTCAGCCAGGAGGTTATTCCCAAAGGATCCAGAGTGGAAGTAGTCAGCCTGGATGGGCTCTTGTTACACGTAAAGATTAAAGATTGATAAACCTTTTTGCCCGGGGGCAATAGACCTGCGGGTCTCATGAGGAGGGAGTCAAATGCATTACGTCATCATTATTCCGGCAATTCTTGTGGTGTTGTTCATCTTGATGGGTTTACGCCAGATTTTCGAGTACCAGCGCGGTGTAGTGTTTCGCCTGGGCAAGTACTCCGGCATGAAAAACCCGGGGTTGAAATGGATCATTCCTTTCGTCGATCAGATGGTCAAAGTCGACTTGCGAACCATCGCCCGCGATGTGCCGCCCCAGGACATCATCACCAGGGACAACGTCACCGTCCAGGTCAACGCGGTTATCTTCATGCGCGTGATGAACCCGGACAAGGCCATCTTGGAAGTCGACAACTACCTGTACAACACCAGTCAGTTGGCCCAGACGACTCTGCGCTCAGTGCTGGGCCAGGTCGAACTCGATGATCTCTTGACCAAGCGTGAGCATCTCAACGAGGAAATTCAATCGAGCCTGGATGCCGACACCGACCCCTGGGGAGTCAAGGTAGCCAAGGTCGAGATCAAGCATGTCGACTTGCCGGCCGAGATGCAGCGCGCTATGGCCAAGCAGGCCGAGGCCGAGCGCGAGCGGCGGGCCAAGGTCATTCATGCCGCCGGTGAATTCGAAGCTTCCAAGAAACTGGCCGAGGCGGCTGCCGTGATTCAGAAAGAGCCGGCCGCCCTGCAGTTACGTTATCTGCAGACCTTGTCCGAGATTTCCACCGAGAACTCCTCGACGGTCATCTTTCCGGTCCCGATTGACGTGCTCCAGGGTATGATTAGAAAAAGTTAGTCACGATCGATTCGGGCAATCACTCGAGCGGAATATAGTGGGCCGCCAACGGCGCGCGGGGGGCGCGCTTGTCCAGCAAACGTTCGGCCAGACCGCTGTGTTCATTGGGTTGGCCGGGCGCGACTAGTTCATCGGGGCCCAAAGGCATGCCAAGCTGGAAGGTCAGGACCGGCACCAGCTCACCCTGGCTGAGCTTTTGCTTGGCAGGCTGGTCGGAAGTATTTTCGGTCAGCAGCTTTTGGATTGCCGCACCGGCAATTTCCAAAGGCCCGCTCTTGATGATCGAAGTAAACCCTCTGGCCCTGGCTAAAAACGTCATATGCGCAACCAGTCGGCCGGCTGCCCGATAAGTTTTTTCGGAATCTGCGCTAGTCTTGACCAATATGATTCCCAACAGCGGGTGAGTGTTTTCAAAGCTGAGAAAGAATTTCCCGAAGGCCCGCGACATCATCCGCACAATTTTGATTAGCCTGACTGGTGTCAGGCGTCGCCCGCGTTGATCGAGTACAAAATCGTCTTCAACCCGAAACTGCCCGCCTTCGGTCAGTTTGGCGCAAATGTGCCGGGGGATCAGTCGGGCCGGGATAGCAATCTCTTTCCCGCGCGCTTCGAGTTGGTCTTCTTCGAGACCGGTCCATGCCTCAAGATCGTCCGGCAGGTCGGTCCGGTCGCGGAGTAGTCGGCTAAGGTTTGCCAGGCTGGCTCGCGAAAGCAGTCCGTTTGGGCCTTCGATTCCTGCATGCATGGCCTGGCCGATTTTGGCCGTTAGCTCCTCTTGCCAGCCAAAAATCATACTGCTGAGCAAGTTGTCATTCTGGGCGAGGAATTCATAGGCACTTTCAAAAAGATCGCTCAACTGTTCCCGGGCCAGATCTTGAGATGGGCTGGCAACCCTTTGAGTCGAGCGGGCTGCGACCAGTCGATCGAAGGGCGCCGGCATCAAGCCGCCCGGCTGGTTGCCGGCGGTGATCAGTTCGCGGCCCTGAAATGCCTCTAAGATTATCGCCGGGTAATGGTCGTCAGCCTCGAGCGATTGGATAAGTTCTTTAGCCGCCAGCTGCGAAGGTCCTGAAAGTCGCTTGATACGTTGGCTTAGAATCTTGATCATCTTTTCGGTAGCCCGGGCCTGGTCTTGGGGAGCCAGCCGAAGACTGTCCAGCCGCCAGCCGTGTCCGGCGGCGGTCTGCTCGGCGGCCAGCAGCCAAATCGCCAGGTCGATCTGTTCGGCATGCGAAGTCTGCTCGAAACCGCACAGGCCGGCGATGTCCGAAAGAACCGACTGATATTGACGTCGGGCCAGGACCAACAGCCCGCAGGCTTGCGCCGGTTGCGACATGACCAGCGCGACTTCGGCGGCGCTCAGTTCGACTGTCCGGATTGGTTGCCAGTTGGTTCCCGAAGGCGACCATAGCCCGTTGTAGGCACAGCGGGCCAATAACGGGCGAGCATCGTCGAGCGAGGCACACGCAGGTAGACTGTCAGCGGGCTTGTTCTGACCGAGCAGCCCGGCTACAACTTCGGGGAACTCAGTCAGTTGCCTTAAGGATGTCTGATCGGGCGCCACCCGAATCCAGTCGCCTGCGATCACCCCCGACAAGCGTGAAGCGTCTATGGAAATTTGCCGGTTTTGTTCGGCTGCCTGCCGACGAGCGGCCTGCAATTCGTCTTGAAGTTGTTGATGGGCTTTGCGAAACAATTTGTCGAGATCGGCCTGACTGGCCCCGCTCAGTTCACCGAGGAGGCCGTATTCATCATAACTGGCAAGTAGTTGGTTGGCCTTCACGAGCAGTTTCAACCCTTTCAGGCAGGCATGTCGATTTTTATATTGTGTTTGTCTTCGAGCTTGAGTCTTCCAAGACCCAGCGAAGCTGCCAAAGCCAGGTGGGTGACTTTTTCGGGTTTGATTCTACGGCCGAACAAACGGGTCAAGCGAACGCCGGCGGCATCGACTGCGACAGGATCAGTCCCGGCGATCAGGCTGTTAGTTTTCTCGAGGTCGCCCGGGCCCCTGGGCCCTTCGTTGGTCATAACCTCTAGCCCGTCCAAGATAACCAAATCAGGTTTGATAACCCGGTTTAAATCTACGATGGCCATGTGCAGATTGTGCCACCAGTGAAATGTCTTGCGGGTTGCAACCAAACCCATCATGCCTTTGAGCGTACCTGTGTAAAGCGTACTACTGTGTGACTTTACCATCGGCAAGGCAATATGAACATCGGCTTGCAGGGCTTCTTTGAGGAATTCAGCGCTTTTCAGGCTCTTACCGCCGGGGATTTCCATTTCGACGAATTCGTCGTCGGCGGTAACCGGCATGATCTTTACTTTCAAACCCTTGAGCGCTTCTCGAAGCCCCATTAGTTCGACTGTTTTCTCAGATTCTGAGGTCGGGTAGTCGGCGATGATGACTTGGCCGGCTCCCTTGGCCAGCACCAGGCCGGCCACCGCGGCAATCAGCTCTGCCGAAGTTGTCGCCCGTTGAGCAGCCGGAACAGGAAAACCCATATTGGGTTTCAACAGAACCCGCTGACCGGTCTTGACAAAAGCCTGCATGCCGCCCAGCGGCTCGATTAATTTTTCGACCGCCCGGCTTAGATCTTTTGGTACACCCGGGCCGGTCGTTTGAACCAGTCTGGACAGTTCCGGGGGCGGTCGCATACCAGCCGCGGCCTGCAGTTTCTTGGGATTCAAGGTAGTACAGCCGCCTCCCAGGGCAAGCGCCGTTGCGCTGGCTGCTGAACTCTTGAGAAACTTTCTGCGATCAAAACGTTTAGACATAATAGCTACACCTCAGTCAGATTTGTCGGTCTTGATAAGCCAGACTTCGCCTTGCCCGGT
>JAFDKH010000443.1 GCA_019307065.1 Deltaproteobacteria bacterium
TTGCTGGACGACTTCCGATGGTTTCCCGGGCGGCTACTGCTATATCGAAGGCTGTGATGACACATCCTGTCCCGAGGGCAGCAGCTGTTTCACATTCACCGACGATGTCAGTCGCTGTATCGCAACTTGTCTCGATTCCTCCAACTGCCGCACCGAACACGGCTATGAATGCGACAGCTATGACACCTGTTGGCCAGGCCAGGGCACGGTGCCGGCCAGCGGGCCTTGCTCGTCGGCCGAACAGTGCGCCGGTGGTGCTAACGCCATCTGCATTACCCAAGAAGGTTTCGTCGATGGCTATTGCATCGTAAAAGACTGTACTTTTTTCTGTGCAGACGGCGCCGAGTGCCGCCAGGTTTTTAGTGACGAAAGCTTCGGCTGCGTAGCCTTGTGCAGCGACGACTCCGATTGCCGAGTTGGCTATATCTGTAACGACGAACCCGACTCCGCCTGGGACACTGTCTGTATCCCGGGTTGCAGCCCGGGAGACTGCCCGGCCCCGCTCGAATGCCGCGAAGAAGACATCTGGTCGGGCCATATCTGTAAAGACACTTCTTCCGAATGCAGCCCTGAAAACGTCTTCGGCGACTGTCCGACCGGTCAGGTCTGCAGTATGGCCGGCGAGTGTATCGACTTCGAATGCAACGATACCGTGCTCGAGCCCAACCAAGACAAGGCTTCCGCTCTGAATCTGCCGAGCGAAGATACTCCCGGGCTGCAAATTTGTTCCGGCGATGAAGACTGGTTTACTTTTACCCCCGATCAAACAGATACGATCTATCAAATCGGTGTGGCCTACAACCTGGCTTCCGGGGATTTGGAAAACCGCCTGATCGATTCGGCCGACGTCGTTGTCGAGCAAAGCACGATGACTCGCGACGACTGTCTGGACGAAAACGGCTACCATGCCGTCAACAACGAAACACTGGCCATACTGGGAGCCAGCGGCAGTCAGCCTTATTTCTTCCGCGTCTACCCTAGCGGAGCGGCCGAAAACAATTACTTGTTGTTGTCCAAAACCGTAGCCTATCAAGATGGCCCGGTCTGTGCCGACCTGTATAGTTCTGAAGAATGCCGGGCCCTTTCAGTCGCAGGGGCGTTCGATTCTTCCAAGCTGATCCCCTTCCCTGCCGGACATCCCCTGGATAGCTATCTCGGCCAGAACGTGTTTTTCCTCAGCGGCCTGACCGGGGGCAGCGGCATACCGACATTCATCTCGTCATCCAGGCGCTGGGCGCGGCGCGAACTGATCATGATGGTGCGCTATGCGATCAACGCCGTCGAAAAAAAATACCCGGGCAGTGGCCCCCTGGGCATCGGCGATGTCGGCTTGATCGACGGCCATACACCCTGGGGCCATCCGAACAATACCCACAACGACGGTCGCAACGTCGATATTGCATATTATGTTCGCCAGGACGTTCAGCGCGAATGGGGCAACATGGTTTATCGGCAGATCTGCTGCGACAACGATACGTTGCCCAACTGGGACTGCGTTGATCGCAATACGAACTCGCCCGAATACGGCACTTGCGTAACTGATTCGGAGAACACCCACATCGTCGACATCCCCCGCACGGCCTACTTTCTGGCCAAACTGGCCACCAGCGGTCGCCTGCGGGCGATCGGTATCGAAGTCAAGATCGAAGCCGATCTGGACACCGAGCTCGCCAACTTGTTAGCCGCCCAAGATATCACTCAGCAAGAATACGACGACATCAATGCCGCCATGCTGACAGCCAACGATCATTCCAGCTGGATCTGGCACTTCAATCACATGCACGTCTCGCTGTGCTACACAGATTGCCCGAATGACAAGAGCAGGCGACTGTCGATCGGCCCCTGGGCCGGCGTCAAGCTCAAAGAGCAGCAGGCCTACTTGCATTACTGGCAGACCGGAGATAAAACAAAACTGCTTGAAGCGAAAGAATAAAAGAAGTAAGCCAACCAGATGATAATCGACGCCCACACACACATCTTTCCCGACGAAGTAATCGCCAATCGCCAGGCATTTTTCAAAGGCGAAGCGGCCTTCGAGCTTTTATTGGTCGATCCCGAGGCCCGGATGGTTTCGGCCGCTGAATTGCTGGCTGCCATGGACAAAGACGGGATCGACGTTTCGATCGTTTGCGGTTTTCCCTGGCTCGAAACCGCCAAG
>JAFDKH010000444.1 GCA_019307065.1 Deltaproteobacteria bacterium
GGGTCTTGCGATCCTGATTTTTGCGATCTTGCGTGGTGGTGATCAGACCGGATCTCCCGTTGCTCTTTGTCCAGGTCCTGATGCTTTTGGTTACACCTGCGACGATGGCGCTTTCTTTGAATATATTGAAGCGACGCAAGATACCGGGCTTTATACGGATGACGGGCTAGTCGAGTTGGAGCTGCCATTCTCTTTCTCGTTTTACGGCCATCTTTATCACAGGGTCAAGGCCAGTAGCAACGGCAACCTTCAGTTCCATACCGACAATTCGGCCTACACGAATGAATGTCTAAGCGAGGGACCTTCGGCCGGGATGGGCGATATGATAGCCCCATATTGGGATGACCTGGATTCAACCTCCCTTGGCTTTCTTGAGACTGAGATCGTTGGTGAGGCACCCCAACGCATTTTTGTGATTGCATGGGATGATATACCCTCTTTCAGTTCAAGTGAGGATCGGATTACCTTCGAGGTTCAGTTATTCGAAGGTAGCAACGACATTGTTTTTCTTTATGAAGATGCTACTAGGCTGCTAGGCAATCGAGGGAGTAGCGCAACCATCGGCCTGCAAAGTGAATCATTGGGCTATGCGCTAGAATATGGCTGCGACAAATTCTCCATTGACGACGAAAGCGTCATTCACTTTCCCAATCCTAACGACTCCGGATCTAGTGTGGTGGGGCAGTCATTTGAACCAGAAGCGAGCGGCGAAGAAGAGTTCCGTCTTCCGGCCAAGGGTGAGCTTGAAGTTCTTCTGAGAACCTTGAACAATCGTGGATCAAACGGGTTAACAGCTTATCGGGTAACGTTACTGAACCAGTTGCCCGCTTCGGATGGTCAGTGGCTTTGGGCGGATGTCACTGGCGATGGCAGGAATGAGTTGCTATTCCTATGGGTAAAGCCGGTACAGAAAAGCGAGCGATCACATCTGGCAATTATTAGAATCGATGATGACGATCGTCCCCATTTACTTTGGGATGGTTGGCCATTGGCTCGTCGCTCACTGACCGGAGTGTTGAGGTTGCGCCTTGCGCCTGATCTGAATGGTGACGGAACGGCTGAGATCATTATCGAGATCTCTGGTGGCAATGTCTTGTTGATCACGGCTGAAGACGGGGCACATTTTAAAGTCCAATCGGTCCCGGGTCAGTGCCAGGGGGACATCTCAATCTTCGATATTGATGCCGACGGTGTGTTGGAGATGGTTCGCGACGATTGTGGCAAAAACCATCGCCTGGTCACAGATTGGGTATCTGGCGTTTATCGTACCAAGTAAGGCAATAGCAAGCCGGGAAAGGGGAGCAATTCAAAACAAACCAACCTGGAGTTAATCCTTCAATTCGTCGCTTATTAGCATCACTTTACCCGATAATTCACAAGATGGGTTTTTCAACTTGCCAACCATCGCTTATGGCGGTACCATGCACGCCGGATTCGCCAGGAAGAACACTGTTCGGGTATGGACGGTAAGTCACCATGGAGTTGGTCACGGCCGCTCTAACCTGGATGCAGGACTTGGCTAAGTGATTTGAACTCTTCATGGAGTGCATCAGCTAATGTTTGAGCAAGGTAGACAATACGCGAACCGTACAGGTAGATATACGGTGGTGGAAATAGGCAAACCCAAAATGACGGTTCAATACGAGGATGGCGCGATAGCCGAACTAAATATGGGCATCCAGAATCGCATCTGGGAGAATATTCTGGTGGAGGAGGAAGTCCGGCATACTCGCTCAGGAAGGGTTGGGAAGCGCCGCGGTCTGTTGGTCAATAAGTTCTTCGTTCGAACGGTAGGTGTCAACGAGGTTGAGGGCTTGTTTATGAAGGGTTGGAAAGAGCAAGCCTCAGCGGCTGACATTGTTTCCAAGCATATCGCCCGTGGCGACCGGCTCATCTACTTCGCAATTGAAGGCCAGAGATTTTTTACCGTGGCCACCATTACCAGCGATGTCAATGTTGCCTCGGCCAAGACCCTCGATGATGATCAAGATGGGGGACCGGTTGTTGTCTTCTCAGTGGATATCGACGCGCAAGCTCTTGCTCTCGAAAAAGGTGTCGCTTTGAACTCGATTGAGTTTGAAAGTCAGTCAGACATTAAGACCCTGTTGAATCAGCAGGGAAGTTATGTTTCCATCACAGAAGACGAGTTTGA
>JAFDKH010000237.1 GCA_019307065.1 Deltaproteobacteria bacterium
GAGAAAAAAGCAGATCCAGGTCGGCCCGCAGGGCCCGATGGCAAAAATGCCAAAATGCCAAAGGCCGAAGTGCCCAGCGAAGTTGTCTTTATGGTTGAAGAAGGTAAGGCCATGGCCAAGCAGGTCAAGACCGGCCTGTCCTCGGATACCCGTATTGAGATTCTCGAAGGCATCGTCGACAAGACCGTAGTGGTATCGGGTCCCTATCGGGCCCTTTCCAAAGACTTGAAACATGCTGATCCGATAACCACTGAGCAGGTTGAGAAAAAAGGCCGCTCGGGAAAGAGACGTAAACGAAAACGGCATTGAGTATGAAAGACAGACTGACGAAAAAGAGCAACCTGACCAGAAGGGGCTGGCTGCGCTGGATGGCAACCGGCTGGTACGGTTTTTCTTCCGGGATCGGAGTTGCCTTCAGTGCGTTGTTGGGGAACAAGTTCAGAGCCGGCATGACCGCTCTGGGCATCGTAATCGGTGTCATGACCGTCAGCGGCATATTGGCTATCATCGAAGGGCTCAATCGTGGAGTCGAAAAAAATCTGAGCCTGATGGGTGTGCGCAGCTTGTATCTCTCCAAGCGTCCCTGGGCGATGAAGGGCGACTGGTACAAATATCGCAACCGGCCGCCGATCACCAACTGGCAGTATCAGCGGTTGCGCGAGTTAGTGCCTTTCGCCGAAGCCATGGCGCCGCGGGAACGCGAGCGCGCCAAAGTCGAGCGCGGTGATGAAAAGATAACCGGTGTCGAGATTCTCGGCACAACCAGCGAGTTCGCCCGTATCACCGGTCACACTCTCGATCGTGGACGCTACTTCTCGCCGGCTGACATCGAATACGAACGGCCCTTTGTGGTGCTTGGCTCGGAAGTCGCCGACAAGCTTTTCGAACGAACCGAGCCGCTGGGCAAGCATGTCGTCATCCGCGGCATGCGCTACAAGGTTATCGGCGTGCTCAAGACCCAGGGCAGTTTCCTGGGGCGCAGCCGGGACGTCAATGTCACCATTCCAATCGGCCGCTTCCGGCGGGCTTTTGGTTCGCGGCACCATATGGATGTTGCCATCAAAGTGGCCGAAGGCATCAGTCTCGAAGATGCCGAAGAAGAGCTGCGCGGTATCATGCGCCGGGTACGCGGGTTGCGTCCGACCAAGGAAGATGATTTTTCGATCAATCAGCAAAAAGTACTTGGTGATCTGTATCGCGACATCACCGGCACCCTGTTTCTTACAATAGTCATAGTTGGAATGATCTCGTTGGCGGTAGGCGGGATTGGCATCATGAATATCATGTTGGTCTCGGTTACCGAGCGCACGCGCGAGATCGGTATTCGCAAAGCCCTCGGCGCTCGCCGGCGCACGGTCCTGTTCCAGTTCTTGATCGAGAGCCTGGTGTTGAGCAGCCTGGGCGGAGTGCTGGGTTTGGCCTGCGGTTTTTCTGTGGCCTACTTAGTCGATGCGGTTACGCCGCTGCCGGCTCAGCTTTCGGCCCTGGCTGTGCTGGCCGGGCTTGGTTTCTCGATGGTAGTCGGCATGTTCTTTGGAATCTACCCGGCCTGGCGGGCATCCCGCCTGGATCCGATCGTGGCTTTGAGGTACGAGTAATGCTTATAAGCGATCTGATTGGCGGTGCTTTTTCGGCCTTGCGGGCCAATAAGCTGCGATCGGGACTGACAACCCTGGGGATCGTGATCGGAGTCGGGGCGGTTGTGGCCATGATGGCCATGACCTCGGGATTCGAAACCTATATCAATGAGCAGTTCAGCGGGTTGGGCAGCAATACTTTTCAGATTCAGAAGCGGCCGGCCATGCGCCTGGGCGGCGGCCGGCATATGGGCAAATGGCGCAAACGCAAGGATATTACTCTGGCGAATGCCGCAGCGGTAAGAGAACGAGACGAGGCGGCTCGTTTTGTTGGGGCCGAGTTGTGGGCTTTCGGTGGAATGGTGCGCAGTCGCTACGGTGAAACCCCGGCCAACGTGACGGTCGCCGGGGGGACCCCCGAGTTTGCCTCGAATAACGGCTATGATATTGGGTATGGCCGCAACCTGAATGCATTCGATATATTACACGAACGCAACCTGGTAGTTATCGGGGCCGATCTGGCGGAATCTCTGTTTCCGTATTCGTCGTCGATTGGCCACAACGTGGTTTTCGGCGGCCGCCGCTTTCAAGTCATCGGAGTTTTTGCTGCCAAGGGCAGCTTCTTCGGGATCGGCAGCCGGGATAATTTTGTGTTGATACCGGTTACGGCCTTCATCCGGATTTACGGCAAGAACCGTTCGGTCAATATCACCGTCCAGGCCCTGAATCCCGAGCTTTTCAGCCTGGCCAAAGACCGGGCGATCCAGATCATGCGTCAGGAAAGAAGACTGAAACCCGGCCAGGAGAATAACTTTGATACTTTCTCCAATGAATCGATAATCGATACAGTTTGAGCGATTACCGATGCGATTGCCTGGGCGGCCTTGGGGATTGCTTTTCTGTCTCTGCTGGTCGGCGGAATCGGTATCATGAATATCATGATGGTCACCGTTACTGAGCGAACCCGCGAGATTGGCACCCGGATTGCGCTGGGAGCGCGCAAGCGCCATATTCTCTACCAGTTTACCGCCGAAGCAGTCATTCTCTCTGCGCTGGGCGGCTTGTTGGGTTTGGGCTTGGGCTTTGGGGCGGCCTATTTGGCGAAAGTGCTGGCTGATTTACCGGCCTCGGCCCCGCTTTGGGCGATTGTGACTGCACTGGGCATGTCATCACTTTCCGGGCTGGCATTCGGGATCTATCCCGCCTGGCGCGCTTCGCGCATGGACCCGATTGATGCCCTCAGGTACGAATAGGCATGAATAACGCCTAAGATATGAGGCTTTACAGTCGTAGACTTATTGGTCTATGATTCCTTCAATTAATCAGGCGAAGTGTGGGTGCCAATCATCATCCCTCGGAGGTCCCATGCGTATTATCTCTACCATTGTCGCGGTTGTGCTTATCCCATTCATGGTCGCTACGGCTGCCGAAAAGGCCAAGGTGCCCGAAAAGGTCCCGGCCCCTAAAGAAAAGCCCAAAGTGCGCACGCTTCAGCTCAAGAGCGGCGCTCTGCTTTTCAACGTGCGCCTGGAGCCCGGCGTACCCGACCCGGGCCAGCTGGTCGAAGTGACGATCGAGATGTCCGAGGTACCGCCGGTGCCCGACCCAATTTATGGAGAGCGGATTCCAATCAAAGACGCCGAGATTACGGCCAAGGTTACCGACGTCGACGGGGCCGGCTACACAATGGCTTATCGAGTTCATACACTTCAAGATGCCGGTTCGTACGGGTTCCATTTTACACCGGCGCGTAAAGACAACTATCGGCTGGAAATAACCGGAGTGTTCAAAAACAAGCGCTATAGTACGACTACTCGGGTGCCGGTAGGTATTTGGCCGTTTACCAGCGTGGACGCCAAGGGTAATGTGTCTCGGGTGCCGGCGCGTTCAGCTTCCAGCCGTTTACCGGCCTTGCCGTCGGGGATGAAATCAGGCGATACACAGTCCTCAGATGCCAAGACTAAGGGGCCGGGGCCGTCAACCAAGAAGCGCACGCCTTTGCAGACTATGATGAAACAACTTGGTGAACAGTTCGCCCGGGCTGGCGTGGCCCTTTTGGCCGGTCGTAAACCCGATTTGAAAGACGCCAAAGCTGCGGCAATTCAGATGAATGTTCAGGCCAAGGCGGCTGCCGAGTTACCCCATGCGGATGGCGAATACAAAGATTTGATGAATGAGCTCGTTGGACAAATCGACAAATTCGAAAGAGCATCCAGCGGCGGAAAGGCCAAGAGTGCCGTCAAGGCCTTCAATCAGATTGGTAGTCACCACTGTAACCGCTGCCATTTCAAGCTGCGCTGGAATATCATCAAGCAATCGTCGGCTTTCCCGGCCAACCTGCCTTGATAAAACCGGCTCGAAAAACCGGAGGACAAAATGCAAATAAACGGCAAGTGGACCAGCGGGTTACTGATAGCACTGCTAGTCTCAGTTTTGGCTATCTCGGCGATTGCAGATGAAGATGGTCTACCGTTCGTCGGGGACGCAACAAACGGCACACGCCTGTACCAGATTCATTGTGCGGTCTGCCATGGTTTCGACGGCCTGGGCAAAGGCGCAGCGTTAGCTACCCTAAAGGTAAAACCGGCCAATCATCGCAACGGTTCATTGATGAATGCCAGAGACAATAAGATGCTCTTCGACGTGATTCAGCTTGGCTGCCAGGGGACAGGCTGTAAAGGCGCCATGCCGAAATTTACCAAACTGAGTAAGTTGGATACCTGGGACATAATCGCCTATTTGCGAAGCCTGCACATGTCCCTGGCCGTTTTCTTCCCCAAGCTCGACCAGTACCTGGTCAAGCAATACACGATTGGCAAGATTGGCAAAGCAGAGTTCAAAGAAGGCCAGTTGGAACGTCTCGAAGATGCCTTGAAAAAGATCGACCCGGCCGAGCTGACTCAGACAGTCTATACATTGTTTCGAGCCAACCGGCGCAAGCCCAGTCCTGAGCTGGTTCCCCAGCAACCGCGCCAGCTGGCCAAACTGCAAAAAGAAAATAAAATCGGCTACGTGTTTTTCATGACCCTCAAGGGTCCCCGCGGGCGCAAGGTTCCGATCGGAATTGGGCTGAATCCAGGCTATGCGATCGTCAAATTGGTGACGACTCTGACCGACCCGGGTTTGCGCGGGGAATACAACAGCCGCTTCGAAAAATACATCGGCCAGGGCCAGCGCGGCAAGAAGCCGGATTTCAATTTTTCGAAAGACAAAGTCGGAAAGATTTTCGACAAAGCCGTGACTCGAATCTACATGCTGGCAACCGAAGCAGCCAATGCCTACGAATTTGACGAGCGCGAGAGGTCTTGGGCGGACGGTACTTTCTAGTGTCCTTCGGGCAATAGGGTAGCCGAGCTAGTCCAGCCAGCCGGGCGGGATGTTTTTGCGACGGGCTTTCTCGGGTAGATCAATATTCAGATCGTGCTTGGCCTCTTTGAGCTTCTCTTTACATTTCTCTAAAGCCGCAGAAGCTTCCTGAACTTTTTGGCGTGCCGCCGGCTGGGCGAAAATCAAGCCGGCCCGCCTGTTTTGATCGCGGTCATTTTCGTGCTTTTTACATTTTTGTTCGAGGTCGGCGACCAGTTTGCGCGCTTTTTGCATTTTATCGCGCCAAAACTTCTTGCTGCTGGGATTCGAAATAGCCTCGCCGGAGGCCGGTTTCTTGGGAGCCGGCGGGATAGGATCGTGCTGGGGATACCTACGCGGTTTTTTTTTGAATACCGGGGCCGGCATTTTGCCTGCTTTTCTTAGTTCCTCTTGTTTCTTGCTTTCTTCTTCTCTGATCTTTCTGAGTACGTTACTGCGTTGAGGCTCGGGAAGTTCGTAAGGATCGTCGGTAAAGTGAGAGGTTCCGTCTTTGTCGACCCATTTATAGATCTCGGCCCGGGACAGGCCTGCTGCGAATAACAGGCAGATAAATACCGCGCCAATCAGCCGCAAGCCGACTTTGCTCATTTTTGTTGCCTTATAAAATACTGCGCCAACTGGGTGGCGATGAAATTGGCGACGTTGAGGTCTCTTTCGGTGAAGAAGTCATTTTCTTTGCGATTGATCAGCTCGAGCGCGCCAAACATCTGTCCATCGGACTGCATGGGTACACATAGAATCGATCGGGTTGGGTATCCGATTTTATCGCTGACCCGCGAGTAGAAGCGCGGATCTTTGGTGACATCGCTGACAGCCAATCCGACGCCTTCTTCGGCGCAATAGCCAACTAGTCCCTGGCCCATCTTGACCCTGAAGGACATAACTTGATCGGCTTTGGGACCGCGCGCGGCGCCAAAAAAGAGATCGTGTTTGTTGATATCGGCAATAAAGATCGAGCCGGCATCGGCTCCTATCCTGTCCAGGGCCAAATCCAACATGAAGTAGATGGCTTTTTCTTTGTTGGCCTGTTCGTAGACATCTTCGGTTTTCTCGAAAATGTCTTCGAGGAAATCAGCTGTCGACTCAGAAGTCAGATCGATTGCCCGGCCGATTCCCGATTGGGTCGGAGTCGGTCCGGCGTACGGTTTCGGCTTAGGCGGTGGCTGGGGTGCAACCGGTGTTGGCACCGGGAGTGGTTCTGGCTCGGGCTCTGGGGCGGCGACCGGCTGCGGCTCGGGTTCAGGGGCGCTAACGGCTTCCACTGCGGGTTCGGTTACGGCGACGGCTTCCAGCTCTGGTTCAGTTGCCGCGGCGGCTTCCAGCTCGGGTTCGGTAACGGCAATTGGTTCCGGTTTGGGCTCGGGAGCGGCCTGTTCTTCTATAATTTCTTTGATTCTAAAGACTTGGCCGGTGCCGGCATCGGTGATGTGGATGCTGCCGTCGTCCTTGATGTCGACCAGCACATTGTCGGTGACATTGCCGGTTTCGCCGAGTTTTTTGCGTCCGAGCTTTAACGCGTCGATCCAGGTGTCGGCCTCGATGCGCATTGTCATATCCATTGGAATCTTGGCCGTCTTGGGAATAAATACCTCGAATTTTGGCATGAGCTCGCCTTTCCTTTGTTTGCTATTTGAAGCCAATTTTAGGGGTGCATAGTTGACAAGTCAAGGGACGCTTAGATACCCTTTGCAGAAGATAGGAAAGCCGGATTTATTGAATTGTAGAGGGGAAATTATGAATAGATTGAAGGTACTTGCCCTGCTTGCCGTGCTGGCCATGGTTTTTTCGGGCTCAACGGCAGCCGGTCAAGAATCAGGTCCACTGAAGATACTTGTCCTGGATCCGGAAAGTAGATTCTTCAAGTCAAAGAAGCTCAATGATCTTGGTAATCACTTGCGCTCTCTGGCAGCCCGTTATCCATCGCTTTCGGTTCTCAAGGTTCCTGGCATGAGCGTCAAGCAGCTACGAGCCAAGGCCCGTTGTCGGGGCTCGAAACCGGACTGTCTGGTTAAGATCGCTAGATTGGTCAAAGCTCACAGGGTTCTACATTCCGAGATCCAGAAATTGCCCGGGCGCTATTTGATAATCATGAGAATGGTGGATTCCAAGACGAGCGGAGTAGTCGAACAAACTCGTGTCAGGTCGCGCAAGGACATCGAGTCGGTTCGTAACGCTCTCTTGCGCGGCTGGGTTGATCTTCAAGGGCCGCTAGTTCGAAGCCAGATGAAAGTTACATCCAATGTGACTGGAGCCGAAATTTTTCTGGATGGACGCAAAATTGGGCGGACGCCCCTGGTGCTGATGAAAGATCTCAGCAAAGGTACTCATATCGTCGAGCTCAGGCACCCTGGTTATCGTAATGCCAAGCAAAAAGTTGAGGTTGGCACAGGTAGCGGACTAAAAGTCGATGTCAAACTCGAAAAACTCGTAGCCCAGGTAGAGGATCCTGTTAGTGCTACGAAACTTGGCAGTGGCAAGGACGAACCAATCGATTCCGCTGAGCCGGCTCTAGCGCCCGTTGGGCACAAGCTAGTCGACACCAAAGAGCCGACTAAAGACACAAAAGTATTGGCCCCTAAAGAACCGCTAAAGGATGTGGCTATCTCGCTCGACAAGCCGTATGTGCCGACCAACGATGAGAATCGGGGCACAGACCCGGAACCGACCATGACTAGCTCGAGTCCGCTATATAAAAAATGGTGGTTCTGGACGGCGATCGGCGTAGTGGTTGCCGGTGGAGTCACCGGTCTGGCCGTCGGGCTGACCAGCGGAGGTTCTTCAATTCCAGATGGCCGTGGACGGGTCGCAATTGAATTTTGGTAGAAGGGAACGAGTAACGTGCACAAAATAAAAAAGTATATCGGGGTATCGTTAGCGGCTGTTCTTTTGGCAAGTTGCGGGCCGACAGCCCAGGAGGGAGTCTCCCTGCGGGTGCGCTTTGCCACGACTCAACAAGCTCAGAGCGACCCAACCGGGTTGCCGTTGGGAGTTCACAGTTTCAAGGTGACCGCTTATAGCGGGGATGCGCAGGGCCTTATCGTCGGTGAAACCGAGTGCATCGATTTAAGTGCCGCGGATCAGCGGGTCTCGGTCAATCTCGACCTCGAACCACAGGACGAACTGGTCCTGGTTGCCGAGGGTTATGGCAGTCCGGGTTGTTCGTCAACGGCCGAATGGATGGGCATGGCGGTTGGAGTTTTGGTTGAAGAAGGCAAGGAAATCAAAGTTCCCATTTATGTCACCCGCCGGGATATGAACCTCAATGGTACCAATGCCTCCCTTTCTCCGGGCCGGGCTTTCGCTACGGCAACCATTCTGCCCAAGGGCCGAGTACTGATTGCCGGTGGTTTCAAATCAGAAGCCGGCAGTAGTCAGCTTACAGCCACTGCCGAAGCCTGGATCTACGACCTCGGTACGGCGACCTGCCGACGAATCAAACGGATGAGCGAAAGTCGGGCGTTGCATCAAGCCCTGGTGTTGTCCGATGGTCGGGTCATGCTGGTCGGGGGAGCCAAGGAGCTCAGGCTGACTTATCAGCCGGGCTCATTTTTCCAGCTGTCACCCATTGGCTCGGTTACAACTGCCGATTTATTCGACCCGGATGAGTTGACCTTTACTCGAATCGGTCCCAACCAGGAAGTTTCTCGAATGATCGCCGCGGCCGAGGTTTTGTCGGGCGACAGAATCGTGATGTTGGGCGGCCGAACGAGTGAACTGATGACCAACGACATTGTCGTCGGGGTCAAGAGCGGCGAGACCTCCTGGGACTGGACAAAGTTGAGCAGCAAATTAGAAATAGTTAGAAGTCAAGCCCTGGCAGTAGCCTCGACAGAAGTGATTATGGTAGTCGGTGGCAACGAAACTGGTACTCAACCGGTTGAATTTCGAGGCACCGCTTCGTTTGCGCCCCTGGCCGTTGTCCTGAATATGAGCACCGACCTGTCAGTGACCGGCCACTCGCTTGTCAAGATCGATGACGGTCAGGCTTTGGTAATTGGCGGGTTGCCTGGACTGGCTGGGGTTTCTCCGCTAGACGCGCTGGTAAAGATCAGTTTCAACAACACCAGCGCGACGGCCGCCGAGCATCTTCTTGGGCGACCGCGGGCATATCATTCTGCGGCTCGCATGCAGGACGGAAAAGTATTGCTGGCCGGTGGGCTGGATGGAGACTTGCAAACCGATAACGACCTCGAACTGGTCGATCCGCAACTGATGAACAGCGAAGCGCTTAGCGGCCTGCAACTGGACAACGGTTCGGTAGGGATAGCCACGGCCCTGTTGCCGGATGGCTCGATTCTGCTTGTCGGTGGTTTGGATTTCGATCAGGCCGGCGCGCCGACTCCTTCAGATGTGGTCAGCTTGCTTTCACCCTGACAATAGTTACCAGCCAGTTTCTATGGAACATCTGAAAAACCACGTCATTCCGTTATGGTTCTAAACGGAATCCATATTGCGAAGACTGGGTCCCGGCTAGAG
>JAFDKH010000072.1 GCA_019307065.1 Deltaproteobacteria bacterium
TTCAAAATAATCAGCGATCTTTTCGAGGCTGATTTCGTCTTCAATCTGCCGAAGTTCAAGACTCATCATTTAACCTACATTACCGGGGCGGTGAAGAATCTTTTCGGTTTCATCTCCGGGCTCGACAAGTCGCAGTGGCACCTGCGGGCGCGGTCACCGGTCGAGTTTGCCGGATTTCTGTTGGATCTCTACGGGGCACTTCTGAACGGATTTGATAAACCGAAAACCTTCATTCATGTCATCGATGCCATTGTGGGGATGGAGGGTCAGGGTCCGGGGCCGTCCGGCCGACCAAAAAAGATCGGTGCGATCCTGACTTCCTATGATGCCGTGGCCGTCGACTCGATAGCGACAAATCTGGTCGGCTTAGACGCCGACGAAGTCGATACTATCACTTTAGGAGAGCGGCGACGTCTCGGAATTGCATCTCTCGATAGGATTGAAATTCGCGGTGCAAGCCTGAACGACTTTCAGGTATCCGGGTTTGCTTCCACCAGATCAACCATCCGCTCAAATCTGGCTCGATGGTCGATGAGGTTGCCATTTTTCAGGGATCTCTTTATTGAGAAACCGGTTCTCAACACGCTAAGATGTACGCTTTGTCGCCAGTGTTTGATCATCTGCCCTTCCGGAGCAATCAGCCAATCGGGCGGAACGGGAAAGACGCTCCTGTACAATTATGAGAAGTGCATCCGGTGCTTCTGCTGTATGGAGATATGTCCGGAGGCCGCCATCGAGTTGAGGAGGGGGCCGCTTCAGAGATTGCTCGATTAGTTGCTGGAGTGACCGTCCTCCTCGATTGGCTTGGCCTCGTCCGCAAGCATTATCGGTATGCCGTCCTTGACCTCGTATTGAAGCTTGCAGCGGCCACAGATGATACCAACCCCCGCAGCATTCAAGCGGACATTCCCTTTGCACCTGGGGCAAAACAGTATGTCCAGCAGTTCTTTGTCTAATTCCACGTTCATGCGGTCTTTCATGATAGGGATGCTAGCACCATAAACCAAGCGTGAAAAGGTGTCTTTTCTTGTCACCCTGACGATTCGGATCTCGGCACCGTTGAGACCGTACAGGTCGTAGACCAGGTCATGCCTGACCTGGAAAACCCAGAAACAATTGACACCCTTATCTGCTTGACCTAACCTGCAAATCAGATAATTGACTTAGATTACAGGGTTACCAGTGTTCAAGAAACTCATAACGTTCTCGGGCTTTAAACTCGGGTTGCTGATTACGCTCGTTTTCTGCGCAACCAAGCTGCCGATCTGCGGCCTGGCTGACAGTCAAGCGCTTAAGTTCCTGAACAACATTGAAAACACCTGGCTGGACAATAAGTTTCGCATACGCGGCGGGCCGAGCACTCTGGCCGAGCAGGAGGAGTTTCAAAGAAATGCCCACGTGGTCATCGTAGCCGTGGATGAAAAATCGATGCGCCAGCCGGACTTGGGAATGTGGCCCTGGCCGCGCACTAAGACTGCCATCCTCATTCAAAAGTTGAACGAATGTGGAGCCAAAGTAATCGGGTTCGACGTTGTCTATTCAGAACCTGATAGCTCCCGAACCGAACCTCTGGTCAGAAAAATAAAAGAGAGTTACGCAAAAGTTGCCGAAAGAGACGACCTATTCTTGAAGGAGCTGGACGAGATTTACTCCAGCGTACATGGCGATCAAATCCTGGCTAAGGTGCTAGAAGAATACGAGAACGTTGTCTTGGGTTATTTCTTTTTCGCAAGTGAGGATGAGGTACGGAAACTGACCAAGGAAGAATTGGAGGCCGGAAAAGACAGCATTGGTTATGGTACGATTGGCTACTCGGTAAAGTGCAAAGAATGTAAGTGGTCTGACGCGCACAAATCTTTTTTACGAGCACTGGCAGTCAGGGCCAACTTGCCAATCCTGTCCGAGGCGGCCGAGACATACGGCTATTTCAACCAGATCCCCGATCCAGATCGCATCTATCGGCATATTCCAATGGTGATTTCTTTTGACAACAAGCTGTTTCCGTCCCTGTCTCTTCAAGTGTTGTCTTTATATTACCAACAACCGGTCGAATTGTTCGTAAACACGCTGACCGGTGACGAATTTATTGCCGGTTATGTGGGCCTGTTCATCGGGCCCCTGGAGATACCCGGCGAAGATCATATCGAGATCCCCCTCGACCGGGGCGCAATGTTTAGAATCAACTATTATGGTCCCAAAAGGACGTTTCGGCATATTTCGGCCGGTGATCTGATTCATGGCGAGAGACAGGCCTGTATGGCAGTAAAAGACAAAGTCGTCCTGGTCGGTGCAACTGCGATTGGCATCTACGACCATAGAGCCATGCCCTTCGAGCCCGATTATCCCGGAGTGGAGATTCATGCGACCGCGATCGAAAATATTATCACTAAAAACTACATGGTTCGCCACCCGCTTTTCTTTGTAGTAGAGGGTGTTTTCATCCTGATCTTCGGGATTTTGCTCAGCTGGTTTTTAACTCGTTTCCGGCTGACGTTCGGGGCGATAATCACTGTGTTGATCTTGGCTGGGATTGCAGTTGTTGATTACTTCTTTTTGTTTCTCAACGGGCTGCAAGCGCATGTCGTCATCCCGATCATTCACGTGGCGGTCTTATTCGCCGGGATTGCCGTTTATCGTTATGCGACCGAAGAGCGCGAAAAGGCCAAGATCCGGCATGCTTTCCAGTTCTATCTGTCCGGAGACGTGATCGACGATGTGCTGCATGATACTTCGAAACTGGCGCTGGGCGGCGAGCGCCGCGAGCTGACCGTATTGTTTTCCGACATTCGCGGTTTCACGACGATTTCCGAGCAACTGCCGCCGGAAGAACTGATCGAGTTGCTGAACGAGTACCTTACTCCGATGACCGAAATCGTTTTTCGCCATAACGGGACTCTCGACAAGTACATCGGCGATGCAGTCATGGCGCTTTTCGGCGCTCCGGTTCCTTTTGAAGACCATCCCCAGGCTGCTTGCCGGACTGCCCTCGAAATGATGGAAGAGCTGGCTCGTCTAAGGAAGGGCTGGGCCGAGCGCGGCCTGCCGGAAATGGATATCGGAATCGGAATCAATACCGGGCCGATGTCAGTCGGTAACATGGGCTCGGCCACACGTTTCGACTATACCGTGGTCGGCGATAATGTAAATCTGGGCGCCCGCCTAGAAGGTCTCAATAAAAACTACGGGACCCACATCATCATCAGCCAATATACGATGGAAGCAGTCGGCGGACATTTTACCAGCCGGGAACTGGACGCAGTCCAGGTCAAAGGCAAGCACGAACCCGTCACCATATACGAATTACTTCACAAGGGCCCGCCGGATCCGGCCAAGGACGCCTGGATCAACGAATTCCACGAGGGTCTGGTGTTGTATAAATCGCAGAAATGGGATGCCGCCATTGAAACTTTTTCGAAGTTCGAATCTGATAACGTTTCGCGGATGTATATCAAGCGTAGTAACGAAATGAAAAAGAATCCACCGGATCCGAATTGGGACGGAGTATTCAAGATGACGACGAAATAACGGATAGAGGTGAAATGTGTCTGCCCGCAGTGCAAGTGACGTTACAAAACTGAAAGATCAGGCTGCCAGGTACATTGTCAAGGGCTCCTGGGGCAGCGCCATCAAGGTATTGCTTCAAGCCCAGCAGCTGGCTCCCAACGATACTTATATTGCCCGTAAAATTGGTGATTGTTACCAGCGGGATGGCGATAATGACTCGGCTGTCGAAGCCTATAAAGTGGCCGCAAAACTGTTTGCCGCCGCGGGTTTTCTTTTCAAGGCCATCTCGGTCAACAAGATCATTCTTTCGATCGACCCGAATGAAACCGATGTACAAGAAGCGCTGGCCGCTTTGTACTCAAAAAGAGACGGTCCGGCACGGCCCGCGCCTAAGCATTGGCGGGCTGTCGAGGAGATGCAATTCGGGATGGTCGAGCCGGAACAGATCGGTATGGTCGAGACTGTTCAACTCGATCCAGTCGAGCCGCAGCAGCCGGATCCGGTCGAATCAGAACAAGTTCAAGGAAGCGAAGCTGTTGCTGAAGAAGCCTTTGAGATCGATCTCGATCTGGCCAAGGTCGACCCGGAGAAGCTGCCCTGGACTCCGCTGTTCTCGGACCTTATGGAAGAAGAATTAAACCGAGTGATCGACCGGATAGTGCCGGTATACGCTGCGGCCGGGACGGTGATCTGCCGTGAAGGCGACCAGGCTGATTCAATGTTCGTGATTTCCCACGGGCTTGTCAGAGTTACTAGTCGAGATACTAGCGGCAATCCTTTATGGCTGACGAACCTGTCCGAAGGAGAGTTTTTCGGCGAATTTGGGTTCTTCGCCGACGGCAAGAGACATGCTGATGTGATTGCCGCCGAGGATGTGGAGTTGCTCCAAATCGGAAAGAAGGAGATCGAAGAAATCGTCAATGAGTTTCCCAGAATACGCGAGGTACTTTATCGGTTTTACAAGCAGCGCGTAGTAGATACCTTGTTGGCCAAGAACCCATTGTTCAAGAGTCTGTCGCCACCGCAACGCAAGGAGCTTATCGAGCAGGCTTCTTTAGAAATCCATGAAGCCGGTTCGACAATCATCCAGGAAGGCGACGATGGTGAGAGTTTATACATACTAAAGAACGGTGAGGCCGAGGTATTCACAGCCATGGGAGACGAACGCATCGACTTGGCCGTGCTAAAACCCGGAGATATCTTTGGTGAGATCAGCATTCTGACGGGAATGCCTACATCGGCAAACGTGGTTGCCCAAACGCGCACAGAGCTGGTCAAGTTCTCAAAGCGTGAAGTGATGGCGATGGCCGAGAAGCACCAGCAACTGGCCCACTTACTTTCTGAGACCAAAGAGCACAGGGTTGAAGAAACTATCCAACGCATTTTGACCGAAGGATTTGTTTGAGGCAAAGATGAGTCGCCCACGTTCAAAAAAGAAGACTGTCAAGAAAAAGTCGGCAACCAAATCGAAAACAGCCGACCAACGACTAGAGATGCTCGAGGAGGAGTGCAGCCGGCTGGAGCACGAACTCCAGCTCTATCAGGCCCTGACCGATTTCGGCGAAGCCGGCTTCAGTGTCGATCGGTTACTGGCCAGGTTTTTAGCGCGGGCCTTGAAGTTCTTCAAGACCAATGCCGGGACCGTGTTTTCGATTGACCCGGGAACCGGCGATCTGATTTTCAAAGTCGTCAGGGGCCCCGCCCGAAATAAACTCAAAGGCAAACGTCTGGCATTGGGTGATGGAATTGCCGGTTGGGTAGCCAAGACCGGCAGATCGCGTCTGGCCAGTGATGTGCGTAAAGACCCATTGTGGAAGAAACAAGTAGCCAAAGAAGCCGGGTTTGCCACCAAGGATATTCTGGCCGTTCCCATTCGGACTCGTTCAGGCCGGCTAGTCGGTGTGATCGAGTTGCTCAATAAAAAAGTACATCCCGGATTTACTCGCCAGGATTTGAAACATTTAACCGCCATTTCCGGTTCGGTCGGTACCCTATTGGAAAACGCCCGCTTGTGGTCCGAAACCCGGCGCCGCAACTACCAGCTCGGGCTGCTCAATAAAGTCAGTCACCTGGTCAATTCATCCCTTGACCCCCGGGAAGTGCGCCGGCGAACGATCAACGCGGCCATCAAGTTGGTCAACAGCGAAGCCGGATCGTTGTTGCTCTATGATCGCGGCAGCGGTGAGCTTTTCTTTGAAGTGGCTTTGGGCGAGAAGGGCCTGGAAGTACGCAAAGTGAGATTACAAGAAGGTGAGGGCATCGCCGGCTGGGTAGTCAGTAAAGGCAAGCCGGTTGTCATCCAGGACTGCAATAGTGATGAGCGCTGGAGCCAGCGAGTCGATCGTAAATCCCGCTTTATTACTCGTGATATGATTTGTGTTCCGGTCAAGGTCAGGGGAAAAACGATTGGTGCAATCCAGGCTATAAATAAAAAGAAAGACAACTTTGACAAGCGCGACATGGAATTGCTGGTTGTTCTGGCCGACCAGGTAGCCGTAGCTCTCGAAAACGCCCGCTTGTTCGAGCAACTCCAGGGCACCTTCTTAGAAACATCCGAGGCGTTGGCTGAAGCAATTGAACTAAGGGATGCCTATACCGGCGGCCACACGCGGCGAGTTACCGAATACTCAATGGCAACCGGCCGCCAATTGAAACTGAAGGCTAACGAACTTGAAAAACTCCGCATGGCAGCCATTCTTCATGACATCGGCAAGTTGGGAGTCGATGATCGTGTGCTGCGTAAGCCCGGCCGCTTGGACAATGATGAATTCGCTCAGATGAAGAAGCACCCCAGGCTTGGGGCCGAGATATTGAAAAATGTCCATTACCTGATGTCGGTACTGCCGGGCATACGCTCTCATCACGAAAGAACGGATGGCAAGGGTTACCCCGACTCTTTGAACGGCAAACAAATACCTTTGATAGCCCGGATAATCGCAGTTGCCGACACCTACGATGCAATGACTTCAGATCGCCCCTATCGCGAGGGACTTGATAAGAAAATCGCTATACAAGAAATTGTGGATTGCAGTGGGGCCCAGTTCGATCCCAAAGTAGTCACTGCGTTTCTCAAGGCTTATCAGGCGGGAGAAATCACGGGTAAAAAAGAAAAGTTGCAGTTGAAAAGGTCTGGACAGAAACGAGCAAGGAAGGTTACATAATGGCCAAATATTGCCGGCATGCAAGTGCCGGCAAAACCAGTATTGGTCTCGGGAGTTTATTAATATGAACGGTGACAGTGAAAGACTGTTTGAGCGTTTCGGCCGGGAGTTTCCGGTCGGCACAGCTATTTTCAAAGAGGGCGATGTCGGCAACGAGATGTACGTTATCCAATCGGGCAAGATTAACATTTCCAAGTCGGTACGCAATGTAGAGAAAGTACTGGTGACACTCGGTCCGGGAGCCTTTTTTGGTGAGATGGCCATCATTAACCAGAAACCGCGGTCTGCCTCGGCTGTAGTCGTGGAGGATGCCCGTCTGCTGGTGATCGGGCCCAAGACCTTCGAAACCATGATCCGCGGAAATGCAGAAATAGCCGTTCGTATGATCAAGATTCTGGCCCAACGGCTGCAGGAAGCCGATGAGCAAATCGAAAATTTGATGTTGCGCGATCACAACAGCCGAGTGGTCCATTTTCTTACTCATTTGGCAACCAAAGGACAGCAGGTGCCAGGCGGAACACTTGTTGAAGTAGACGCGGGGTCTTTAGCCCGCAAAATTGGGTTGAAGAGCGCTAAGGTATCCGAGGTATTGACCAAGCTGCTAAATGCAAAATTGATCCGTCAGCATGAAGGCGGGATTTTGATTCATGATGTAAATCGCTTGCGTGAGTTTTTAGAATTTCTGGAGATGAAAGAGAAGTTCGGGGATATTTGAATCAATTCAGATTCAATTGGATGTCACAACGATGTGAGTGAATATGCCTGTTTCCCTGAAAATTGAAGTACTTGGCTGCCATGGCGGCGAAATGGCGGGCTTTTTTACTCCGAGTTTGCTGATCGACAAACGGGTCCTGTTAGATGCCGGTTCGTTCGGGGCTACACTTGGGCTCGAACAGCAATTGAAGATTGATCATGTGTTGGTCAGCCACGCCCATTGCGATCATGTTAAAGACCTGGCTTGCTTTGCAGACTTGGTGATTGGGCGCCGCCGCAAACCGGTCATGATTCACGCCTCTCCGGGGGCCATGGAAGTCATCCGCGGGGACTTCTTCAACAACCGGATGTGGCCGGACTTCTTCTCACTCCAGAGCCCGGACCATCCAGTTCTCGAAGACGTCGTTTTCACACCCGACAAACCATTTCGAGTCAAGAATATGACGATTCGGCCCGTGCCGGTAAACCACCCGGTCGAGTCGATGGCTTTTCTCATTCGTGGTCCCAACGGGTCGTTTGTCTACACCGGTGACACCGGACCCACCGATTTACTCTGGAAGAGAGTCAATCGCCTTCAAAATCTCAAGCTTGTAATGATAGAGACAAAATTTCCAAACGATATGCAGATGGTGGCGGATGCGGCCGGACACTTGACGCCCAAAACTCTGACAAAAGAACTTCAGAAAATTCGCGACCGAGACGTGCCGATATCGCTCTATCACCTCAAACCGGATCGGATCAACGACATCATCCGTGAGATTAAAGCCCTGAAAGACTCGCGTATCAGCATCATGAAGATCGGAGACAAGTTCGTAGTGTAAGCATCATGCGGATCGAGCAAATCACGGCTTTCCTTTATTCTCTTAAACCCCGGGGTATTCGTTTTGGGTTGGAGAACACCCGTCTGGTTCTTGAGCGACTTGGAAATCCTCAGGATAACTTCAAAGTCATTCATATCGCCGGCTCTAATGGAAAGGGCTCCACGGCTGCCTTTTTGGATTCTATACTGCAGCGCAGCGGCAGCAAGGTGGGTCTGTACACTTCTCCGCATCTGAACCACTATCGCGAACGATTTAGAGTCGCTGGCGTCAATGTTTCCGATCGGGCCATAGAGCTGGCTGCCGAACGTCTGCTATCTGAGGGCCTCGGGCAAAATCCGCGAGATATCGCCAACTGGGTTACCCAACAGAATTTGGTCGAGAAGATGAATGCCGAAAACTGGTACAACCAACGGGGCGGGACTGACGATTTCTGCCGGCTTACTTTCTTCGAGTGTACCACCATCCTGGCGGTTTTGATCTTTGCCGAGTTGGGAGTTGACTTGGCAATAATGGAATGCGGAATGGGAGGACGGCTAGATGCCACGAATGTCTTTACGCCTGTGTTGTCTATGATTACGCCCATTCACTTGGAACACACGGAATGGCTTGGAGATACTATTGCGGCTATTGCCTCCGAAAAGGCGGCAATCATTAAACCCGATATACCGGTAGTCTGCGGCCGCCAGGTCAGTGAGGCAGCCGAGGTAATCGTCGAGCAAGCCTCGACCGTTGGGGCACCGTTGTCAATGATGTTTGACGATTTTGAAGGATGGGGGGATTGGCAAGCGGTTTACTTTCGAACCCCAAGTCGACAACTAGGTCCGATCAGACTTGGGCTGGCGGGTGTTCATCAGATTGATAATGCGGCCATGGCAGTCGGCGGTCTGGATCATCTGGCCCAGGCTGGAATCGAGGTAAGTGATCATAAGGTCGAACAAGGTCTTGCAAAAGTCAACTGGCCGGCCAGGTTTGAACGCTTCGGGCCGGACGGAGAGTGGATAGTCGACGGCGCCCATAATCCCGACGGAGTCCGGGCGTTGGCTGCGGCAACAAAAGATACATTCGGTGATCAGCCGGTCCAGCTTGTCTTCGGTGTCCTGGGTGAAAAGGATGCCGCCCAAATGTTAAGCATACTCGAGCCTCTTAGTGAGCGAATTGAACTGGTTTTTCCGCAAGACGCGCGCGGTCGAGACCCGCTTACTTTGAAGTCATATATTAAAATTGCTTCCAGGATACACACATCAGTCAGCGAGGCTCTCGATAGCCTGGCCGCCGAGCCCGGCTCGCCGGTTCTGATTGCCGGATCACTCACAATTGCAGGAGAAGCGCGCACTTGGCTGGAAAAGAGGGAAATTGGTCCTTTTTGCCATCCGACAACTTGACATTCAATTATTATTGAATTAATATTAATTATGCTTAATTTTGTAAAATTTATAAGTAAGAAACTTGTTCAGGGAAAAAACTTGTGGTAGCTTCGGGTAAAATAGAGTGGGAGCGTGTAGTTGACGCTCTTTGTTCTACTTTGTACCAGCTGGAGGTTCAAGCATGCTTACATGCAGACCGATACGGTCCGGGTTGATTGTATGTCTTTTTTTGGGATTTGCGGTAGTTCCGGCTGCGGCTGTCGTTCAGAACCAGATCAACGATGTGCGACTCAGCCGTAGTGGTCAGGCAACCGTCATAGAGATTGCTTCCGACCGAGCGCCGAACTTCACCACCTTCAAGCAAGATGTGCCCAGAAGAATCATCGTCGATGTGGCTGAGTGCGGGCTCAATAATATCCCGACCAGGATTAGCGGCGATGGCAAATTGGTTCAAAGCATAGTCACTTCTCAATTCGGACAGTCACCCCATGGTATCTCACGAGTGGTGATCGAGTTGCTTCAGGCGACTGAGTATCGAGTGACGATTAGAGGCGGCTCGCTATTTGTGCACTTATCGGAAGGCGCCGGAGGTCTACTGGTATCAGCCGGTGTTCCCATGGGCCCCAAGAATAAGCCGCTTCCCCGAGTGGCAGTGGCAAAAGATGTTCCCAGAGATTTGGCCCTGGCTAATGAGCTTTCTCAGCCTTCAGCGGTTAATACAGGTGAACCCGAAGCTGAACCCGAAGCGGAAGAAGTACCGGTTACAGCTTCTGTCCAGCAGCCAGAAGATGCCGAGCCCGTGCCGGCCAGTGAACCAGAACTTGTTGTCGAGGCACCGCCTGAGCCGGTCGAAAGCGAAGAGCCGGTCGAGGTCGCCATGGTAACGCCCAGCGTTAGCGGGGCCGACCTTACGCCAACCCAAGAACCAACCGAAATTGAAGTTGCCCAGGATGATACCGAGGAATATGACGAAGAGGTCGAAGAAGTAGAAGAAGTCGAGGAAGTAGAAGAAGTCGAGGAAGTTCCGGTCGAGGTAGTCGAGGAAGTCGAGGAAGTCGAAGAAGTCGAAGAAGTTCCAACTTCGCCCGAGGCAGCTACTGAAGAGGAAGCCGTTCCGCCTCCGCCCCCGGTAGAGGAAGAAGAAGTTCCTCCTCCGCCTCCTACGGCCGAAGAAGATTATCCGGTGCCGGATGAAGCGGCCGAAGAAGTTCCACCCCCGCCGCATGAAGAAGTCGAGGAAACTGTGCCGCCTCCACCTCCGGCAGAATCATATTCCGAGGTTGAAGAACGAGTTGAGATATCCGGAGCCATGAAGGATATGACCTGGGTCGGCTTTCAACAGACCCGCAGCTCGTCGCGAGTTTTCGTTAAGACCAATCAGCCGGTTACCTTTCGGGTGACTGAAGAAGGTGAGAATCTAATTGTACTGGAGCTGGAAAATACCCAGATCCCGGTAAGGAACAACCGACGTTTTCTAGATACCCATTTTTTCGACTCGGCGGTTACTTTGATTACTCCACGTGAGATTGAAGGCGTAACCCGCTCGGTAAGAATTGAGATTCAACTGAGAGGTCGCGTACCTTATCGAACTAGTCAAGAAGACAATATGGTCTATGTCAACTTCGACAGGCCTCAATGACAGCAGCGGATTTTTTAGTCTTTTGGTTTGTGAAGTAGTTCCCCCAAGCGCTTTATTCATTCTCCGCCTGTCTATTTTTGTTTGCATTTGTCTGGGTGCCACGTTCAGTCAGGCTCAGCCGCGCGCGGGTGATTTTCAACTCCTGCAGACTGTTCCTGACAAAGTCCAAATTGAGGCCGAAGAACTGGTAACCCGCAGTAAAGATGGTCCCCTGTTGCTGACCGGTGGTGTCCACCTTACCGGCAAGGACATCGATATTCGGGCCGATTGGGTTGAGATCTTTCCGGACCAGGAACGCATTGTATTGGCCGGCTCGGTCAAGGTAGTCGAGCGCAATTCAGTAATGTTGAGCGACCGGCTCGAGTTGGACCGTAAGACCTCTCGGGCGGTCATTCGGCGAGCAATCATCCTCGTAAAAAAAGACGTGTCGCCAAAGGAATTGCCGGCTTGTGTGACTTCACTTGAGCTTATCAGGGCCGGTCGCAACGTTTTTACTCTGCAGGGTGCCCAGGTAGTCAAAGAGAACCAGCGCTACGATATCAGCCAGGCCCGCTTTACAGCCTGCGACTGTGGCGATGAGGCGCCCTCTTGGGAAATCCGTGCTTGTAAGGCAGATATAATTGTCGAAGAACGAGCCTGGTTGACCTGGCCGGTGCTGTATCTGAAGGGCTTACCGGTCTTTGCTGCACCGGTTGCCTACCTGCCGTTGAGTAATCGGCGGACCGGCCTCCTGTTTCCACAGATAAACTATTCTGGGCGGGATGGTGTTGTGTTGAGTGAATCGCTTTTCATCACCCTGGGACGAAGTGCAGACACGACCTTGACGGCCGACTGGTTCGAGGAACGAGGTTTTCGGCAACGGCTTGAATTCAGGGCACGTCCCAGCCTCAACAGCCAGATCGAAACACGCTTGATGTACATCTACGATGAAAAGGTTGCTGACATAGATTCAAAAAAACATCTTCGGCATCGCTACTCGGCCGAGCTCGATGCCTGGCTGCGGACTCGCTCGAAATTCAGCTTGAATGCCGCCATACGACTTTATTCGGACAGTGACATCAACCGGGATTTCGTCAGCGACATGGCCGGGCGAGCCGCTGATTATGCGCCCAGTGCAATTGCTTTGGGAAAAAGCGGTCAGGACTATTTGGTGGCCCTTGACGCAACCTACCTGCAGGACCTGAGATTTGGCGGGGTTGACCTGTTCGGCGACCAGGCCGATGCACTGGAAAGACAGAAGACTCACGATACTATTCAACGTTTGGGCGCTCTGTCTTTTTATTTGGCGCCGGTCGGGCCTGAAGGTTGGCCGTTCTTATTTTCGTTGACTGCCGAAGGAGCCAACCTGTCGTCATTATCACAGGCCTATAGAGACTGGGGTTTTGATGGGACTCCCGATGAGAAAGAACCGAGTTATGTAGATGCACCCGCAGCAGACAAAGGTGTCGACAACGGCCCGGGTGGCGAGGGTGATGGCTTGCTTTCTGATGGTGAGTTGCGCAGGGCATTTCGATTTATGCTGGAGCCCGAACTAAGCTTTCCATTTCAACTCGGAAACTTTTTACAGTTGCAGGCTCGCTTGAGCCACCGTCAGCTGGCTTATTTACCGCATGGTCCCAAGGCGCCCGACAACTACACCTGCGGGATAAGTTTTGCGCATTTACGCTTGGCGACCGAGCTCTCTAGATCCTTTGGTGAAGGGGCCGACAGAATCGGGCATGTGATTACTCCCTGGTTGCAGTTGGCCGGGGCCTGGCGGGGGCTTACGTCACAAGGCCCCAGACCATATTTGGATATGAATGACCGCTTGCATTCGGATGCTCAACAATTACTGGTAGGATTCAATACGGGTCTATACCGTTCGAGAGGCAGACTCGGGTTTTCTAAGTTCGTGGGTCTGTCGATCGCCCAGGCCGTTGATCTGGCCCAGGTTGAGCCGGGCCAGGCTGCGGTCGAAATGGATTTTGACTGGTCGCACATTTTCGCATCCGCCATGTTGGGATACGACTGGCAGAGCAATTCGTTAGCCGAAGTCGATATGGCATTGAGGTTTATTGATCGGCGGGGAGATCGCGTTTCTCTGTCTTATCTGTACTTGCCGTCCGTTCGCGATTCAGCGGGTCGACCGTTGCCGTTGTCCGAGCGAGTTCAGCGCGAGCGAGGTCTGTTGTTTGGTATTGCGCCCGAGTACTTCAGGGCCCTGGGTGAAACAGTTCATGTTCTTCAGGGCACGGCCATTGTGGCGATCGCCTGGGGCCTGGCCCTGAACGCCGGGGCCAGCCTCGATCTGCGTGAGAAAAAAATGGCCTGGTACCAGGGCGGGCTTAGCTATAACTCAAACTGTGACTGCTGGGGCTTTTCGCTGACGGTCAGAATGATTCGCGGACAGGATTACCCGGATGTGTTCTTCTTTCTGGATCTGGCCTATCTAGGTTCAGCCGGGATTGGAAGCAATACTCGTTTTTAGAAGACCCCCTTTCTCTCGGTTGAAAAGCGGCCATCATCACGATAGCATAACCAAGGTTAATTTCGCCGCAAGGAGGATAGGCGTGAAAAGAATGCGTGTGGTTTTCGTCGGAGTATTTTTTTTGTCGGTTTTGCCGCCCGTGAGCCGGGCACAGGAGCGGCCTATTGTCGCGGTGTTTGAAATGCAAGACCGGGGTTCCGGATTCGATCAAGAGGCTTTGAACAAACTGACCGCATTCCTTTCGGCCCGGCTTACCGAGGGCGGTTTTCAGGTCATTCCGCAGGACCAAATCAGAAAGCGCCTTACCGAGCAGAAAAAAGACAGCTACAAAGCTTGCCACGACCAGAGCTGCCAGATAGAGCTCGGCCGGGAACTGGCCGCGCAGAAAACACTCTCGACCCAGATCCTCAAGATCGGCGAGACTTGCCAGGTCACGGCCACTCTCTACGATCTCAAGAAATCGACCGCGGAACGCGCGGCCACGGCCGGGGGAGCCTGCAAAGAAGATCTCATGTTGAAGGCCATCGTTGAGATCAGCGCCAAGCTCTGCAAGCCGCTTAACTTCAAACAACCCGCCCAGGATGCCAGCTCGGCTCCGAAAGTTAAAACGCTACCGGGTACCCTGGTGGTCAACACCGAACCTGCCGGGGCGACTGTAAATGTCGATGGGGAAGATGTCGGCAAATCACCGCTTACCGTCGAGTTGGCTTCCGGAGAGTATCCGGTCAAGGTGTCGAGACCGGGATACGAGGCCTTGAGCATGAAGACCACCGTGATCTCCGGCCGGAAAATCGACATTCAGCTGGAGTTGGACGGGATCTACCCGATGCACCCCCTCGACAAGTGGGGTCACGCTTCCTTCTGGTCCGGCCTGGGGTTGTTGGCTTTCTCCGGGGTGTCCGCCATACAGATCGCCTTTGCACGGGACGACTACCAGGCCGGGGACTGGGGCGCGCAAGACAAGGTTAGGACCTGGTCGGGCCTGATGTTCGCCAGTCTGGGAACCGGGGCGGCCCTGGCGGTTACCGGGGTGGTTCTATGGATACTGGCTCCCTCCGAGGCTGAGTGGGTGGAGGAATGGGTCCAGAGCCAGGGAGTAACGGCCGGCGCGGCGACGGACGGAAGCGGGTTCGTATTCACGCTGGGCGGGAGGTGGTGAGATGAGATTGATCAGCTTGCTAGGTATAATCCTCGTCTTGAGCCTGTCCGGCTGCGACGTGTTCATGCCCGAAGTGGGTGGAGACGGCCAGAAATGTTCAACTGAAAATACCTGCAAGCAGGGACTGACTTGCCGGGACGGAGTCTGCTGCCGGACCAACTGGGAGGACCACGGCGACAACTGCGGGACCTGTCCGGGCAACTGGGACCCGGCTCAGGACTGCAATGCCTGCGTGGGCAACTGGGATCTGGCACAGGACTGCACGGGCTGCCTGGGCAACTGGGACTCAGCTCAAGGTTGCGCGGCCTGCTTGAACGAGTGGGTGGACAGCAACGACGATTGCGGCACCTGTCTGGGCAACTGGGATGTGGCGCAGGAATGCGCGGCCTGCCTGGGCAACTGGGACTTGGCGCAAGACTGCGTGGTGTGCCAGGGCAACTGGGTGGACAACAGTGACGACTGCGGTACCTGTCCGGGTAACTGGGATGCGACCCAGGACTGCGTGGAGTGTGTGGGCAACTGGGACAAGACGCAGGACTGCGCGGTGTGCCGGGGCAGCTGGGTGGACAACAGCGACGACTGTGGCACCTGTCTTAGCAACTGGGACCAGACTCAAGACTGTGCGGAGTGCGTGGGTAACTGGGACAAGGCGCAGGACTGCGCGGTCTGCCGGGGTAACTGGGTCGACAACAACGACGGCTGCGGCACCTGCATCGGTAACTGGGACCTGGAACAGGACTGCGCAGCATGCGAGACGCACTGGGTGGACGCCGGCGACGACTGCGGAACCTGCCCGAATAACTGGGATCCGGGTCAGGAATGCGACGCCTGCCTGACCGGCTGGGCGGGTGATGCCTGCGAGAAGGTGCAGGACTGCACCGACCAACCCGACTTCACCCTGTGCGATACAGGCGGCTCACCGAATTACTACTACGACATTTGCGTTACCTATGCCTGTATATCCCCCGGGTGCGGCCAGTCGGGCTGCAACGCCCCCGGTCCGCATTTCATCCTGGCCGACACCGACCAGCGGCAATGCTACGATGGTATCGACCCGATTGACTGCCTGGGAACGGCGGGAGGACCCGACTGCGCGACCACTGACTGCTGCGGCCAGGACGCCCAGTACGTAACAAACCCGGATTCAGATCGATTCACCCGCAGCGAGCCGGTCGCGGACCAGCCCATTGTAGAGGACAACGTCACCGGGTTGATTTGGCAAGGCTGCGCCTTCGATCGCAGTGGAAACGATTGCCTGACGGGAGAAGATATTCCGAACCCTTGGCGGCCGGCCCTGGACTATTGCGACGGCCTGGACTGGGGCGGGTATACCGACTGGTACCTGCCGAACGAGTACGAGTTGTTGTCCATCGTGGACTACCAGACGAGAGAGAACGAAGTGGCAATTGACTTGGATGCCTTTCCAAACACGCCGCCAGAAATGTTCTGGACGTCGTCGTCGGTATTTCAGGACCAGGATAATGCGGTCTACATCGAATTCGGCTTCGGTTCCATGAGCAATACCGATAAGGACAGCAACCTCCGCTACCGCTGTGTGCGGCGCGGGCCGCAGGTTGCCGGCGGGGCGCTGGGAGATCGTTTTACCGTTGACTTGATTGTGGCGGAGCCGGTGGTGACCGACAACGTCAGCGGGCTGGACTGGCAGGGATGCCTGGACGGCCAGACCGGGAGCGAATGTTCCGGGGTTGCCGACCGGGTTATTTGGAAAGACGCGCTGGCTCGCTGCGAGGGACTGGACTGGGGCGACCAGCAGGACTGGCGCCTGCCCGACATCAAGCAGCTGCACAGCATTGTCGACAACCGGCGGGGCAATCCCGCGGTCGATCCGAACGTCTTTCCGGGTTCAGCGCCGGAACCGCCGGAACCGAATGTCTGCTGGTCGTCTACGACCTTCGTCGGAGAGACTCAAAAGGCCTGGGTGGTCCAATTTGACGATGGTTACGTAACCGGCACCAATCACAACAACAAGCTCGACGCCCGCGCCGTACGCTGCGTGCGAGGCGGTTTATAGCTATTTGGATTGATCTTTTTGAAGGGGAGTCTGGGCCCCTATTCGGATTCCATTGAGAAACATGTTAACCAGGCGGGATTTCATCTTTTCAAAGGCCGGGCCTTCTTCGGGTTGCAGGGTGTTAAGCAAATAACCAGTCAAGATCAGCTCGATCATCCCGAAAAAACAATAGGCCAAGAACTTGGGATCTGATTCAGGATCGATTTCACCCGCTTCCTGGTGCTTTCGCAAAATTCCGGCCAGGCGTGAAAAGGTTTTTTCATAGGTTTTGATTTTGGGTGTTTTTAAAAATTTTGACGAACGGGCAATCTCGATCACCATTACCTGGATAATGTCGGGCGCCAGGCGGTAGGCGTCACAAATAACCGAAACGATTGTAAGCAGCTGTTTTTCGAGGTTTGTGTTTTGCTCAGCGGCGTTGTCAATGACCTTATTGAGCAAACCCCAGTTCTCGTCGAAAATAGAATTGAGGATTTCCTCTTTGTTTTCGAAGTAGTGGTATACCAGCCCGTAGGCAACTGAGGCCTCTTTGGCGATATCCGATATTCGACAGCGATGAAAGCCCTTCTGAGCGAATACTCGTACGGCGGCATTCAGGATTTGGCGTTTTTTCTTCTCTGTGGAGGTTTTTCTGGTTCTTTTGGCGTTTTCTACCATCTTGAATCCCGTTTCTTATATTGATACCAGAGTCAACGAAGCGCATTTAGCCCCACTCAACGCAGAGTGTCAAGTATTTCCTGGCTTGATCGGGAAATGACCATGGCCTATCATCTGTGGGTGCCTAAGTTTCTGAAATTCCTGCTGCGCAGCGAGGCTCCTCCGGACGAGGTTGTTCGGGTCGGGCTCAAGGGCTGGCTGTTTGTGGCCGGCGTGTTTCTTGTTGGTGTTTTGGTAATCTCCTCAATTCAGTTTCAAAGCTCCGATATGGTCGGGGCCGATGCCTACTATCATACCCGGGTTGCCAAGATCATCTCGGAGCAAGGCATTCTGCACGAATTTCCCTGGACCCAAGCCAGCGTCTTCAAGGAACATTATGCCGACAAGCAGTTTTTGTTTCATGTTCTGCTGATCCCTTTCTTAGGCTCCGATCTGACGTTTGGACCAAAAGTATTGGTAGTCATTTTGGGCGCTTTGTTGCTGGCAATGCTTGCCTGGATCCTGATTCGGCACGGTCTGCCGGTACCCTGGTTATTTGTATTCTTGTTGATCGGGGCCGGAGGTATGTTCTTTTTCCGGCTGAGCCTGGTTCGCCCGCACTTGCTTGCTATACCGTTTTCACTGCTGGGCGCGCACCTGATGTTGCGCAGAAATGTATGGGGAACATTTCTTCTCGCGCTGATTTTCCCGCTCTGTTATACGGCAGCGCATCTGCTGGTTTGCCTGGTGTTGCTGTACGGGTTGGCCTGCAAGCTACACAAAGAACCCTTTCCCTGGCGACTGGTTGTTGCAGTTCTGGTCGGGACAATGGTCGGCCTGGCTTTACACCCCCATCGAGCGAACATTATTCACCTATGGTATATCCAGAACATTGAGGTTGTCCTGAATGCTTCGCGTATCCCCACCATGGGTTTCGAGTTCAAGCCGCCCAGCGGACGCATCATTCTGTGGGATACGACGGTGGCTCTTTTTGGAATGCTGGGAGTTGCCTGCTTGTTTGTGCTGCAGAAAACAAAAGCAAGCTTGAGGACCCTGTTCTTGCTGCTGGCGACCTGCGGATTTTTCGTTCTTTTCTTGCATATCGCTCGATTCATTGAGTACTGGGTGCCATTTGCACTTTTGTTTGCTGCCTCAGGGATAAAAGATCTACTGGCGGACTTTGATGGTCGCGAGTTTGTTCGGCGGCACCGGATTCTTTGTCCGTCTCTTTTGGGCATCGGTTTTTTATTGCTTGCAGCTCAGACCACCCATGCGGTGCTGGATGCTCAGTATGTTGTGCGAACCGATCGTTCGCTCTACTATCGGGGCGCAGCCAAGTGGATAAAAGATAACGTTGCACCCAAGCAGACAGTTTTTACCTGCAACTGGGATTCTTTTCCTTATCTTATCCATTTTGCTCCCGAGCAGTATTACCTGGTCACTTTAGACCCGACTTTCATGCAAGCTTATGATCTCGATTTGTTCAAAACCTGGCGTTCGATTGCTTCCGGCAAGGAGCCGGATGCGGCCTATTTGATTCCGCAACGCTTCGGGACCCGAATAGTTTTTGCAGAGCGCAGAAAATGGATCCAGCCGTTCGTGCGAAGTGCCAAGCGCGACCATCGCTTCTTTTTAGTTTATGAAGAGCCCGACGCAACTGTTTTCGTAGTGCCGCCTGACGGAATGCCGCTAGCCAACTCGCTTGGTTCGGTCGGGATGGCTGCCCTGGTTCAAGGAGCTTATTTTGGGCTGCCGATTCAGACCGACTATGGAGATCAAGAGCGATGATTCCGCATTTGAGCCGCTTCGGACGGGCGCTTGATCAGGTTTTCAATGTTCCTCCCGCCGAAGGGCCAACCCGGGTAACAGATCTCAAGACAGCAATCTTGGAAAATATAAAACCAGGTATGGCGCTGCATACTTTGGTGACACATGCTTTTCCTTACGGTCTGATCAATGAAGTCCTTCGGCAGTTCTGGAAGAAAGATCCAAAATTCACTCTGGTGACGCTCGGGGCGGTCAATCACGCGGTTATGATGCTGGAAGGTGGTTTGCTTGAGCGCATCGTGACAACCTATTGCGGCGATGTCTATCCGGCTCCGGGTCCCAACCCAAACTTCAATACGGCCTACCTCGGAAAGAACGTTACTATCGAGAACTGGTCAGTCCTGTCTTTTTGTCTGCGGCTCTTAGCGGGGGCCTTGAACCTGGCAGGAATTCCGTCTGGCTCGCTGATTGGCTCGTCGATGGCGGAAGATAACTCAGATGCCTATGCCGCTTTCAAAGATCCGTTCGAAGGCCGCGAACAAGGTTTTGTAAAAGCCCTGCGGCCCGATGTCTCACTGGTTCATGGATGGGTAGCGGATGCGGCCGGGAACGTCTTATTCAGTCCACCCCTGGCTGAAAATCTATGGGGTGCTTTGGCAGCTAAAAACGGCGCCATCGTCAGTGTAGAGAAGATCGTCGACACTGATTTTATTCGGGCCAATTCCCATCTGACGCGACTGCCGGCTCAACTGGTGCGGGCGGTAGTTGAGCTTCCGTTTGGCGCTCACCCGGGCGGTTTTTTCGGTCGGCCGATTCCCACCTGTAAGAGTTACGCCGAAGACTATGATTTCATCGTCGACTTCAGAAATGCAAACCGCGATCCTGAAAAATTTGCAGCCTGGCTCGACCAATGGGTCCTGGGTTGTCGAGATCATCAAGACTACTTGAAAAAGATTGGTCCTTCCCGCCTGACGGATTTGATTCAGAAAGGTCGTCCTGACGCCTGGGAAGATGAACTGGCCCGGCTGGCCGAACTCATTTCCGATGATCCGCTGGCGTTGCCGACAGAGATAATGACAGTTGAGGCAGCTCGACGGATCTATCGTCGCTGTAAAGACGAAGGCTACTCGCTAATCCTGGCCGGTCAGGGGACGTCGAATCTGGCAGCCTGGCTGGCTTCTTTCTTGCTCAAGAGCGATGCCCATCAAGTTGACCTGGTGGCCGAGACAGGTTTTTACGGTTATGCGCCCCGACCTGCCAGCCCATTTCTTTTCAACTTTGCCAACATTCCAAATTGCAAGATGTTGACGGATTCTTTGTTTTCTCTGGGAGGCCTGGTTGGCAGTCATTGTGCCGGATGCATTGGCTCTCTGAGTGCCGGGCAGGTTGATAAGTTCGCCGATATCAACTCGACCCTGATACCGGATGTCATGTACTTAGTTGGAAGCGGCGGCGCCTGTGACGTATTGAATACCGCCCGGGAAACAATCTTGACCGTTCCGCTGGCGCCTCTGCGCTACCTTGACCGGGTGCCCTACATTACCGGACCGGGTAGTCGAGTGACGACCGTAGTTAGCGACAAATGCGTATTTGTCAAGCAGCCCGGCCGGCAAGAGCTGCGGCTGGTTTCACTGGTCAAGGACGGCGACCGGAGTGACGAAGAAATTGTCAGCCAGATTAAAGGAATTCTGGGTTGGGACCCAAAAATAGATCAAAACCTCGATTGGGTAAAACCCCCAGAGCAAGATCATCTTCTGACAATTCGCATGCTGGATCCCCGGCGGGTTTTTCTGAAACCTCCAAAATAAGATCGAAAAAGAAATATTGAAATTATTGAACAGATATTGGCCCAATAGCGTCAGATTTCGAAACGACAAAGAACTCAAGGAGAATTTCATGAAAAGAGTAATGGTTTTAAGCTTGGCATTCGCATTGGTTTGTATGGCCGGCAGTACTCTGGCCGGGCCGAGTAAAGACTCGGTAGGGTTGGGCGTGTCTTTTGGGGCTGCTTTCCCGCAAAGTCAGACCGACGAAATCCAGTTCGATGATTGGGACACCAGTTTTTCGTGGGGATTCTACGTCAACATTCCAATCATCTGGACCTTTCACATCTCGCCCTCGGCTGAGTTGTACAAATTCAAAGACATTAATGCGACTGACATAAATCTGGCATTCAAATTTATCATTCCTGCATCGATCCTGGATATCTATATCGGGCTGGCGCCGGGCTTGACTACCTATGGGGACGACACATTGTTCAATGTCGGCGGAATTGTCGGAGTATCTTTCAACCTCTTCTCCAATCTGGATATGTTTGTCGAGGCGAAGTACAAGATTCTGATTGAGGGAGATTCGAACGTCAGGGTTCTACATGCCTGCGCCGGGATTCTTTATCATTTCTAAGGGTCAAATTGAAATAATTTTTCCGTAAAACCACAATATATACAAATATTTATAGGCTATCAGTCACTTGACCGATTGATCGCTCCCGGGCGGGAGTGTATAAATGTATTTATCATGAGAATTAAAGCAAAACTTTTTAACAATTTGTAACCAAGAAAGGGAGGTAGTTATGTTGAGGAAACTTAGAGGACGTAGAGGTCAGGGAATGACTGAGTACATCATCATCGTTGCTTTGATCGCCATTGCCGCAATCGGCGTTGTTTCGCTGTTTGGCGACAACATCCGCGCGCTGTTCGCAACATCCGCTAATGCGCTAGGCGGTAACGAAGCTGCCGTGTCCAACACCAATGAAGCCGAATCAGAATTATATGACCATAAGGGCCTGAAAAACTTCGGTGAAGAGAACGATTCCGGCACTTGAGCCTGACTTGCCGGACGGTGGCTGAATCTGGCCATCGAGAGAATAAAAACAGCTCCTATTTGTTTGGGGGCTGTTTTTTTTATTTGACAACTTCATTGCTTGCTTCGAAACCATGTCCGATCTAGGATGCATGGTCATGGACTTGTCCGTAATAATAGATATCAGCCTGAATGTCTTGATTATTGGGGTAGCCATCGTCGGCGCGGTTAGCGATGTTGCCAAGAAGAAAATATACAATTGGCTTACCTATCCGGCCCTGCTAGCTGGGCTTTTGTTGCAAGCGATTGGCCACGGATGGGGCGGCGTGTTCTTGGGGCCGGTGATGTGAAACTCATGGCGGCTTTGGGCGCAATGGCCGGATTCGTGCATTCGATGACTGTGGCAATGGCAACCGCTTTGATTGGTGCAGTCATGGCCCTGTTACGTATCGCCTTCGGAAAAAACGGGATAGTCGCAATTAAGCGATTATTCAAACGTGACAAGGAAGAAAAGAGAGAGCCCATTACGGTTCCCTACGGAATTGCCATAGCTTTAGGCGCAATCTGGGCAACACTGATCCGGTTCAATATTCTGAAAATCTTTTGATTTTTGGACTGTTTTGAGTCCTTATTTTCGCTTGACATCATTTGGCCTTTGGGAGATTCTCGTATAAATATCCTGGGGATAGAAGGAAGGAGCAGCTTAAGATGAGACTAAAACAGTTGGCGCCTGTTTCTTATTTAGTGGCATTGACCGTGCTTTACAGCTTGACCTTGATTCCAGGCAATGTATCTGCACAAGGCAGGATGATTCGCATGGTAGTCGGCGAACAAAAAAGCATGAAATACACCGGAATTGATAAGGTCATCGTCGGCAACCCCAGGGTTGCTGACGTTAAAACTGTCGGACGGGACACGTTTATTCTTTTCGCCACGGGTGCCGGTCGCACAAATATGACCATCAGGAGACGGGGTAAATCAACGGTTAACTTTACGATCGTGGTCAGCAAGGAAGATGTCCGTTCACTGATGAGCGAAGTACGCAAACTCCTTGGTGATCGAGAGGGTATTTCGATTCGACCGGTCGGCGACAGGGTGATTCTTGATGGACGGGCATTTACCAGTGAAGATTACCGTCGAGTAAACGATATCGTGGCCCTCTACCCGCAGGTGAAGAGTTTTGTCAAAGTCAATCCGAATGCCAAAAAACTGGTTGCCAATCAACTCAACGTCGAATTGCAGAAATCGGGTTTGAAGAACGTTGAAGCGACAGTTGTAGGTACCAAGATCTTCTTGGAAGGTTCGGTGGAATCCAAAGCCGACCTCCAGAAGGCCGAAATGATTACCAAGGCCGTTGGTGAGGAAGTCGAAAACCTGCTGACCGTCGGTATCAAGCGCATGATCTTAGTTGAGATCGATTTTGTCGAGATCAAGAAAAGCGGGACTGACCATATCGGTATCAAGTGGCCACTGGACATAGAAGGAGATGTTGGGACAACCATGAATGTCAATTATGCCAAGGTGCTCAAGGGACCGGGAATCGACACGGCCGGCTTGACCGTCGGTGGCCGTTTGAATGGTGGAACCACGTTCGGGTTCGGGTTCATGTTCCAGGATGGCTATGCTCGCGTTTTGGCGCAACCCAAGTTGGTTTGTGCCAGCGGAGAGAAGGCCGAGTTTTGGTCGGGTGGCGAAGTTCCGATCGTCGTCGTGACTGCTTTGGCGATCAAGATCGAGTACAAGCCATTCGGCGTAATCCTGAGAATAGCTCCGACAGCTGACCGGCATGGCAACATACAAATGGAAGTTTTTGCCGAAGTCAGCGATATCGATCGTTCGATTGGTTTTACCGCCGAAGGAATCGACGTTCCCGGTTTCGTCAGGGACAGTGCCAAGACCAATGTCACGGTTCGTCACGGGCAAACCATTGTGCTGGGCAATCTGTTCCACATTGCTGAGGAAAAGAATGTCTCTAAAGTTCCACTGCTCGGCCACATTCCGATTATCGGCGAACTCTTCAAATCAAGGGTCTTCAAGGAAAAGAAAGCTGAGATATGTATTTTTGTAACTCCTCGAATAGTCAACCCGGATACTCCCAAGATCTTGAAGATGATTGCGGACATCAAGAGCCGTTACAAAAGAGCCAAGAGCGAGGTCGGGTTCGGAATTTTTGACTGAGATTCTCATAAGCGGATAAAATTCAGAGGCAAACAAACATGCTCAGCATAAAAATCTCCGAAAAAGGCGGCACTTCCAAAAAACGTGATTTTCAGAAAAATGAAATTACGATTGGACGGGTCCAGGGCAACGATATCATTCTGCCCCGAGGGAATGTATCCAAAAAGCACGCCCGAATTGTCGAGCGCGACGGTAAAGTAGTCATTCTTGATCTGAAAAGCACCAACGGCACGCTGGTCAATGGAAAAAGGATCAGCGGTCCACAGGTGGTTCGCCAAAAGGATGAGATCCAGGTTGGCGACTTTATCATTCAGCTTTCCGGGACCGAAGATTCTGTAGATCGTGAGAAACCGACATCCAAAGGCAAGCGCAAGTCGACCAAGCGCGGCGTCAAGAAAAGACTGGACGTTGAGTCTGAACAAGAACCTGAACTTTTGGATGACTTCGATGAGATGGACGGTGAGGTGTCCTCGACTTCCATCGATTCTGAATCGGTACCCGCATCTGTAGAAGTTCCTGAGCCGCCCAAACGCAAGAAACGCAAACTTGATCCCAAGCTGGCCAAGTATTCCGAGTTGCAGCGCGATGTTCATTCACGTCTGATTGAATACCTGGATTTGCGCCGGCTTGACTTGGAACAGTTGGGTGACGACGAATTGTGGGATCAAACCGAGCGGGCCATTCGCAACATCATTGTGCAGATGGAGACCGACGGTGAGATCGAAGACTGGGTGGATATTGAGGTTCTGGTAAAAGACGTCATCAACGAAGCCCTCGGCTTGGGGCCCCTCGAAGATTTTCTGGCCGATCCATCCATCAGCGAAATTATGGTCAATCATTCCAAACAGATTTACGTCGAGCGGGATGGCAAGTTGATCATGTCTGATAAGATTTTTTCTTCGGACCATGCCGTCCTGGGCGTGATCGAACGTATCGTTGCCCCGATTGGCCGCCGGATTGACGAGAGTTCACCAATGGTGGATGCCCGCCTAAAAGACGGATCGCGAGTCAATGCCATCATTCCTCCCTTGGCCTTGAAAGGGCCTTGCATAACCATACGTAAATTCAAAAAAGAAGCCCTGAGCGTTGCTCAGTTGGTGCGCTATGGTTCACTTACTCCCGGAATGTCCGAGTTCATGGAGATGTGTATCAAGGCCCGCAAAAACGTGCTGGTCTCCGGCGGTACCGGCTCGGGCAAGACGACGACGCTGAATTGCCTGTCTTCGTACATCCCGGAGAGCGAGCGCATCGTTACCGTCGAAGACGCCGCGGAACTTCAGGTTTTACAGGATCACTGGGTATCTCTCGAGTCCCGACCGCCCAACATCGAGGGTACCGGCGAGATAAATATCCGCGATCTGGTGCGCAACTGCCTGAGAATGCGGCCCGACCGAATCATCGTCGGCGAGTGTCGTGGCGGTGAAGCCCTGGACATGCTCCAGGCGATGAACACCGGTCACGACGGTTCACTGACTACTATTCACGCCAATACCCCGCGAGACGCTCTATCGCGTCTCGAAACCATGGTGCTGATGGCCGGTATGGATCTGCCGGTCAGGGCCATTCGTGAGCAAGTCGCCTCGGCCGTGGATATAATCATTCAGCAAACTCGTTTTTCGGACGGTACGCGAAAAGTCACTTATATTTCAGAGGTTACCGGCCTGGAGGTCGATATCATTACCTTGCAGGATATTTTTTATTACAAACAAGAAGGATTTGAAGCCGATAACACGGTCAAAGGCAGATATGTAGCGACTGGATTCATTCCAAAATTCTACGATGACTTACAGAAACGCGGGATTCCGGTAAATATGGACATCTTCCGCGAGCAGTAGATCGTCTAATCATCCAGGTGGGTTGTAATGGCCAAAATAATCATGTCCGACCCGAGTGGGCGCGAGCAAGAGCATCTGATCGAATCTGAGCCGAAGGTGTTCGGCCGCGGCGAGGATAGCGATGTAATCCTCGGTTCGCGGAGCGTTACTCGCCACCACATGAAGATTTGGGAGGAAGACGGTGCAGTTCTGGTTGAAGATCTAAGCGAGGGTCGCGGCCTGAAAATAGACGGCGAAGAAGTATCGGGGACATTCGATTT
>JAFDKH010000445.1 GCA_019307065.1 Deltaproteobacteria bacterium
GAGCGTAGGGAATTTTTACAAATCTAAGGGTTCTGGCCATGAAGACAAATAAAAGCAAGAAGTCTGCCAAACCCCGAACTAATCAGCTCGATTTGTAAGGCCTTGTAGTTTAGGGGATATTTGGTTGAGTATATTTTTCGCATGATCTGTCGTACTGAATTCTTGCCCTGTGTGTCCGAATTCCGGACACCCCTTAGGAGTTTTTCTTTGGTTTATTCGGCTGGCACCCTGAGTTGGCACCCTGAGTTGGGTATATTCGGCTGGCACCCATAAGTTGGGCACCCATAAGTTGGGGTATATTCGGCTGGCACCCATAAGTTGGCACCCTAAGTTGCCACCGGCGGGACGGCGGCGGCCTGTGGACAGTTAGTCCGTAAACAAGGCGGCCTGGTCGCCGGTTATTCTTTCGTAGTCGAGTTGGCTTTTATCGGCGGACGCAAGAAGCTCGAACCGGATCCGGTATCTAGTATCCTGGTATATTAACTAAGCTCCTTCTCGTTTTTCTTCTTCTTTTGCGAGATCTTTGGCGGCCTCGTCGGCCCGCTTGCGAACATCGTCAGGATTGTCGGTCGATTTTGCTTTTACGGGCGGGGGAGCGGTCGTGGGGCCTGACGAGCCTTGGTCTTTCTCCAGTTGTTCGAGGCGTTCTTCCAGCTTTTGGATCTTATTGTCTTGTCTTTCGTCTTCGACCCCGAAAACGAAGCCGAAACCGAGCCCGAAGGTGAACCAGGAGAACTCCATTTTCTCACTGCATTTATCTTCGAAACCGACGAAGTAGTTCATGTAGCCGACTTCGGGCCTGATGAACCAGGTTTTCGTTCCGAACTCGAATCCCAGATTGGCACCCGCCCCGAAAGTGTGGATATCGTCAACCTCTTCGGTGCCGTAAAGCTCCAAATGCCAGCCGGATATGCGCCCGTGCGCGGTTAGGTAGATCTTGACATGCTCACCCAGTTTAAAAGTCATCAGTAAAGGTAAATCCAGGGAGTATTCTCCAAAAACAATAAAGGGTCGCGAGTAACCGAGCCCCGGGGCCAGAGACAGACTGAAGATATCAGTGTTGACCAGACGAATTTTGATATCTGAATGAATACCAAGGAAAAACAGCCTGAAACCTATATCGAGATTGTCGGCCAATCCGAAGCGCATGTATAAATCCGGAAGCGGGTTCGGCAGGGTACCCATGAGTTCATCGTCTACTTGGGTAACATTGCCTTGTGAATCTGTATATTTGATGCGCTCTAACTTGGTGACACTCCAGGCCATCCCAAATTCAACACCACCCTTGGGTACCGTATCGGCAGTCTGGTAGGACAATGCCGACATACACCCAGTTGTGACCGGCATACACAGCAACATCAGTCCAGCCAAGAATAAGGCAACTCTTGTTCGGTTCATATTTCCTCCCACAGAACTGGTTTTCCCTTTGAGTTATTGACCTTAGAGCTACCTGATTTATTCAGTATTTGCAAGATACTGGACAAGTTTTGAGATGTCCGTAAAAAACCAAGTATTCATTCACATTTTTTTTTGGATTATTAGTTGCCCGGTGTCTAAACATATGGAGGCAAGCTCTAAATGCTTGACGCGAAAAGCAAAAACGTGCAAATAATTCCAAGTACTTACCGGGGAAAGGACCTCAGCCATTCGCATCGAGGAGCTCTACGATCGTTATGCCCATTTGGTCTATCGACGCTGCCTGATGATGTTGGGCAATCCAGCCGACGCCGAGGATGCGCTGCAGGAAGTCTTTGTGCGCGCCATGCGAGCGGCCGATTCGTTCCGCCAAGAGAGTTCGCCAATGACCTGGCTCTATCGCATATCCACCAATCATTGCCTCAATTTTATTCGGTCTGCCAAACGACGCAACGCGGGCATCAAGAGACAGACCCAGGCTGGATCGATTTCAACCTCGGTCTCTTCAAGCAGCATCGAAGAAATAGCCATGATTCGCGAAATGCTACCAGCTTTCGATCGCGACACCCAGGAGTTGGCAGTCTACTATTTCATCGACGAAATGAGCCAGGAAGAAGTGGCCCATATTTTGAATCTAAGCGTTCCCACGGTTCGCAAGCGTTTGAAGATTTTCGTCCAAAAAGCAAAGCAGCAACTGAAATAGAAAGGTAATCCAGTGTCTTTCGAGCCTGTGCCGCTTCGCTTGCCGAACTTGGTCAGATGCGCGAATCGTTCCAGGCTAAACATGACCGCCGGACGTTCCTGGCCACAGTTCAGAAGCGGGCCGATCAGAGCCAAGTTTCCAAGGCGCAGACTTCCTGGTGGCAGGCTCTGCTGAGACCCGCCCGGCTGGCACCCGCGGCTGGCGTTATCGTTTTGCTGCTCATTTTAGTCGCCACATTCTGGACAACCGATGGCGGGGATGTCCGCATGAAGGGCAAGACAATCGAGTTGAGCTACTTCGTTATGGAAGCTGAAGGACCAAAAGTCGCCTCGGCAGACAGGATTTTACACCCGGGCGACCGGATCCAGTTCCGCT
>JAFDKH010000446.1 GCA_019307065.1 Deltaproteobacteria bacterium
CAGGTCGTAACCTCTTGTTTTATCTGGGGTACTCTGAATCTGGTCTGATAAGGGTAAATAATGGAAACGCTCAGGAACACCATCGTCACTGGCCAAGGTCACGGACTTTCCAAGCTGTTGGAAAGCAAGCCCTGTGGACGACAAGGAACTAATCGAGTCGCCATCTGGTGCCACGTGGGAAATAACCAGGATCTCGTGTGCGCTGTCCAGCGCTTTCTGTATCGCTTGAGTTGTTGAATCCAAGATGTTTTACTCTTCCTCAGAATCTTTGGGAATATCCAGGGTGTCCAACAGTTGGCTGATATGCTCAGCGTGGGCCATAGTTGGATCCCAACGAAAAACGAGATGGGGAACTGTGCGTAAGGCAAGACTGCGGGCAAGTTTTCGGCGTAAATAGCCACCTGCTTTTTGTAATGCTCCCATCACCTCATCTTCACGAGAGTCATCACCGAGGGCGTTTACATAGACTTCAGCATATTGAAGCTCTCGATCAATTGTAACTTCTGTAATTGTCAGGTCTCGTAAACGTGGATCCCGCAACCCCCGTAGGACCAATTCGCTGAGAATAGTTCTAATCTGTTCTGCAACACGTTTCTGTCGGATTTTACTCATTGGTGGCTTGTTGCTTGACGAAGAATTCGATGATGTCCCCTGGTTCGAAGTTATTCCATCCTTCGATAGTAACACCAAATTCAAAACCGGCCTGGACTTAGCGCACATTTTATTGCAGGTGCTTCAAGCTTCCCACATGCCCACTATGAAGCAGTTGGCTGTTGCGAATGACTCGAGCTCTAGAATTGCGGAGCGCTTCACCGGTACGCATATAGCTGCCGGCCACGATACCGGCGCTACGAATCCTGAATACTTGACGGACCTCAGCTCGGCCGATGATTACCTCTTCGAATTCCGGTGTGAGTAAACCTTTCAGGGCTTTCTCAACATCTTCGATCATCTTGTAAATAATTTTGTAATACTTGATCTCTACCTGTTCGCTTGCAGCCGCTACCTTGGCGGCCGGATCGATGTCGCAATTGAAGCCAAGAATGACGCCCTCCGAGGCGGCGGCTAACATGATATCGTTCTCGGTGACATTGCCGGTAGAGGCCAGCAGGATATCGACAGAAACTTCTTCGTTACTCAATCCTTCTAAGGAGTTGACCAGGGGTTCGAGAGATCCCTGTACATCGGCTTTGACGATCAGGTTGAGGGTTTTACTCTCACCTTCTTGCAAGCGATTGAAGAATTCATCCAAACTTATAGGAGCTTGTACTTGTTCGGGTTGAGCATATCTGGCTTCCATATCCTCGACCATCCGTCGAGCAACTTTTTCGCTAGTAACTCGGATGAATTGCTCACCGGCTCTTGGAATGCTACTCAATCCGGAGATCGATACCGGTGTGGACGGTTTGGCAGATTTGATTTGTTTGCCCAAATAATCGTACATGGCTTTGATGCGGCCATAGTGCTTGCCAATCAGGACGGTATCACCTAAGTTGAGCGTGCCATTTTGTACCAGGAGTGTCGTCACAACCCCACGCCCTTTGGAAAGTTTGGCCTCCAAAACTGTGCCGGTTGGGGAGGCCGTTGGATTAGCCTGAGGCATGATATCTTCAGAAGATAACAAGATGGCTTCTAGAAGATCTTCAATCCCGCTGGTATCCTTGGCCGAAACCGGGATAACCAAAGTGTCACCATCCCATTGATCAGGTGTCAAACCGATTTCGGCCAATTGTTGCATAACCCGATTCGGGTTAGCCGAATCTAGATCCATTTTGTTCATGGCCACGACAATGGGCACCCGGGCTGCTCGGGCGTGATCGATGGCCTCGCGAGTTTGAGGCATTATGCCATCATCAGCGGCGATTACCAGAATGGCGATATCGGTCGCCTGGGCGCCACGAGCTCGCATTGCGGTGAAGGCCTCGTGACCAGGCGTATCCAGGAAAGTGATCAAGTCACCGTCATGTTTGATCTGATATGCGCCAATATGCTGAGTGATACCCCCAGCCTCGCCGGCCTGAACGTTGGTTTGGCGTAAGAGGTCCAGCAACGATGTCTTTCCATGATCGACATGTCCAAGCATGGTGATCACCGGCGGCCGTGGTTCCAGATCGTCTTGCATTTCATCG
>JAFDKH010000238.1 GCA_019307065.1 Deltaproteobacteria bacterium
CAAACAGTTGTGATGACTCTGACGACTGTACTGAGAACGACATCTGTAGTGGCGGAATCTGTAGCGGGACTGAGATTGTCTGTTCGGATCCTCCCAACATGTGCATGCGGAGATACTGTGACCATACTCTAGGCTATTGCGTTGACGAATGGATCAGCGACGACGAACCCTGTGACGAATGTCATATTTGCCAAAACGGCGAATGCAACCCAAGTGAACAAGACGCCGCCTGCAGCGGTTGCTACAGCTGCGACGACAGCTCGGGTAGATTGTGTACTCGTGTAGATAACGTCCTCAGCGATCCGGATCCGCCATGTCAGGCCTCGACATGTCCACTCGAAGGAACCTGCAACATGGGTCTCGATTGTGTGATCGATGTCTATTGTGATGACTTTGTCGACCCTGGAGGATGCAATCAACAAGTGGCCGTATACGGCACATCAGACACCGAGACGCTCAACTGCCGCTTGCCTGCAGACAAAGTCGAGCTGACCGTAATTGTCGACAAGAACATTCCCGAGCCGGGTGGGTTCGTGCCGGTTACGATACAGCTGAGCAATCCGCCGACCAATTCGGTGGTTGGTGAGTGGCAAAAGGGTCTTTTTGAATTGTCGTTGAGATTGGAGATGAACCCGCCCGATCCGGATAATGGTTCGAGTCGCCAGGGGACTTTGTTCTATGTACTCGGTTCGGCCCGGCTCAACCAGGGCGAGTTGGCAATTCAAGAGACGGTCGACGATCAGGACCAGCAAGTGATCTTAATGCAGTTGGGTGGTCAGGGTGATTCATTGGGAGTGGCCAGCGAGAGCGATGGTTGGGAACTTCGGCTGATGCTGGCCCGGGGTGCCAATATCAGCCAGGACGCAGCTTTTAAAATCGAAGTGCTGGGAGTCTGTGCGTCGGCGAGTCGCGAAATTGGGTGCCATTCGGCGGATGGCCGCCAGCGAATATCGCCGATTGTGCTGGCCAGTCCGAGCGGCGGGACCTATCAGGATGATCGTCTCGGCATGCTGCAATCGCAGAAGCTTGGCTGTCAATGCGGGTCTGCGGCGGCCGGCCAGGCAGCAGGCATTGTGTTCTTGGTATTGATTGTCTTGGGGGTGATTAGGAGAAAGAGAAGATGAGGTCAAGCAGAGTCTGGTGGGTGTTAGGGGTGCTGGTGCTGGTTACTTTGGCTTGTGCGCCCAAACGCCTGAAAAACCTCGCTCAGAAACCCGACGATCGAGACGAAGCTCAGCTCAGGGCCGGGCGACACTTGAAAAACGCTCAGACTCTGTTCGACCGGGGCGATGGGGGCGGGGCCCAGCAGGAGTTTTTGGCCGCCTTGCGCGAAGACCCAATGCTTTACAAGGCCCACATGGGTCTCGCTGATATATACGAGTTAGAGGGCGACAAACTTGCTACGCTGGTTGAGAATGTCGCCCATACCGAGTTGGCGCCCAAAGTACGCCATTACCTCGATCGCATGTTCCCATACGTTTTCGCTAAATTCTCACGCAACCCGGCCGGGCCCGAAGAATCCGGTGACAAGAAGCGATCACAGGCCATGCTTGTCCTGAGCGAAGCAGTTGATTTGTATCGGCAGGGTAAACTCGAAGCAGTCTTTTCGAAACTCGAGCAGGCCAAAGCCGGCCTGCCGCGGGCGGGTCTGATCGAGTATTTTGCAGGCTCGATCAAGCTGCGCCAGGGCAAGCAAAGTCAAGCCGCCCGGGACTTCGAGCAAGCCGTTTTCTATAATCCTTATTTTGCCAGGCGCTTACTGATCGATGCCGTAGAAAAACAGATACCCGACTTGCTTATGCGCCTGCAAAAAGTGCTCGAGAATGATCTCAAGAAACATCCGGCCGACATGGATTCGGCTATCTTGCTGAGCGCCATCCACTTGCGCCGTAAAAAATTCAAAGAGGCTATCGAGGTGGCGCGAACGGCCCTGGGGTGGAGTAGTCCGCGCTGGGAGATTCTGTTAATCAAGGCGGCTGCTCATCAGAAACTCGGCCAGGCGGCCCTTCAAGATCAGGCGCTGTCTGATATGTTTCAGGTTCGAGGCGATCTCTCGATGTTGTTCAATACCTATGAGCCCAGCTTCTTCCAGGGCATCCTGGCCGGGGAAGTCGACGAACTTGCCGGTCAAAGTCTTTCGGCTGTACAAAAAGAACCGGCGCGTTCCTATTTCTTGTGGCGATTTTACGCCGAAAAGAAAGATGCCCGAGCCCAAAAGAGCAAACAAGCTTTTTTGGACAATCTTCAAAAGACATATCCGCCCGATCAGTTCAGCGATCTTCCCTCGACGTCTGAGCCGGAAGTAAAACCCAATGGTTTGCTCGAGTTCATGGGTGCCGTCCAGGAACAGGTCAATGAAGCCATGCCTGCTTTTCAGCGCTGCGACCGATCCAGACGTTCAAAAAGGGGCAATCCGTCGGGCCGGGTTACTTTGCGTGTTCTCTTGTCCCGGGATGGCAGTGTCGCCCAGGCCGGGGTAGAGGAAAATTCCACCGGGGACGACTACCTGGCCTACTGCCTGATCCGTAAGCTCATAGATATGCGTTTTCCAGAACCGCTCAGAGCTACTGAGTCGTTCAAGATCCCCGTACTGTTCGGGCCCGAAGCGGATTCCGGGTCATGAGGGAGAGTGCCTATGGCCGATAATGCAGCAGCCAAGAATGACAAACGGGTCAGCCTGCTCTACGATCTATTACGAGATGCAACCAAAAGAGCTGACCTGAAGGGAATCTTTCATGTCCTGTTCCGGGGTGCTCGCGAGGGGCTCGGGGCCGGGGTCGGGCTTGTTGTTCAGCACAATCCCGAAAAAGGCGCATTAGAGGTTAAGGTTAAAACTCAAGGAAAATATTGCGAGCACAAAAACCTCTTTTCGACTGAGCGGCAGCAAGTGAATGATCTGATTAGGCTGGACCAGCTGGTGCTGCGCAAAGACCCACAAGAAATGTTCTTCAAAGGTTCAAAACAACAGCTGGTGATGCCCGTTCCGGTTAATGCCCACGATAATGGACTCATGATTCTGGAATCTGAAAATGGTCAGGACTTCGACCAGACCCAACTTGATTTTCTGAATGAATTCATAGAGCAAACTAGCGTGGTCATCCGCACTCGTTCGAGCGTCGAATCATCAAAACGTGAGCTCGATTGTCTTTGGGACGTAAAACGCCGGATCGTCAATCCAGCCGATCTCGATGTGGCCGAATTGAATGAATTATTGGGCAAGATCCTTCAACTGGCATTGGCGCGAACCAAATCTCAGACCGGGATCATTCTGATGGCCGAGGAAGAAACCGGAGATCTGGTTACCAGTTCTCAGGCTGTCATGGGCGACGTGGCCTACAACATTCCCGAGAAATTCCGGCGCCGAACCCGAGGTCGCGCTTCCGGGATTGTCTTCTGGGTCCTGGACAACAACAAGCCCTACATGAGCGGTGATACCAGCAGTGATCCCAACTATATCCCGTTTTTCAAAGGCGTTAAGAGCAACATCTCGGCTCCAATTTCATTCCAGGATCGTTGCATCGGCGTAATCGTCATCGAGAGTCCCGAGCCGAATGCGTTCACCGAAGAGGATCTGAAAGTCTTAGAAGAGCTGTCTAAGAACGTGACAATCCTGGTCAGGCGCGCCCAATTGTACGAAGCGACCCGCAGCGCTGACAAAACCGGGCGCGGTGTTCTGATTAGAGGCCTGAGTCCCGAGTGGGAAGAAGTCGAGCGACGCGTCGAGCGGGCGGCGGATACGAATGCCATAGTTATATTGCGAGGTGATAGCGGAACAGGCAAAGAGCTGGTCGCCAAATCGATCTTCTTCAACTCCAAACTAAAAGACTCCAAACTAGTCGTCGTCAATAGCGCAGCCATCCCAGATCAACTTCTCGAGTCGGCCTTGTTCGGTCACGTCAAGGGCGCTTTTACCGGAGCGACCTATGATCGAATCGGTGAGTTCGAAAAAGCCGACGGAGGTACAATTTTTCTTGATGAAATTGGTGACCTGGGCTTGCCGTTGCAGGCCAAGTTGCTAAGAGTGCTCGAGAGCGGAGAAATCCAGAAAATTGGGTCAAACCAGGAATCCAAGAGAGTCAACGTCAGGGTTATCGCGGCGACCAGTCGTAACCTGGAAGAAATGATGGAGCAGCGCGAATTCAGGGAGGATTTGTACTACCGATTGCACGTTGTGCCGATTTGGCTACCGGCCCTGAAAGAGTACAAGAAATCGATTCCCGGAATGGTCAAAGCATTTATACGTGAAGCGGCCACTAACCATGAACGTCCGGTTACCGGTATCGCGGTCGATGCTCTGGATATGCTCATGCGCCATGATTATCCGGGTAATGTTCGCGAGCTGAAGAATGTCATTGAGCAGTCGGTCATCCTGGCCAGGGGCAAAACCATCAATGTCGACGATTTGCCCAATCGCCTGGTGGCGACTTTGAAGAATCAGCCGGCCGGTATGTCCAGCCGCGATTTCAAGAGTATGAAAAAGCAGGTTCTTGACGATTTCGAACGCGAGTATTTGCGCGAGGTTCTAACCGAGGTCAGCGGCAATATTTCCAAAGCATCGGAAATCTCCGGTATCAACCGAGTGAATTTTTACAAGCTGCTCAAGCGGCATGCGATCGAACCGGCTTCTTTCAGGTAATCCGGATGACTAGAATGCCAGATAGTGGCCGGTTGATAGTGGTAGTCTTTGTGTTGCTGAACTTGGCGGGCTGCACGGGCGACAACGGCAATTCAGAACAAAAATGTGTAATCGATGATGATTGTCCCTATGGCCAGCTATGCCGGCAGGGTATCTGTAAACCGTTCGGCGACGAGTCCGACGGTTCGTCAGATGACGGTGCTGACCAGGCTGCCGATCCGGCCGCAGGAGATCGAGATGGCACTGATGGTTCCGATCCCGGCCCGCAATATACGGCCTGCGAGCATAACCAAGATTGTCCGGATGGCGAGGTCTGCAGTTTCCTGCAACTATCTGATAGCGTGATAACGGTCTGCCGTTCACCCGTCCCGGGCGGAGTAAATCCCGGTTACCCGTGCTTGCAGAATGCAGATTGCCTGACCAACCTGTGTCTGTGCGACAATGAATTCTGTTCGGGCGGCGAGACCGGCCGCTGTTCGGCTATTTGCGACACCAGGGCAGATTGTCTGCGCGGCTACATGTGTTCGGTTGCCTCGATCCCTGATTTATCGCAGCAGAACCATTTTGTTTTTGCCTGCGTTCGTGACCAGACCACCTGCCTGGCTCATGACGAGTGCCCCCAGGAGATGTGTTGCCGGATTGTAATCGGTTCTGACGCGATTTTGACTCAATGTGCCTCGACTTGCCAGGGTGAACCCAATATGGGCAATCCATGTGGAAGTCACCAGGATTGTTATTCAGGTCTATGTTTTGACTATCCCGGATATTGTCTGGACTTGTGCGTCTTTGACGATGATTGCCCTGGCTTCGATGCTGAAGTTGCTTGTGGCAGTGATGTCGAATGCGACCTGGGTTATCTGTGTATCCAGGATAGCTGCCAACGAGTATTTACCTGTCAGACAATGGCATTCAATCTGGGGCAGGGCATCTACGATACTCTGAACATGTGCCTGCCGAATCGGGTGAGCTGCCAGATTGATGGCGATTGTCGTTCTGAAGAAGCCTGTAAGATCTATCCGAACGAAACAGCCACGCAGGCAGTTTTGCAATGCGAGGTCGCTGGCCCCGGTAGCGGGATTTTGGGTGCTGATTGTACCGGGATCGGCTCGAGCGCCTGTTGGTCGAGTTTATGCCTGACAAGTCCACAAGGCTCCTTTTGTTCGCAAGCCTGCCTGACCGACAGTGACTGCGAACCTTCCGACACATACCGATGTGGCTGGTTGACTGTCACCGTTCGCGAGGGATACACCAGCGACGTGCCTGTTTGCAAGCGACGTTAACAGGCCTAAATGCCTATTCTGGGGCTTTTTCAGCAAGCCCTTCAAACTTATTCAAAGTAATGATAGTATTGATCAATTAAAGCTTTTTCAGGGAGCAAATCGATGAAGGCTAAGTTTTGGTTGTGTGGAATTCTTTTTGGTCTGTTGGCAATGGCATCACTGTCAAGTTGCGCCGGAGATACTGCCGGCATGACCGACAACGGAGTGATTCTGTGTGGTTCGGATAATGATTGCCCGGTCGGTATGTTCTGCAATGACGGGCTTTGTGACAGTCTGACTGATGGTGGCCAAGGTTGCACATCCGATCAAGATTGCGCCCCCGGTTACAAGTGTGATCTGCCTTCCGGCGCCTGTCTGCCTGAAACCGATGGGGGCGAGGAGCCGAGCGACGGCGGTGACACGCAGGCCGACGGGGGCGATCAAGTTGGCGAAGAGGGTAGCGAGTGCCAGGTGGACGAACTGCGCGAATGTGGTCCTGGCACCAAGGTCGGCGAGTGCGATATCGGTGTCGAGTACTGTGTCAATGGTTATTGGAGCGGTGTTTGTGAAGGGGCGGTTTATCCGGAAGACGAGAAATGCGACGGCCTGGACAACGACTGTGACGGCCACACTCCGGCCGATGAGATCGATCAAGATGGCGATGGATTCTCGGCTTGTCAGGGTGACTGCGACGAAGAGGATTCAGACGTTAATCCGGACGCTTCTGAGATCTACTGCAACGAGATCGACGACGACTGCAACCCGGAAACCCCCGATGATATCGATGCCGACCAGGACGGTTTTTCGGTTTGTTTGGGAGACTGTGACGACGAGAACCCAGAAGTTCACCCTGGGCAAGCTGAAATTGCCTGTGACGGTCTGGACAATGACTGCGACCCGCAGACTTCCGACGGTCCCGACGAAGACTCTGACGGAGTCAGTGGTTGCGGCGGTGACTGCGATGATAACGATCCCAATCGTTTCCCGGGCAATCCAGAGGTCATCTGCAATCTGGTCGACGACGACTGCAATGATAATACGCCGGATGACCCCAATCCGACCGACCTGGACGGAGACAACTACACGGTCGGTTGCGGTGGTGATTGTGATGACGGCAACGTAACGATCAACCCCGGGGCAAGCGAAGTCGAGTGCGACGGGTTGGACAACGACTGCAATGCCGCTACACCTGACGACCCCAATCCCACCGATGGCGACGGTGACAACTACACGATCGGTTGCGGTGCAGACTGTGACGATACCAACCAGATGATAAATCCCGGGGCTGCTGAAATTCAGTGTGATCTGGTGGATAACGATTGTAACGGAGCAACTCCCGATGATCCCAATCCAACTGATGGTGATGGCGACAACTATAGCATTGGTTGTGGGGGTGATTGCGATGACTCAAATCAGGCTATTAATCCTGGCGCGGCAGAAGTG
>JAFDKH010000239.1 GCA_019307065.1 Deltaproteobacteria bacterium
TAAGCAACTCGACCATATGGGTGTAGCGTGCTTGTTCGTCTTTGTCTTCTGATTTTTCGGCCAGATCAATATATTTAGCAACCGAGTACATCATCGAGCGCATGCCTTCCACCATAGACTTCATATAAATTATCATTCGGCGCACGTCGGGATGTTCGATGATCATCGCCCGCGGGCCGTTCGGATCTTTGCCGGCTTTCAGGGAGGTGCCCTGTGCCCGCTCTTGAGCATAGCCGAGCGCACTGCGATAGGCGGCCGCGGCCAGTCCCAGGCCCTGGATTCCAACCCCCAGGCGAGCCTCGTTCATCATCTGGAACATCAGGCGCATGCCGGTGTTTTCTTCGCCCAGCAACCAACCCTGACACTTGCCTTCGTCACCGAAGTTCAAGGTACAGGTCGGCGAGGCCTTGATACCCATCTTGTGTTCGATGTTACCGCAGACCATGTCGTTGCGATCGCCGAGCGAGCCGTCGGAGTTGACCAGGAATTTAGGTACTGCGAAAAGGCTGATGCCCTTTGTTCCCGCGGGGGCGTCTTCCAAACGGGCCAGGACCGGGTGCAGGATATTCGGCACCATGTCCTGCTCGCCGGAGCTGATGAAGATCTTGCTGCCCTTTACCTGGTAATGGTCGCCGTCTTTCTTGGCAGTCGTTTTGAGATTGCCGACGTCGCTGCCGGCCGATGGCTCGGTCAGGCACATCGTTCCGGTCCAGACCCCGCTATACAATTTCTCACAGTATGTCTTGCGCAGCTTGTCGGTTCCGAATTTTTCGACTAAATGGGCCGCTCCTTCAGTCAGCAAAGAAGTCAGAAAGAAAGCAATATTGGCGCCCGAGAAAACTTCGGCGGCCACGAACTTGAGAACATTCGGCAGGCCCTGGCCGCCATATTCCGGATTGTGAACCATGCCGATCCAGCCGCCTTCACCGAATTTTTTAAAGGCCTCTTCGAAGCCTTCAGGCATCTTGACCTCTCCGTTTTCAAATTTGAGACCTTCACGGTCGCCGATCGAATTCAGCGGAGCCAACACATCAACTGCCATTTTTACGGCTTCGTCGGTTACCATGTCGAAGAGTTCCCGGTTAAACTCCCCATAGTCAGGCAATTTACACAGTTCTTCGGCATTCAACTGCTCGTAAAGCACGAACTGAATGTCACGTTTGTGGACAGAAAATTCGGTCGGCATTTGCTCCTCCCATGAACATCAAAATTCTAAAAAAAGTCAGTTATATTGTTCAAGCGCACAGCTGATCTGCTGCTTGAGTTTTTCAGCCAATTCAGGCGGCTCTTCTATTCGGGCTTCTCCTGCGAAGGATGCCACGTACGACAGGACATACTCGTCGGAGACATCGTGCAAACTGGTGATTAGGCTGCCGTCGGTTTGCTCGGTCAGATATTCGCTGCCCCAGCGTTCTTTTATCCAGCGGGCTACCTCGGCCGAAAAGCGGATGACTACTAGCCGCGCCCCCCGGGCCGGAACTGTAATACTTCGTTTGACGAACTCGGCTACGTTGAATTCGTCGGGCGGGCCGTCAAAGATGCGATCAGATAGTGTCGCCTCGCTGATTCTGGACAGCCTGAAGACCCGTTCGGCATCGCGATGGGTACAATGGGCCGCTAAGTACCAGGTGCCGTTGCGATGAAACAACCCGTAGGGCAAAACAGTGCGCTGGGTGATTTCGCCGCGGCTGGCAGTGAAATACTTGAGTTCCAGCTCGCGATTTTCGTCAATCGCCTTTCTGATCGTAGCCAGGTGGGGCGTTTTACTCCCGCCCGACAAAATCAGAAAGTGCCTTGACAGCTGGGTAAGCAGGCGCTGGGCATCCGGCGGTAAAGACCTGACGACTTTGTCGACCGCCACTCTGACGGCGGTTGAGGTTTGATCGGTATCATTTTCATCGGCAAAAATTTTTGCTGCCGCAGCCAATGCCAGGGCTTCGAGAACAGTCAAGGCCGGCGGGTTCTCCAGCGATTGGTGTAAATCAACGAAAACCCGTCCGCCTTCGTGGTAAATATCAAGCATATCGTTTGGAAAAAACGGCGGGCGCCCGATCATCAGAAGAAAATCGATTTCTTTCAATAATTGCTCTTCTGAAATTCCAAGGCGCTCGGTCAACTCAACCAAAGTTACGCCGCGGTGCCTTACTACATAAGGAACCAGGAACAACAGGTTGCGTAGTCGCTCGTGGAGATCGGCCATCAGATTCCGCCTTGCGCGCCGGGTTCGGCCATGATTCGTTGCAAGGCCGCCTTGGTTTTTTCAATCATCTCGGGTGGGGCCAACACTCGCGACTTGTCGCGATACCATAAAACCGTCGGCAGTAACCCGTCTAAGTAAGTCACATTCAGATGAACTATACGCGCTTCGTCGTCACTCTCGATTTTTTCGACCGACGTGCCCATTTCGGCCGCGACTGTCTCGGCTACCGGCGGTTCGAAACGTATGACAACCTCGACCGGATCGTGGGCCTTGATGTCCCAGAGGTGCTTGGCAATGTAGTCGTTCAGTTTCAAATCGGCAGGAAACTCGAAGTCGCTCGACTTGGGCTTGAAGCGATTTACTTCGAGGCCGGTTATGCGGTCGATGTTAAATACCCGGATGGCTTTACGCAGATGGCAATAACCCACCAGAAACCAGGTACCGCGTTGGCAGACCAGCCCGTAGGGGTCGACTTTGCGCTGGGTTTTCTCATCGCGCCACAACGAGTGGTAAAACAAGACTGCCGTTTTTTTGCTGGTGATGGCCCGGTGCAGGTTTTCGAGATATTCTTTTTTTCTCAGGGCGCCGACTCCCTCGAGCCGGCTACTAGGCAGCGCGCGCAACCCGGAATATTCAGCCTGGTTGCGAACATCGGCTGCAAAACCAATCTTATTCAAAGCCAGTACCAAATCGCGGGTAAACGGCGAGCTGTCCATGTCCAAAACGGCCGTGCCGACCATGAAAAGCATGGCCAGCTCTTCGGGCGCCAGTTTTAGCTGGGGCATAGCATAGCTGTCGCGATCGATGATATAGCCGCCGATCTCCAGATCGTCTGGGTCTTTGTAGCGCAGCGGCAGCCCCAGTTCGAAAATGTCGGCCTTGTCTCGCTCGAATTTACGAGCGATGGCTTCTTCGGCACCTTCGGTGTAATCATCCGGAAAGGCATTTTGAATCTCTTCGAATGTGACCGGGTGATTGGCATTCAAGAGGAATGCTATCAAATCCAGCACTCGCTCAGCTTTCTTCATCATCACTCTCCACCATGGCGTGGACCCAGCGGCCCTTAATTCGACCCGAGCGATCGACGTGCAGGCCGTCCGGTAAAATATCTTCTACCTTTTTCCTGAAGCCTTTTACGCTGAGACCCAATTTTTTCATTGTTTCGGCAATGGCGGACCTGATCCGGGCGGGAGTATCCTCTTCGGTCAATAATTTGAGCATTTCTTCGCGGGCCGATTCATCGGCCTTCTTTTCGAGGGCGGCCAGAGCTTCCAGCTGGACTTCGTCTCGGTGATCGCGCAGAAAGGGAATCAGCGTCGGAACCACCCGGGGATCATCATATTCAACCAGTTGCGAGACCAGGAGGACCTTGCGTTCGGGTTCACGGGTGTAGCTGGTGCCTATTTTTTCGAGTGAATCAACGATCACACGCACGGCCTCTTTTGTCTCGGCCACAGCCGCCAGCACTTTGAGCGGCCAGGTAATTGGTATGTGGGCCGCGTCTTTTCGATTGAGATAGGCCTCGATGGCCGGGATGACGTCCTGGCCGAATTCGACCAATATCTCGTAGACGTATTCTTTTTCGTCTTCGTCTTTGATACTCGGTTCGACGTTGACCATGAATCGTTCGAGCAGACCTTCGTAGCCGCCGTTTTTTCCGAGATCGGTGAAGTATTGAACGGCCCGCTGGCGATCTTCGCCCTGGCCGAACTTGGTTTTAATATGCTTTTTATGCTTCCGATAAGTTCGATGTTTCTTTTTTTCCCGCTGTCGATCCAGCCAGTCGCCGATGCTCATTCTTGCACCTTCCAGTGTAATTTCACTGTGCCGAAGGCGCTGGCTAGTTTTATCATCAGGCTGCCGTGTTCAGGATTGATTACGGCTTCGTTGTTTTCTTGTTTATAGGGAAAAGTCACCAGATATGATTGTCCGAACCCCTGGATGTACGGGAAAAAGGCTTTCAGGTTTGGTCCCCGCCCGCGGAACTTGTGAATGCTGGCAGGCGGCAGGCCTGCCTGATCGGGAGATCCCCAAAGCGCCATGCGCCAGACGGCATCCCGCTCGTCGAGATTGTTCCAGGCGTCTTCGGTAATATCGGTAAACATGAAAAACTCGTGCCCCTGCCCGGTCGTGGTCGCAATCAACTCTAAATCAGTATCAACTTTGCCGGGGTCGATTCCGAAGATTTTGGTGTATTGGACGCCGAAAGCTTGTCTGAAATCGGGTGCCAAGTAGGTGGCGTGGACAGTTAACATCCTGTCCAAATCACGATGGATGATTCCCGATTGGGTCCAATTGCGCAACAGGCGCTCATATTCCTCATCGAGCTCCTGCAGGCCACGCAAGCTGGCCCGCGGCCCGCAATTGGTCAGAATCACCGAGATAAGCAACCAGCTCGAGAACAGAATCAGGTATTTTACGCGCCGCATCATGAGATTTCACTCCGGTGGACAAGTATAATGCCTTGGCACTATAGGTCAAGCCGGAATAGGGTCGGAATAGGGGTCAGACACCAGCACTTGACACTTTACACACTGTAAGTACTTAGAAATGCAATTAGCAGGTTATAAAAACGAAAGTGTCAAGTGCTGGTGTCTGACCCCTATTCTACCCCCTATTCTACGGGGGGACTATTCTATGACAGGCTGGCCCAGCTTCTCGAGGAGTTTATTGACCGCCGTGCGGGCTATTTTGCGCGGCGCGGCCAGCTTAAAGCCGCCTTTATGGATACCAATTTCAGACGGGACTAAGAAAAGTGCAAAAATCCTGACGAACAGGTTGGCCCGCACCCAGGCTTCGAGGTGAATTTTTTCGCCGGTCTGCGTATATTCCAACATCATCGGCGCGACCAGAAAGCCTGTGCCCTTCTGGTAAGTTTTCTTGGGCCCATCCGTATCTTTGAGCTTATAGCGGGTTTCTTCGGCCCAGGCATCGACGACCGGTGAAACATCGTCACGCATCTCGAAATCTATTATTGTTCGCTTGCTCATCTATTTTGCCTCCCCAAGAAAATCGTTACGAGTAAACAAGGAAATCAGTTGATGGCCGGCGTCTTCGACGGCCTGGCGGCCGCCTTCGAGCCGATCGACTAGAACCATGGCGCATTGGACATTCAGTTCGGCGTCTTCGGCTTTAGTAATCGCTTTCAAGAGTGAACCGCCCGAGGTAACCACATCTTCGAGCATGACTACCTTGGCTCCCGGCTCTAGATTGGCCATACCTTCTATCCAGGCCCCGGTCCCGTGGCCCTTGGACTCTTTGCGGACGATGAATGCCTGCAGCGGGTGCCCGGCGATTTGGCTGGTCAGGCTGACAGCCGAGATCATCGGATCGGCGCCCAGGGTCGGGCCGCCGACAGCGACCGCCTCGGGAAACTTGTTGCTAATCAGCTCGAAAAATATGCGTCCGATCAGCAAGTGACCCTCGGAACTCAGCGCAGTCTGGCGGCAGTCTATATAGAAATCACTGACCTTGCCGGAGGCCAGGACTACTTCGCCTGAACGATATGACTTAATTTTCAGCAATTCCAGCAGGCGCTGGCGATCCTGGTCCAAGATAAGCTCCCTGTAAGGAGTCTGGCTGCTAGCGGCGTCGCTTCTTCTTGACGACTACTTTTTTCTTCGAGCGAATTTTTGAGCGGTGAGCTTTCTTCTTGAGGCTCCGCTTGGGCGGCGCGGCGACGGGTTTTTTCTTGGCAAGCGGCCTGGCCATTGGTTTGGCAGGCGGCCTGGCTACCGGCTTGGACGCCTCTACAGCTGGCTCAGATTTGGGCATCGGGCGCGGAGTATAGCTGGGTTTTCTATCGTTCGTAGAAGAAGAAGCCGGACGCGGCATTTCCAGATTGCCCATGTCGACTTTTCCCTTGAACAATGCTCCCTCGACGATAATCACGCGCGGGGCGCTGATGTCTCCCAGCATTCGGCCGGTCTCGGTGATTTCGACCGAATCGCTAGCCGAGAGATTGCCCATCATTACGCCGCTGATCACAGCGTTATTGATAGAAGCATCGGCTTTGACCACGCCGCTGGGTTCGATTATCAGGGTCTTGGATAAGTTGATTGAACCTTCGATCCGACCTTGAACGGTAAGATCTTCATCACCCTGGAGATTTCCCCTGACAAGGATCGTTTCTCCTATGATGGTGTTGGTATCATCAGCCATTGACGGCTCCTTTTCATGCCGCTAGAAACTAGCGGTCCATGTCCACGTTGCCCTTGAAGGTGGCTCCGTCGGCAATCAGGATGCGGGGGGCTTTGATATCGCCCGTCATCCGGCCGTCAGCCTTGAGCTCTACCTTGTCAGAGGCATGAATATTGCCGACAACTGAACCTGAAACCTCGACGTTACGGGTCTCTATATCGGCTTCGACTTCTCCGGTGCTTTCGACATAGAGGCTTTCTTTTAACGTGATTTTTCCTTTTACGGTACCCTGAATTACTAGATCTTCGTCGCCGGTGATTTCGCCGTCAATTACAATGGAGCTGCCGATGACATTAGCCATGATCGTCTCCTCGATAGGTTTGAGAATTTATTAAAGTCCGTCGGGGATAGGGACATCCATCTCAATGCCGCCCTTGAACCCCGCACCGTCTTCAATAATAACAACGGGCGCCTTGATGTCGCCCATGACTTTTGCATTCGCCATTACCGCCACCCGCTCACTTGCGACGATGTTACCGCTCATCTCGCCCCTAATGGTCAGGCGTTCGGCTTCGATATCCGCCCGGACAACTCCGGTTTCTTCGATAGTCAGGTGGTTCTTCAAAGAAATCTGGCCCTCGACGGTCCCCTCGATTATCAGGTCCCCGCCTCCGCTTAGATTTCCTCGAATACTAATACCTTTTCCAATAACTCCCGGTGGTTCAGCAGCCATGTTTCCTCCCTTTTAAGAGGTATGCCGGTCCTAAATTGCCCCTCCCGGCGTGAGCTACTTTGTGTTGCAGCGCGCCGGCAAGATAACAATATACCCCTATGTTGTCAACCCTCCGATTGAGCTTGATCCCCGGTCTGAATTGTCGATTTCGCCTGTTTGCTCAGCAAACCATGAATGACTCCTACTGACAGGTATAATAAGCACAAACCAAGTATATATTCAGGCAACAGCCTGCAAATTCCAAGAATA
>JAFDKH010000240.1 GCA_019307065.1 Deltaproteobacteria bacterium
GGAGTTTGGGCGGCCATCACCTATTGGCCGGCTGACAACACCGGCACCCAAGATGCAGGCGGACTGTTAGGTCCGTTGACTCCCGCTGCCGGTCAGACCGAAGAACCGGCCGGACTGGCCAAAGCGGATGGTAAAATGACAGGGCAGCCTGACGCCGAGGTTGTTGCTTCCGGCGATGGCGGGCTTGCGGCTGCGGCCGATATTGGGCTGATCGCTAAGGCGGATACCCGCAAACCAAAAGCCGATCGGCGCAGGCTGAAAAGAGGCGATCGGGTCAGAGTAGCCATCCGACCGCCTGTTAAACATCCTGTACAGATTTCGTCCCAACCTTTTTTCGAAAGCATCACAATCGACGGCAAACTGGTCGCAAAAGACGACAAATCTACTCAATACGGCCAGAGATTCGTAAGTGAACTCAGCGAAGGCAAGCATCGGGTCGTAATCAAGAGCAGATACTGCCAGGACAACGAATTCGAAATATCGGTACCATCCAAAGAGCCCTTCAAACGTCGTTTGAAATTCCTGCCCGCCCTGGTTACTATCGAGAGTGAACTTCCCGAAGCCGAAGTCTATGTAAACGCAAAATTTCAAGGCAGCGCGGCCAGCCGCCGGACCAAACCGGTTACCATCACCATCGAAGGCAAGCGACCTCAAAAAGTGGTTTTTGTAAGGCTGGTCGATAAAAACGGCGGCGTCCTGAGGAAAAAAGTGACCGTGACCGCCGGAGAAAAGACAATCATCAAGGCGGCCAAGACAGATTTCAAAAAGGCCAAAAGCGAGGGACCCAAATGAAGCGACGAATCATAACGCTATTCGTCGTGCTTAGCCTGGGTCTTGCGAGCGTTGCCCTGGGCGATTCAATTCCCGAACGCTTCAGGCGCGGCGGACTGGAATTCGAGCACAAGAACTTCGGCAACGCAATCAAGATGTTGAATGAGCTGCTCTACCCGGCCGTCTTGCTGACCGTCGAAGACGACATCGTCAAGGCCCGTGAAATGCTGGGGCTGTGTTATTTCTATACCGGAGCTGAAGCCAAGGCCAAAGATGAATTCATCGCCTTGCTTTATCTACGGCCGCTGCATCGCCTGGATGCTTTCTTGGTGCCTCCCCCGGCAGTGGCCTTCTACGACAAAATATGGAACGAGCCGGAGATGAGAGCCAAGCTCGAAAAAATAGAAAAAGAACGCGCCGCAATGGCCGATAAAAACAAGAAACCGCCCAGGACCCTGGTCAAAAAGATATACCTCGAACGCTCCGAGACCCACCGCAGTCGCTTCGTGGCTTTCTTGCCTTTCGGGTTAGGCCAGTTTCAAAACGACCAGACCACCAAAGGCATCTTACTGGCTGTAGGCGGCGGGCTGTCGCTGACCGCCAATATCGTCTGTTACAGCCTCTTGGTTAGCCTGGCCAACGACAACGGCAAGTATGCCGCCGGAGACATGCAACTGGCCCGCGGGCTGCGGATCGGCCAGTACGTCAGCCTGGGCCTGTTTGCAACCGCGTGGATCTACGGAGCCATCGACGCCAACGTCTATTTCGAGCCGGTCACGACCAGCCCTTACAAAACTACAAAAGAAGAACAGGAAATCCTGCCGGGTGAAACTCCCAGCCTGATGCCCAGCCTGCTGCCTTCCGGGGCGGGACTATCCTTTCAGACTCGTTTTTGATGGAGGAAGTTTGTCATGCCCAGTCTTAGTTATCAGCCGTCAGAAAATTCGAGACAACGAACCATTCAGCTATTCAAGCGCATCACCACTATCGGTGACGGGGCCGAGAACGATATTTCCATCCCGGATGCCGGCCTGTCCGATACGCATGCTCATATTCATTTTGACGGCAACAGTTTCAACATCTCATGTCTGGATAAGCAGGTCATCCTGGTCAACAATTTGAAGGTCAAGGCTCATAAGCTCGGTCACAAAGATCGCATTCGCCTGGGAGAAACCGAACTGACCTTCTTTCTGTATGATGAACCTGTTGACAACGATGAATCGGATCTTCAGACAGCCCGGCTGGATGCCTATCGCAAGATGCTGACTTTCAGTAATCGTCTGCTGGCCAACAACTCGATTGATGATCTGCTGAACGCCTTGCTCGACGCGGTCATCGAGCTGACCCGCGCCGACAAGGGCATGCTGATCTTATTGGAAGGCAACCTGCTGCAAGTCAAAGCAGCCCGCAACCTCAAGAAAGAGACCATCGAGGACGCGATCCAGAAGGTTTCCGACACAATTGTCGCCCAGGTAGTCAAATCCAAGCAGGCCCTGATTGTCTCGGATGCGCTCAACCACGAAACCTTCAAGACTTCCGAATCGGTGGTCAACTTGAAATTGTGCTCTGTCATGGCAGCCCCCTTGATGGAAAAGGGTGACATGTTCGGCATTCTCTATGTCGGCAACGACAACGTGGTCAACCTGTTCGAAGAGCACTCGCTCGAGGTCTTGACCGTATTTGCCGCTCAGGCATCCTTGCTGGTCCAAAATGCGCTCTTGCTCAACGAGCTTTTGCTCGACAACCAGGAACTGACCGAGCGCCTCGAGCGGATGCGCTTTGGTGAAATCATCGGCGCCTGCGACGCCATGAAAGAAATCTTCAGAAAAATCGATAAAATCTCCCAGACTGATATCTCTGTTCTGATAACCGGAGAAACCGGAACGGGCAAAGAGCTGGTGGCCCGGCGAATTCATGCCCTGAGTCCGCGGGTCAAGGGCCCCTTCGTAACCATCAACTGCGGAGCCATACCCGAGAACTTACTCGAGAGCGAACTGTTCGGACATGTCAAGGGCGCTTTCACCGGCGCGGTTGCTACTCGCACGGGCAAGTTCCAGGCGGCCGACGGCGGAACTCTCTTTCTGGACGAGATCGGCGAGTTGCCGCCCCAACTGCAGGTAAAGCTGCTTCGGGCCCTGCAGGAGAAATCGGTCACCAAGGTCGGCGACAACCGAACCGAAAAGGTGAACATCCGAATCATCTCGGCCACCAATCGCGACCTGGAGAAGGGAATCAAAGACGGCAACTTCCGCGAAGATCTATACTATCGGATCAAGGTAGTCGGGCTGCATCTGCCGCCCTTGTGCGAGCGCGGTGAAGACCTGCCGCTAATCGCCAAATACCTGCTCAACAAATTTGCTGAGGAATTTACGACCAAGGTCAAAGGCTTCACCCCGGCCGCGGTGATCGCTATGCGCAAGTACTCCTGGCCCGGCAATATTCGTCAGCTGGAGAACCGGATTAAAAGGGCTATAGTCTTAGCCGACAAAACGCACCTGGGGGCCGAAGATCTCGATCTGAACCCGGAAGACTTCGAGCCGGTCTTGTCCCTGTCTACCGCCAAGGAAGAATTCCAGCGCCGCTACATCAACGACATTCTGGCCCGCAACAACGGCAACCGCACCAAGACCGCCCGCGACCTGGGCGTTGACCCCAGAACCATTTTCAGGCACCTTGAAAAACAAGAGACAGAATAGAATGTAAAATGGTCAAACCAAGGCGTGGATGTCACGATTTAGGCTGAATTGGAAAGGCAAAGAAAACAACAAAATGAGTAAAAAGATAATTATTACAAACAAATAGAGGCGGAATCCAGAACTTGGCACCAAATTTGCGTAAAAAGAACCCGGTAAAACGAGGATTGCTATGGATTATAGCGGTTTACATGCTGGGTTGCGGGTGCTTGATAGCTCCGGATATCACCGAAGATCCCGGGGAGATCAACTATCCGCCGGAGATCGTCTTGGATAGTGTTGAACCAGCAGATACTGGAGGAACCATCATATTGGATCGCAATCCCGAATGTAGTCCGATGGTGTTTGAGATAATGAATGTGCGCGATTTGAATATAAAAGACAAACTCTATAGGGATTGGTTCCTCGATTGGAACCCAACAATCAAAAACGATGGTGCCTGGATTACAACAAATCCCAGCGGAAATGAAAGTCGCTCGGTTAAAGCGGTGGAGTTGCCTCTAGATCTTCTGGACGACGATAAAGCCTACACACTCAGAGTATTTGTCGCCGACAGGTCTCCGGAAATGATTGAAGGCGGGCTTGGCTTCACTTTTCTTGAAGGTGAAGAAGACGGCAAATTCGACTACTACCAATGGACTATCAAATTATCAGTGAATGAAGGCGAAGGAGTATGCAGTAGTGACTAGCTATGAAATCGATTAAAAATATATATTTATTATTGATTCTCGGCATCTTATGCCTGGCCGGGTCAGGCTGCTCTGATGCATCGCTCAGCTCAAGCAAGCCTTGTGTCGACAATCTCGATTGCCCGCTCGACAAGGAATGCGACTTGGATACATTCCAGTGCGTCGACAAAGATTTACCCAAACCACTTTCGGTAATCGACCTCGAACTGACTCCGGTCAAAGGCTCGGGCAACTCGACCACCCAGTCGACGATCGATCTCGAACAAGTCGACAACACCAATGAAATCAACCTCGAGGTGGTCTCGGCCGAACTGCTGGTCGGCCAAATCACCTCGCCCGATGTAATGGGCGGTATTCCCGGCACCCTAGTGGCTACCCGCAGCCCCGACTTCGACAACCGTAAGCTAACCTGGAACATCTCAGTCAACGAAAGCGGCGACTTCGAGACCGAGCTCTCGCCGGGTGTCTACGATCTACTGTTCAAACCCTCTAACCGCGAGGGCTTCCCGCAGATTTCGTTGACCGGCTTCGAAATCCCGGCTGAACAATCACCCGATTTGAGCTACCACAAATTCGACAATCCCGAACAGGACCCGCCCCTGGTAATCAGCGGCCGGGTGCTAGAAAAACAGACTCACCTGGAACCGGTAGCCAACATCAAGGTCGAGGGCATCACCAACCAGGGCCTGCGCACCAGCATTACCGAACCCGATGCTCAAGGTTATTTCGAACTGCGCTTGCCTTTCAGTCGCTACGTAGAGCCGGACGGCGATTACCAAGATGTTTATCCCGAGACGATCGATATCACCATCCGACCCAGCAACTCTGAAGTACGTCTGCCGACAGTCACTGTACCCGGAGTCGAACTAATCGGGACGGAACTGGGCACTTTCTACATCGGTGATGTTCCCGATACAGTGGTATTCTCGGGAGTGATCGTCGACAAGCGCGGACGGCCGCTGCCTGAATGCCAGCTGCGCTTTACCGCCGATAATATCGGCAACGGGACATTCTCAGATCAAATCGAGTCCGATTCGACCGGAAACTTCATGACCCCTTTGCCGATGGGTACATACACAGTTATGGGTGTTCCCGATCTTCTGTGCGAAGCGGCTATCGGCTCAGAGATCGTCGAGCTGACCGCCGCTTTAACTAAGAACATTCAGCTACCCGATCGAGCGATTTTATCCGGTACGGTTACCGACGATGAGCGTATTCCAGTCAAAGACGTGATCGTCGAAGCCAAGCGCCTGTCAACGGTCAGCGGTGTGGACGACGGAGTGGTCAGGACCTTCGAAGTAATAACGGAAGCGGACGGCCATTTCGAAATCCCGGTCGATATGGGCCGCTACCGGATAACTATGATCCCCTCGGCCGAGGGCGGGCTGCCGCGCTCGTTGCCGACCGTGGCCTATGTCTTAGAAGACTATGTTATGGACTCCTCGGCCACTCGCCTGGCACCCCCGACGGTCATTCAAGGTCACGTCTTCGGCCAGAACGGTGCAATGCCATTGTGCGGCGTGACCATCGACGTTTTCCATTCGGATGAAAACAACGCCTACTTGATCGGCCAAACCATTTCCGGCAGCGTGGTCGAAGAGTGCTCCGGTTCGTTTGCCGTTATCATCCCCGGCAACCTGCTGTCCCAATAGCAAATCTTTGAAGCGAAATTGACCAGCCGCAGTCCGGCTGTTAATATGGCTGAAGAAACTCTATCTATCGGGACACACCCATGGCCGACAAAAAACGATTTCGTGACCAGACTGCTACGATTGAATTCAAGTCCGTTTGTCCCGATCAGTCCGACCTCAAAAACAAAAAAGCCTTCCTGACCGTTATTCGGGGAGGCGGGAGCGATCTGGGGCTCAGCACCGTAATTAAAGACCAGGCCGTGCTCGGTCGTTCACCCGAATGCGACCTGCCTTTACAAGATTTGGGTATCTCCTGGGAGCACACCAAGGTAACTCGCGAGACTTCCGGCGCCTACATCCTGGAGGATCTCGGCTCAACCAACGGAACTCGAGTAAACGGAGTCGAGGTGCGCGGCGAATTGGCGCTGCGCGAAGGAGAAAAGATATTCCTGGGTGAAACTGTTGTACGTTTTTCTTTAGCCGACGAAATGGATCTCGGTTTCCAAAATGAGGTTCAGCAACTAGTCGGCACCGACCCGCTGACCGGATTGGAATCAAAACGGGTTTTCGACGATGCTTTAGATTACTCGCTCCAACTGGCCCGGCGAACAGAACAACCCCTGGCGGTCCTGATGATGGATATGGATGGGGTCAAGATAATCAACGACACTCACGGGCACCTGTTTGGGGCCTACTCGATCGGCCAGACCGGTAGAATCCTGGCCAAAGTAATCGGCAATAGCGGACATGTCTGTCGATTCGGCGGCGACGAATTTACCGCCTTCCTGCCCGGCTACGATACCGAGGCGGCGCTCAAATGTGCCGAAGAAATCAGGCTGGCCGTCCAGAATGCCGAACTGAAAAAAGACGATATCCCCCTGCAACCGACCATCAGTATCGGAATTGCCTCTTATCCCAAGGATGGCGACCACGTTCTCGAGCTTGTCGCGGCAGCCGACGGTGCGCTTTATCGCGCCAAGGCCGCCGGAAAAAACACGGTTGCAATCTGAAGGTCCTAACCACCAATCACTTCAAATGGGGCCCAGTAAAATGGATGGGCAAACTTGGAATCTGCCTTGACCTTCCTGATCGCCAAACCCAGGGACTTAGCCGGCGACTTTCCAGCCCGGATATTGTTGTAGAATTTTTCGATGATGACCGCAGCGCTCTCATCTGACAGCGGCCAGAGACTGGCTACCAGAGAATTCGTGCCGGCATGCAAGAAGGCGCGGCTCAAACCGATTATCTCATCACCTTTGGAAATTTCGACGCGCCCGGTATCGCAGGCCGAAAGAACAATCAAGCTGGCCCGCGACAAATCGACTTCGAGAATTTCGTTGGCCGACAAACGACCGGCCCGGGGAGGATTGGCCGAGAGAGCCAGGTATGATTCCATCGGCCGTTCGGGCAGAAAAATCCCATGAGAGGCAATGTGGATTATTTTCGATCCAGGCGCAGCATCAAGAAATGACTTCTTACTGGCCTGACTGCCTGTACGAACCTTGGCATCTTT
>JAFDKH010000447.1 GCA_019307065.1 Deltaproteobacteria bacterium
TCTCGAGTATACGATCCTGGTAATCAACAACGGCAGTCAAGCCTCCAACACCACCATCGTCAGAGACAGCGTTCCGGCTCGCGCAAGCTACGTACCGGGGTCTACAGTTCTGAACGGCAGCCCGGTAGCCGATCAGCCCGGCGGTAGCAGCCCTCTGATCAACGGTCTGAGCGTCAAGAGCGCCCGTCCGGGAACGCCGGATGGGGTTCTCTGGGTGGACGACGGTTCCGGCACAAGTGATGCCGTGGCGGTAGTCAATTTCCGCGTGCGGGTCGAAGCAAGCGGTGTTGTTTGCGGGGCCGCAATTTCAAACCAGGCCTGGATCTGGTGCGATCGAACCGATCCTTACGGGACCAATATTGCCGAAGTAACTGTCGGTGATTGTCCCAATCTCAATCGGACCGTCAAAAGCTGGTTACTTGTAGAAGACAACGGAGCCCCCGGGGTTGTCGACCCGGGAGACGTAGTCGCTTATCAGATCCTCATAGAAAATAGCGGGGCCACCTCGGCCACTGATATTGTCTTCAGCGACACAATCCCGGCCGGCACCAGCTATCAATTCGGCACGCTCAGTCTGGATGATCTTTCACTAACTGACTTAGCCGACGGCGACCCCGGCGAAGTCGTGGCCAACGTAATAAGCGTCAGAGTCGCCGAGCTCGAACCGTCAGCCAGTGCACGAATTGGCTTCCAGGTCAGAATCGAGCAGGGTCCGCGGATTGTCAATCAGGGCCTTGTCAGCAGCGCCCAACTGCCCGATGAACCAACTGATGATGACGGCGACGAACTCAACGGCGACAATCCGACGGTCATCCAGGTTGGTGTAGATCCGCAAGCTGATCTTTCAACCTCGGTCAAATCCGTCGAAGATTTAAACGGCGGGGTCGTGCTACCGGGCGACGAGCTGCGCTATACCATCCGCCTGGTCAATGCCGGAACAGCGGATGCCAACTCGATTCGCGTGACGGATACGATCCCGGAAAACACTGAGTACATTCCGGCCAGTCTCGAAAAAGACGGGCGCTCGTTGACTGACGCCTTCGATAACGACGAGGGAGATTTCGCCTCTACAGCTGCACTGGTTACTTTCATATTGGACGGCTTGCCGGCCGGCGAAACCGCTCTGCTGTCATTCAGGGTGCGCGTCAATCAATCCGCCGAGTTGGGAACCGTTATCGACAACTTTGCCCGGATTGTCGCCCAAGACATTGTCGCTTTCGACAGCAACCATGTCAGCGTAGTGGTCGGAGGCGGGCCGGGCGCCGGTGGTGTCCGCGGGCGTGTTTTCATCGACTTGGGCGAACGTAACGGAGTCTTCGACGAAAATCGCGATGAGATCCTGGCCGGCTATCAGGTTATCTTGAAAACTCCAGACCCAAACGGTCAGGGCTCTTTGGTTGCTTCGGCGATTAGCGACGACCAGGGACGCTTCTATCTAATGGATTTAGAGCCAGGCTCCTACAGCTTGACCGCTTTTTCTCCCAGTGGAGTCGAGTATGTGCGTAGCGAGTTGGAAGGCCAAGACGCGATCGTTTCCGATCGCGTAAATGATAAAGACTTGCCAGTCGATCCCAGCGGCCGAATTTACGAAAGTTCCAGCGGAACCCTGCGGGCCGGTACAGTTGTCAGCCTGTTCTATGACGAAGAGAATTCCTTGCTACCGGGCGAAAAAGTTCCCTTGGAGAATCTGCCTTTTCCTTCCCAGCAAGATCAACTGACCGACAGCCACGGTCTGTACGTGTTCGATCTTAATGCCGGCCATAAATACCGCCTGGTGATCACACCACCCTCGGCCTCCTGGATTTTCCCCTCGTCGAAAATTCCGGTCAGTCAGGGTTTTGCCACCGATCTCTTAGAAGGCGGTAAAGTAGTCGCCTCCGATTTGCCTCAGCCGAATGGGGACACCCGCTATTTCCTGCGTTTCGATATCGGCGAAGAGGTCTACAACAATCATATCCCGCTTGATCGGCTGGATGGGGCGCTCAGGCTCGGCAAGCATGCTAACAAACGGGTCGCCTCGGTCGGCGATATTGTCACCTATACTATCACCCTGCAAAACGGCTCCGGCCAGGACTTAGACAGCAACTGGACTACAAACGGTATCTGGATTCGTG
>JAFDKH010000448.1 GCA_019307065.1 Deltaproteobacteria bacterium
CGCCCTCGCCGCCTGGCCCGACTCAAAGGCCCTGGACACCCTCGCGACCATCTCACAGAAGACCTCAAGCAACACACATCGCGTACTGGCGTTGCGAGGATACGTCCGCCTGCTCGGCCTTGACACGAAGCTCTCACAGAAAGAAAAAGCCGAAAGGTACGAACTCGCCATGAACACCGCCGCCGGGACCGACGAAAAGAAACTCGTACTGGCCGGTCTGGCGAACGTCGCCCATCCCGACGTCCTAAAAGTCATTCTCGACTACACAGACCAGCCGCAGGTAAAAGACGAGGCCGTCCTCGCAGCAATGAAAGTAGCCCAAGCTGTCGCCGGAGCCAGGCCCGAACAAGCAAAAGCAGCGGCGATGAAAGTCAATAATGAGACAACAAGCCAACAGATACGGCAGCAGGCCCGGGCCCTGATAGCGACCATCGACCGATTCGACGACTTTATCGTAGCCTGGCGGGTGGCCGGACCGTATTCACAGGACAACCGCAATCACAGCCAACTGTTCGCCATAGCCTTCCCGCCGGAGACCTCGGCCGACGACGTCAAATGGTCACTGATCCCCGCCGCAACCGATGCAAAGAGACCCTGGATTCTCGATCTGCTCAAGCTCTATCCAGGCAATAGCCGTCTCGCTTACGTCAAGACATGGATCAAATCCGAAAAAAGCCGCCATGTCGTATTCGAAGCCGGAAGCGACGACGGAATCAAGGCCTGGCTCAACGGAAAACTCGTCCATGCCAACAGCGTCGCCCGCGCCGCCGTCCCGGGCACGGATAAGGCGAATGTCACCCTGAATCAAGGCTGGAATAGACTGATGCTGAAGATCACCCAAAACATCGGCCCGTGGGAGTTCTGTGCGCGCATTAGAAACGCTGAAGGCGGCAAAGTCGAGGGGATTGAAATCGACTGTCTTCACCGGGTATCTGAGCCTGAAAATAATTAGGTTGCATAATGGGCCAAACTAATAGAATATAAACTTCATTGCTTCGTGATAACACAAGACAATTAGTCGATTTGGAGACAAGTTCATGAAAGACAATGTCAAAAAAGCAATATCCCGTCGGAAATTCCTGTCAAATTCCGCCTTGGCCGCCTTTTCTTTTCATGTAGTCCCGAGCCACGTATTCGGGGCAGGCGCGCCGAGCAACAAACTCAATATCGCCGGGATCGGAGTCGGCGGAATGGGAGGCGGCAACCTGAGACAATGTCAAAAGGAGAATATCGTCGCATTGTGCGATGTTGACAGCAACTATGCCGGGGGGACGATAAAAAGGTATTCGAAAGCGAAGGTGTATAAAGACTATCGCATCATGTTCGATAAGCAGAAGGATATCGATGCGGTAGTGATCGCAACCCCGGACCACACTCATGCCGTCATCACCATGGAGGCCATGAAGAGGGGAAAGCACGTTTATTGCCAGAAGCCCCTGACCCATACGGTCTATGAGGCCCGAATGATAACCGAGGCCGCACGCAAGTATAAGGTCCAGACTCAGATGGGCAACCAGGGTCACTCCTCCGAGCAGATCCGTCTCTTGAAGGAATGGCTTGCAGACGGCGCCATCGGCGATGTCAGGCAGGTTTATGCCTGGACCGATAGACCCGTCGGCGGCGCTCCCTGGTCGAATTTTGCGGTCAAGGCCAGATCGAAGGAAACGCCGCCCGTCCCCGAATCGCTCGACTGGGATCTGTGGCTCGGCCCCGTGCCCTACAGGCCGTACCATCGGGACTATCACCCGCTGACCTGGCGGGCATGGATCGATTTCGGGACGGGGCCCATGGGCGATATGGGCTGCCACATAATCGACCCGGCATTTTACGCGTTGGACCTCGGCGCCCCCGAAAGCATCCAGGCCACTTCGACTCATTGGGAGAAACACGTCAGTTCCGAGACGTTCCCCAGGGCCTCCATCGTTCGGTTCAAATTCCCGGCCAGAGGAAGCCGACCACCCGTTAAGCTGACATGGTCCGACGGAAGGCTCCTGCCGCCGATTCCAGATGAATTCGAGAAGGGCAAAAGATTCCCCGGCAGCGGCGCGCTCATCATGGGCGATAAAGGCTGTATGCTCCACGGCTCGCACGGCGCAGGAGGCCTGCGGATCGTT
>JAFDKH010000241.1 GCA_019307065.1 Deltaproteobacteria bacterium
AATGCTTGCAGTCGCCGGGACAACCTTTGCAGTCGTGTTTCTTCTTAGCCGGTTTATCGCCGGCGGCCTTTGCCTTGCAGGCCGGGCAAGTACAACCCTCGGGACAGCCCCCGGGACAGCCCCCGACCTTGTGATGAGCCTTCATCTGCTCGCCGAGGCGCTTCTTCTGATCGGCGTTCAGGATCTTCAACAGTTTCAAGTGGGCGTCCACCTTTAACGTGCCGAGCTTTAGCATGACCTTCTGAATCTTGGCCTGCTTAGCTAAGATAGCCTTGCGGCTGGGTTTGGCGGCCTGCCACAGTTTCATCATCTCGCCTTTCATGGCGCTGAGCTTTGCCATGTCCGGGGCGACCTTCTTGAGCATACTCTTCTTGATCTCGTCGACTTTCTTTTGCTGATCGGCGCTGAGTCCCAGCTTCTCGGTCATGCATGAAATCATGCCCACCTCTTTGCCAGCGTGGCCTGGGTGACCGCAAGCCAGGGCGGCCGGCGCGGCCGCCAACATCAAGATCGCTACGACGGATAATAGTAACATTACCTTTTTCATCCGATTCTCCTTTCGGTTTATTTTTGCGAATGTATCTGAGATTGCCTATTTGGTTTTGCCTTCAGCTGCACAGCTTTCGTGTCGGGGAATTGTAACACACAGTCGTAACGTGTAAATGATAAATTCGAGACAAAGTACCTACTTTGTCCCCAAAATATGCGACCCCTTGCTCATTTCAAACTCCTAACCTACAATCTTTTAGTTGGTAGACAATTACACTTTTCCTGGGGAGTAAGCTATGCGGAGACTTGTCCTCTTTTTGTTGACTGTTGTTTTTTTTGGAAGCTGCGCGACCTATGATCAGCCTGGATGCGAAGCAGGCCGGCAGATCGATTGCGCCTGTGCTAATGACGTTACAGGCTATCAGGTCTGCCTTGACGATGGCTCGGGTTGGGGCGACTGCAAGTGTCCCGGTTGCACGTCCAACTCTGATTGTGATCCAGGCTATTTCTGCGACTTGACCACCAATACATGTAAACTCGAGGGCGGTTGCGCCTCAAACTCCGACTGCGCCATAAACGAATACTGCGACCTGACCACCAGGACGTGCAAACCCGTCGCCTGCGACCACTCTACCCAGTGCGCCAACAAGTGCTGCGGCGACGACGGTTGCGGCACCGGCGCGACCTGTGAAAACAACTGCCCCTTAGGAACCACCTGCAATCGGACTACCTGCACCTGTGTCGACGGTTGCTGCCCGAACTCCCCAGCCAATAAGTTTTTCGTCGACATCTCGGGCCAGGTCATAGATCCGTCAACCGGCGCAGGCGCCGGCAACATCGGCGCAGGCGCCATTTCACCCATGGAAGCCCTGACCTTACCAAATCCGACTTTGTACTCTGCCACGACTACAGCCGCCGACGGCAGCTTCGCTCTGGATTGCTTCGACGTTACTTCGATCGCCCTGGGTGCCGTGGTTCTCACCGATGATCCGTCCTGGGACAACACGGCCGGGGCGCTCTACCCGACCGGCACCGGCGTAGTCGGTTGGTCGTCGAACGCCGAAAAAGTCTGCACCGCTGGGGCCGTGGCCTTTGCGCTGTCGACTAACCTGGTCGAAACTATCGGCCAACTGCCCGACGTCAACCCCGACAACGACGGTTTCGTAATGGGGATGGTGGTCGGCCCGACAGGTCGGCCGGTCGGCGGTGCGGTCATTAAAATCCAGGATCCGTCCGACGACTGGGTAGACCCGCTCAGCGTTTACTACCCGGATGTCGCATTTCAAAATCTGAGCAGTCGCATGACCACCTCGAGCAACGGTCTGTTCATTCTGCCGGCTTCAAATTTCTACTCCGGCATCGCTGTCGTCAATGCCGAAAAAACCGGTATGACCTTCACCGATCAGATGGCCGCTCCAAAAGGCGGGTTCGTCTACTTCCTGATGATTTCGCAGAATGATAGATGACGAAGATGGTTGTCACCCGCCACTTAGTCGCCTTGTAAAACTCAATCCCAGTCGCGGTAATCGACTTGTCCGGTTTCGGCGATCAGGCGGATGTGGCCCACCTGGGTTCCAATGGCTGCGCTGTCGTAGGCCTTGATATCGGCGTAGTTGTCGCCGCCTTTGATCAGCTGCAGGAAGTAGACGTATTCCTGATCGGCCGCACCGAACTGCTGCTTGATCTCCGTAGCGGCGATGCCCAAAAGCTGGTTGATCTTGGAATCGGTGTAGTCCACTTCGACCATGGGATTCTCGCCCGACTGTCCCACTTGCTGGTCCCACTCCTCGGTCTGGCCGGTGCTGTTTACCTGCACGACGTGGTGATCGGTTCCGTTGACCGAATACCAGAACTGCCAGTGGGTTCCGTCCGAAACCAGGCGCCCCTGCTCGTCGAGCATGCGACCGTTTACAATCCAGTTGACCGCGTCGGTATTCCAGACCTTGCCGAGCGGCCGGGCCATGGCACGGGCCTCGTCAATGTCGTAGTTGTGCACCTGAGGACCCGGCCCCTCCGACTCTCCACAACCGGTCACGAGCAACACAGCCAATACGAAACCAACAATCAAACAAGTTCTCACGATGCGCATCGTTCCTCCAATCGGTTTCGATAGTCTACCAGATTCCCTGCGACGGGTCACGGTTGGGAGTACTAAATGCTGACAGGCTACTTTAAGAATGCAGGGTCGGGGTTGACCCCCGACCATCAGTTCAGAGTGTTATCCCCCCAGTGCTTTTATTTGTCACCCCCGAATGCCCTAATCGGGGGTCCAGTCTTCGCTTCCTGGATCTCCGCCTTCGCGGAGATGACAACCTCCTGGTTGTATATTGAGAAATTATCAGGGACTTTGGTACATTAAGAACATTAATTCATGCAATCTTGCCCTTCTTCAAAAATGAGATATGAGACCCTCCGTCCCCCTTGATCTCTAATCGGGTTGCGCATAGGCTCTTTCGGTATGATCCGCATTTTTATCCTGCTAGCAATCATCGCAACCTTGTTGCCTGCTCAGGTTCAATCTCGGGATAATTGTCGCGATCTGAGATTCAAAGGGCCGCGCGGCGAAGTCTGCATCTTGCCCGTGGAAAATTCGAAGACAGACTATTCGCTGCGCATTAGCCAACCGGACCTCAAGAAACCAATCGAGATCAAGGTGACCCTGGACAAGGGCGAAAGCTTCGAGCTCGATCGCTTCGGGAAACTCGACTTGGCCCAGGACGTGCTGGTCTGGCTGCCGGTCAAAAAAGAGTTCGAGGGTCACACCAAAATGTTTATTTATCGCATCAGGCAAGCGAAGTGGGAGCAACTGCCGGTGCGCTGGGTCTGCCGTCGGCGTTGTACCTTGCAGCACATATCATATCAAACCACTCTCTCGGGCGGCCCGCCCAACACCCGGGTTTTTTACGAGACGGAAGTCGACGGGCAGTACCTCAAGTCGACCTATGCCTGGGACGGCAAATGTTTAAAACCGCTGGAGATTGAGGAACCGCGCAGCCGCGACGCACTCAGCCGCGGATACAAAGAACCTGAATTGCTGCCGGTCTGCCAGCGCACACCCCAGGTGCGCAATGCGATCGTCAAACGTGCCGGAGTCGGCTGTGAAGAGATCGGGCCCGATCAGCTGGTGCGCATCAAGCGCCTCAGCCTCGATCGCAAAAGAATCAAGCGGCTCAAAAACGGGGATTTCTCCGGGCTCAGTGAGCTGACCGATCTGAGCTTGATGAACAACCCGATGAAAAAGCTGCCCGCCGGTGTGTTCGATGGGCTGTTCAAGCTGAACTCGCTCAACTTCCAAGAGTGTCGCCTGATCACCATCCCCGAGGGGATCTTCAAACAGCTCGGCTCGCTGAAGTCTTTGTACTTGAATCACAACCGGCTAAGGATGCTGCCGGCCGGCGCCTTCGAGGGCTTAAACTCGCTGACCTTTTTGAGCCTGAATCACAACCGGCTCAGATCATTGCCGTCTAAAATCTTCAAGCCGCTGCCCAAGCGCTGCAACGTCTACCTGAGCAATAACAAGGCCTCGCTGGAACGCACTGACTAGGGTATGGTTGTCCCACCTCCGCGAAGCTACGGCGGGCAGGCACCCCCGAATGCTTTAATCGGGGTTCCAGTATTCGTTAAATTGAGCCCGACCTTTTTCTCAACTCATCCTTGAGTTTTGTAAGCTCGGTCTCGACATGCCTCGGCCACATTGGATTTGCATCATATTCTTTTACCCACTGCATCGCCTCGTCAATTTCACGTTCAGTCTGCTTCATAGCTATACAGTCAATAAGATCAGTTCCACGATCGCAGAATCCGAGCAGCTTTGTCCTGAGAAGATTGACGCGGTCGAGCGTCTTGATTGTAAGAGCAACGCCTTTGAATATCGTTCGGAGATTTTCTCTCCAGCCTTCCGGCAAGTAGTCTCGCATGGATTCAGGCCCGTTGTTGAACCAGTCATGGGCGAGATCGATTTTTTCGTTTTTCTTGATGCGGGAGAATTCAACTGAGGCCTGCTTGATTTCTTCAGGAATGCCGGGATCAATAACGTCGCAATCCCTGGTGTCTCTGGATATAACATCCATCAGGATCAAAGAAGACGCTCCGATTGTCACACACTCGAACGCAAGGCTTTTTTCATAAAGAAACTTGTCGAAATCTTCAAATGTCTTACGCGATATTCTTCTTTTTCCGCCTTCGTCGTCCATGTCTAACAATCTCCCAGTCTTTTTTTACTTGCCAGGCTACCGGGAAAGAACCGTAAGTCTGCCTTGCAAGTTCTGCAGGAGTTAGGTCGGGGTTTATCTGCAGAGCAGCCCACATGTCGGACCTATAGGTCGGTCCCATCATGATCCTGTACCTGACGAATAAATTATCAATCGCCGTCTTATCGGGAGGAACCACGTCCATTTCACGATCTCTAAGTACGTTCGCGGGTACCCCGAGAGGACCGTCTGAGAATCTACGATTCTCGCCATGCTTCATGTAGTGATACGAACTGTCGAAAGGCGGCATAATTACTTCGACTCTCGGACCTTTGTAGATCTGTGATAATTTCTTGAACCTGATGTCCGTATTCTTCCAGATCGCAACCGCCGTCCAGAATGCCTTGACACGATCATGTTCACAGCAACTGACGATTTTGGTAAGCCTGCCGACGTTGATCCATCTGTAATAGCTTTCAAGCCACTTGACCATGACTGACAAGGTTCTAAGATCCTTTCCAATCATGCCGTCAATGGAGGCGAAGTAGATGGTGTCTTCGATGTTGGCCTCTCGGTTTGGAAATGCATTGAAGTGCATCCCGATTCCAGCCATATCGGAAGTCAGCTGTCCTCTCGACCGTTCTTCTCGTGGAAGTATTATCCTTTTATAACTCATTACTTACATCCTCTAGGTATAACAATAAACTATACCTAGAGTTTTGTCAACTCGAACGCCTCACCAGTTTCCCTACTTCCGTCCCCGGAAACCACAACGAGGCCTCTCTGCAACGGACTAAATAAGTTATTTTTGTCACCCCGGCATGCCTAAGGTCGGGGTCCAGTCTTGGAACATGAATCCGACCTGAATCCTTCTGGATTCCCGTACCGAAAGGCAGGGCACCTTAAATGTACGGTGCCCGAAGGGTGCCGCCTTCGCGGGAATGACAGCCTACAAGCACTCAGTTCAGAGTAGCAAACGCCTTGAGCATGAAGGGCAGGTCTTTTTCGAAGACGGCCTTTTCGCCGCCGGCCTCTAAAGCGTAGATCGTGCTTCCGTCGACCACGATGCCCAGCAAATACAGGTAGTCGGTGCCGCGGTACTTGCGCGCAAAGCGCATCCAGTGACCGGAGCCCTGGGGGCAGGAAAAATCGCCCTCTTCTTCGAAAATATATCCCCTCGAAAGGGTCATCTGCTTGCGGGCCGCCTGAGTCCAGTAATCCAGGCTGCCCATGTCTTCGTCTTCGTTTTCGTACTCGGCCACCGTAATCACCGAGGCGTCGGTCGAGATGGCCTTGTAGGCGTAGCCTCCGGTGTGGCTGGTTTCGGCGTAACCGACCGGGGTCTTGAGGCTAACACAGCCGGCAAGCAGCAAAAACGCTGCGGCCAGGGCGAGGATGCATCGGATAGTTTTCATGGCGTCCTCCTTCCCTTTCAGCGAATCAGGTTCTCGATACCCAGGGCGTCCAGCCAACCCCAGGGTAATCGGAAAGTGCGTTTAGGGCCCGAGTGGGCCAGGCGGAAGGTAACCGTCACGGTCGCCAGGGCCACCTGCTGTTTCATCAGCCTCAGCGCACCTTCCAGCGACTCGATCTCTTCGATCATCCTGGCGATTTCCTTTTGCACCTCGAGCTTATCCTTTAAAGTGCCGGCCTGCTCGAGCATCTTAGTCAGCGTCTGCAAGTATTTCTTCTTGGTCTTGAGTCTAAGCTCGGTATCCACGAAGCGGGCGGTAATGTCGCTGGCCTGGATCCGGGTCAGACTGTCGTCGAGCCGGCCGAGTTTTTTCAACTCGGGTTCGATCAAGGCGAACTTCTCGGCCGGCAGGCGCACCACCACCATGTTGCCGCTGGTCTCTTGCATGTAACCGCCCATACCTTCGACCAGGGCGACCAGCTCTTTCTGGGCCTTGCGGATCTCGTAGACGTCGATCGTGAACCAACCGGTGTAGACTACTTTGCGCTGGGTCTTTTGGGCCGGCTTGGTAGTCGTAGTGCGGGTGGATTGAGCGAGTTTCTTGCCGTCCACTTCGACTGTCGATTCAAAGCGTCCTAACTTGCCGGTCACCCCGGCCTCGCCGCCAACCGGAGGTGGTTCCATGGCGGGCGACTCGAGTAACATATCGCCCCGGTAGCCGGCGCCGGCCGCACAGCCGGGCGAGGCCAGCAAGACCGCCAGCAACAGGCCTGGCATCCAGGTGGATCTTCTCATGCCTACTCTCCTTTAAGTATGTTGCTCACCGGATAGTTGAGCAGAAAGGCAAGGACATGTCCAGGGATGGATCTAGAGTGTTATCCCCCAGTGCTTTTATTTGTCACCCCCGAATGCCTTAGTCGGGGGTCCAGTCTTCGCTTCCTGGATCTCCGCCTTCCCGTCCTCCGTAGCAGAGCTACTGCGGAGGATGGACGCGGAGATGACAACCTCCTGGTTGTATATTGAGAAATTATCAGAGACGTTGGTACATTAAGAACATTAATTCATGCAATCTTACCCTTCTTCAAAAATGAGATATGAGGATTCGACTGCAAAACCCAGCATACGGAAGAACCAGCGGCCTGGATCTGAGCAATGTTCGGTGACCTCGACCTCCAATGGAGGAGAGGGGTTCGGCGA
>JAFDKH010000004.1 GCA_019307065.1 Deltaproteobacteria bacterium
AGTTGACCGGGCGGCTGCAGCCCCTGGTTCTGGCCGACCTGCCGACGCCGGTTGTGAAATTGAAAAAACTGGAACAGAGCCTGGGCCACTCGGGTCTTTACCTGAAACAAGACAACCTCAGTTCTCGTCTGTACGGCGGCAATAAAGTCAGGAAACTCGAGTTTCTCCTGGGGCAAGCCAAGCTTGACCGAGTGACCACCTTGTTGACCATGGGCGGATTTGGTTCGAATCATCTGCTGGCAACCTCGTTGCATGGGCGCAGTCTGGGATTGCGAACAGTCGGGGTCGTTTTCCCGCAGCCCGATTGTGCGGCCGTACGCAGAAATATGGCCGCCAACCTGGGGGCCGGGACGGAACTTATCAAGATTCCTTCGAAATACCTGTTGCCGATCTATATTGCCAAAACGCTGGCCGAAGTTCGACTCAAAGAAGGCCGCCTGCCGCGCTTGATTCCCGGAGGTGGGTCTTCGCCTTTGGGGGCCTTGGGGTTTGTCAACGCCGGACTCGAGTTGGCCGCCCAGATCGTGGCTGGTGAGTTGCCCGAACCGCAGGCCGTGTTTTTGCCTTATGGAACGGGCGGTACGGCAGCCGGTCTGGCCCTGGGCCTGCAACTGGCGGGCTTGAACACTAAAGTGCTTGCGGTGCGGGTAATCGACCGATTGATCGCCAATCGACCCAGGTTGGTAGTTTTTTTAAGGGCGCTGGCGCGCTTGCTGGCTTCGGGCGCCGATCCGATCGGCTTGCCGGCTCGCCTGGGTGCCAATCTCGAGATTGTCCACGAGTACATTGGACCCGGCTACGGACACTCAACTCCTGAGGCCGTAAAGGCCGTAAACCTTTTTAGTGACCTTGAAGATGTTCAGCTCGAGCTGACCTATACCGGCAAGGCCGCGGCAGCCTTTTGGGCGCATGCCGAATCAATTAAGGGCCCCTTGCTGTTCTGGAACACGTACTCGTCGGCCGATATCGACGAATGGGTAACAGCCGGTCAGGCGCATGGCTGATTTACTAGGGAGGTGTCATGGCGGAAAATGAAATAGACATCATGCTGGTCGATGCTTTCACGACTGAAGCCTTTGCCGGGAATCCAGCCGGAGTCGTACTTGACGGAAGTCAGCTAACTGACCAGCAGATGCAGAAGATTGCCAACGAAATTCAAGTTTCAGAAACCGCCTTCTTGACCGGGCGTGAGCAAAAAAACGTAAAGCTACGCTTTTTTACTCCGCAGGCAGAAGTGGATTTCTGTGGACATGCCGCCCTGGCGGCCGTTTCGGCCCTGGTTTGGGACAAACAATTCGAGCCGGATGGCGAGGTCACCAACCTGAACATTTTGGCCAAGTGCGGCCTGGTGCCGGTCGAGATACATCCCCATCCGGTCAGCGGAATCGAAGTGGCGCTGACCTTCAACAAGCCGCGCTTTGCTCCGTTCGGCTATAGCCGCGAATTGCTGAGCGGTGCCCTGGGTGTCGATCAGTATCAGTTGCCGGCGCATTGGCCGCTGTCAATGGTGCATGCCGGCGTGTGGAGTCTGGTGGTACCGTTGTCAACCATCGAGGCCGTCGATCAGGCCCGACCTGATTACGATTCGCTGGCCAGATTGAACCAGAAGATCGGAGCCCTGACGACCATGTTGTACACCTGGCAGGGGCCGGTTGATTTGTACTGCCGTTGTTTCGCGCCGACGGTTGGGGTCAACGAAGATCCGGTTACCGGAACCGGTCTGGCTGCCACGGCGGCTTTGGTAGTCAAAGAAAGGGCCATTCAGCTCAACCCGCCCCTGACTCGTCTAAACGCCGAGCAAGGCACGCCCCTGGGCCGAACCGGCAACGCCAAAATAGATGTCGCCCATGACGATAGCGGTATACTGAGTGTCAGGATTGCCGGAACGGCGGTCAAGACTATGGAAGGCCGTCTGCGCCTTCCATAGTCTAAAAAATTCTCAGGCTATCTCGGTCCGCAAGGATCGACGGCGCTCATCTGCCAGCTGGTGGGGTCTACCGCCCCGGCCCGGCTCATCGAAATGCGCTCGGTAACATTCGTGTTTTGACCCCAGTAGTTGCTCTGGGCGCTGACCGTCCCGCCGTTGGTGGCGGTCGTCATTTCAATCTGGTTATTGGGGTCGGTCAAGTCGAGATACTCGACCGAGGTGACTTCGACCAGGTTGCTAGAATTATTACTATTGTTCGAGTTCTGAGAAAGACTCACTCTCAAGTTGTCTGTTGCATAGGCATCGGAATTGACCCAGCCGCTCCAGGAGCTCGAATATGAAACAATGTCAGTACCGGATCCGGTCTGCAGGCGGCCGTAGGAAGAATAGCTTTCATTGAAATGGAAATAGGCTCGGATGGCTATATGGCCGTTGGGAATGCTCCAAGGGGCCGAATTATATACTCCGGAATAGTACGTACCGGACTGGCTTAAGGTAGCCGAAGGATCGGTAGAAGTTAGTTCGACCGAGTTGATCAGTGAGTTGCCGAAGATGTTGCAGTTGGAAATATTCGGTTCCGGCCAGGGGCTGCCATGGCTCTCGATGATGACACCCGGCAGGTTGTTGAATTTTATATTGGTGTAGGTAAGCGTTCCACTGCTTGTGCCGAGGTAACGGATGCCCTCGGCGCTGTTGTACAAGAAGGCGCAGTGGTCGATGTCCCAGCTGGTGTCTTCGAGGACCAGCCCGGCCCCGGCGTTGTCATGGAAGTAGGAGTCCTGCAGAGTGGAAGAGCTGCAATTGTTGGTTTGCATGGCGTCGCCGGGATTGTTCTGAATTTCTATAAAAGTAAGGTTGGCCCCGGAGGTGTTCAGGGCCCGGATACCGACATCTAAGTTGTTCTGGATCAGGATATTGTCGACCATGCAGTTGTCGGCATTGTTCAGGTAGAGCCCATACAGGTTGTTGTTCTCGAAGGTTGAGTAATCAAGGGTGCTGGCATCTTGTATTTCGAGGCCGACATGAGCGTAGGTAAAATCGGCGTACGAGATGTGACTGGTACCCGAACCGACCAAACGCACTCGGTCGAAAGAAGAGGTAGTCGGAGACACGCCATGGGCGGTGAAATCGACATGCTCGCCGGATGTTCCGTTGACATTCAGGGTTCCGGTGACGTAGATGCCGTAGTCGCCGATGCCGTCGAAATTCTGATCGGTCGGTACGAAGAGTACCTGGGTTCCGGCGTCGATAGTCAAAGTCTCGGCCGCCGGAACGAAGGTGTCGCCGGTTATGTAGATTGTGCCCGACCAGGTCTGGCTGCTCAGATCTCCGGCCTTGTAGGGGCCGGTATCCCAGGTCTGGTCGAAAGCTACTCCGACGAATCCCTGGATATCAACCGCTCCGGGTACGTTGTAGTCGATGCGGTCGAGTACATTCGGGAAGCTGCCCCAGTAGTTGTAGCGGGCGTTGACCGAACCCGAAAAGACCGAGACCGACATCTCCAAACCGACACCCACCTGGGCGGTATATTCAACCGAGGTGACTTCGACCAGGTTGCTGGAATTATTACTATTGTTCGAGTTCTGGGAAAGACTCACTCTCAAGTTATTTGTTGAATAGGCGTTGGTATTCACCCAGCCACTCCAGGTGCTTGAATAGGAAGCAATGTTCGTGCCCGATCCGGTCTGCAGGCGGCCGTAGGAAGAATAGCTTTCATTGAAATGGAAATAGGCCCGGCGGACCAGACCTCCGCTCGGCGTGCTCCAGACGCTCGAGTTGTAAATCCCGGAATAGTAGGTGCCGGCCTGGGTCAGGGTAGCCGAGGGATCAGCGGTAGTCTCGGTCGTACCGGCTACCACGGAATTGCCGAAAATATTGTTGTAGTTGATGGTCGGGTGGGGGTGCGAATTGGCCGACTCGGCCCGAATGCCGACATCGTCATTGTAGGTGATCTCGGATTGCGACAAGCTGCCGTCCGAACCGCCGACGTATTTGACGCCGATTCCTCCATTGTAGGTTATCGAGCAATCAGTGATGTCCAGATCGGAGTCGATCAAGTCGATCCCGTCGCCGCCGTTGAGGGTGATAGAACAGGCATCCAGGCTGCCGCCGTTGCTGTTGTTCAGGCGCATACAGGCGTCGCCGTTGTTGTTGCAGGTCAGTCCGGACATAGTCACATTCGAGCTGTTGTTTATATACAGTCCGAGCGCTACGTTTTGAGTGACGGTTACGTCGGTCAGGGTGGCGTTGCTGGCGCCGTTCAAATACAAGCCGTAGACTTCGTTGAAGCGGAAGGTCGAATTCGAGATCGTCGAGTCGTTTTGGATTTCTAGACCGATGTAGCCGTACTCGACGATGACATGGTTGAACAAAGACGGGTTGTCCCCGGTGACCTTGATACCCTGCCAGGCGCCGGGCTCTTTGTGATCAGAGCCGTACATGGTAAATAGCACCGGAGATTCACTGGATCCGTCGATCTGGACCTCACCGTCAATGGTGATTCCGAAATCGCCGTTTCCGTCCGAGCCCTCGTCGTAGAACATAACCAGGATATTGGTATTCGGATTGATGGTCAGAATCTCGCCGGCCGGTACGGTGACCGAGCCGGTAACGATGATTGTGCCGTACCAGGTAGTCGTGGTAACCACTCCGCCGACTGTCTGGGTGCTGGCCAGGTCAACCGTCCGATCGGTAGAATCGGTCTGCAAGTCTGAGTCTCTGACTTCCATGGTGATGGTGTACTGCCCGTCGAGCGGGTAAAGATGGGCAAGTATCTTGGTCGTGCTAAAGGGTTCGTCCCAGTTCCCGTCGCTATCCCAATCCCAACGGACCTCCAGATCGGCTGTGGCAGTTTCCACGTCGGTACAGGCAGTCGCGTCGACGGTTACTTCCAGGGCGTCGGAAATTGTGGCGGTAAAGTCGGCTACCGGCGGGTAGTTCTTTACTTCCAGGAATACCGGTTGCGATTGGCCCATGCCGATCGGATCGTTGTTGTCATAAGCCTGAGCTTGCAAGGTAATAGTCGAGCCGGTCTGGGCATTGGCCGGGACGCTATAGTCGAATTCATAGGGCGCGGTAGTGTCTTCACCCTGTTCGACACCGTCGGCCAGCAGGACAACCCTGGTGACGCTGTAGCCGCCCTGGCCGTTGGCGTCGACCAGCACGGAGTGATATTGGTCTTGGGTCGTATCGATCGTGCCCTGTGGCCTGATTATACGCACTTCGGGAATATCACTGGCTCCGATGGCAACCTGACAGGTAGTGCTGGTCGGGGCCCCGTCGTCGTCGGTGACCGTCAGACTCACTGTGAACGTGTCTTCAATGGCGAACGAGTGAGTCAGGGTCGGGTTGGCTCCGTTGTCGAAGTTTCCGGTCCCGTCACCAAAATTGAAAGTGTAATTTTCGATCGTACCGTCGTCGTCATATGACGAAGAGGCGTCGAAGTTGAGAACCTCATCGATCTGGCCCGAGCCGGGGCAGAATAAGACGGCATGCGGTGGGTCGTTCTGGGTCTCGGTTACGACTACTAGCATAGTGTCGGAGCCGGTGGCTCCCAGATTGTCGGTTACGGTCAGTAAAACATTGTAGGTATTCGCCAAAGCGAAGGTATGGGTGATATTCGGGTTGGAGCCGTTGTCGACAGCCGGCAAACCGTCGCCGAAGGTGAAAGTGTAGTTCTCGACTGTCCCGTCGATATCGTACGAGCCGTCTCCGGAAAAAGAAGCCTCGATACCGGCCGTGGCATTCGAGTCGCCGCTCAAGACCGCCACCGGTTGCTGGTTGACCGGTGTCGTGATCGTTACGGTTACAGCGCTGCTGTCGACTCCCTGATAAGAGGCCGTGATTTGAGCCTGGCCTTCGCCGGTCCCGGTCGCCAGGCCTTTGTTGCCCGGCGCATTCGAGACCTGGGCCTTGCTGTCGTCGGTCGAATCCCAATAGGCCAGTTCGGTGATATTGCGATCTACAGCGTCTGAGTAATGCCCCATGGCGGTATATTGCACGGTTTCACCGACTTCGATCGAGGCATCGACCGGAGTGAGCGTGATCGATTCGAGGGTCGGCGCAACGACCGCCAGACGTGATGAGTTGCTATCGATGTTGTCCTTGGAAGCGCTGATATAAGTGTTGCCTTCCGAAAGTGTCGTAGCCACGCCTTCGGAGCCGGCTGCGTTGGAGACGGTGGCTACGTCTTCGTCGGTCGAATTCCAGGCGACTTCTGCAGTCAGGGGAAGTTGGCTGCCGTCACTATAATGGCCGGTGGCCGTGAAATTGACCGAGGCCCCCAAGACCACCGAGGGATTGTCCGGCTCGATCGAGATAGAAGAAAGTGTCGCGGTAGTAACCGACAGCTGGACCGGACCCGAAGCAACCTGATTGGACGAAATGCACCAGACGGTTGTATTGCCGACTCCCACAGCGGTTGCTTGACCTTTATTGTCTACACTATTGCCGATTTCAGCCACCAGTGTGCTGCCCACATACCAGGTAACCATGTTGGTGACTTCGGCCTGGGAGGTGTCGTTGAAGGTTGCCGTGGCGGTGTACTGCAAGTTCTCTCCGACCGGTAACGAGACGGTCGCCGGAACAACCACGATCGAGACGATCTCGATGTTTTTAACCTGCAGGGTTTGCAGGCCGGTTGTCCCGTTCAGATCGGCGCTGATCTCGGTCGGTCCTTCGCTCAGGCCGGTAGCCGTGCCTTTGTTGGCGCCGACGTTGGAGATGATGGCCACGCTCTTGTCACTAGAGTCCCAGTCGACCGAGTTGGTGATGTCGACCACATTTTGATCACTGTAGTGCCCGTAGGCGGTGAAGGCGAGTTGCTGGCCGATCGGCAGGGTCGGATTGACCGGTGAGATCTCTATCGAGACCAGGTCGGCCGAGTTGACCGTCATGGTGATCCGGTTGCTTTCGATGACCCCCAGCGAGGCCCAAATCTCAGCGCTGCCGAATTCGAGCGCTTCGGCCAGGCCGTCTGTTTGATCGTCGAAAACGACCTTGGACAAATCGCTGGAGTTCCAGGTGACCATCGAAGTGATATCGAGCAATTGATTGTCGGAGTAGCGGCCCATGGCCGAGAATTGCACTTCGGTTCCCACGGGCACACTGGGAGCCACCGGCTCAATCGTTATTTCTTGCAAGGTCGCCGAGGTGACCGTAAGGCTGACCGGGCCGCTGATTACACTGCCGCTGATGGCGGTGATCGAGGTGCTGCCTTCGGCCAGGGCGGTACAGAAGCCTTCTTGGCCGGCTTCGGCGGAGAAATCGGCCACGACCTTGTTAGAGCTCATCCAGGTGACGACCTTGGTCAAGTCGGCGGTCGAGTCGTCCGAGTAGGTCCCGGTGGCCTTGAACTCCTGGACGGCCCCGAGTGGCAGTGTCGGATCGAGGGGCGAGACCGCGATCGAAATCAAAGCCACTTCAGTGACAGTAACAGTCACCGGGTCGCTGATCAGATCGTCTAGGCGGGCATTTATCTCGACTTCACCCGAAGCCAGGCCGATGGCCACGCCCTTCGAACCGGGATTGTTGGAGATTGATACCAAAGTCGGGTTGCTGCTCTCCCAGATGACGTCTTCGGTAATCTCTTTAGTGCTGTTGTCCAGATAGGTTCCCTGAGCAACGAAACTTCGCGAGGCGCCCAGCTGAATTTGAGCCACTGGCGGTTCGATTGTGATTTTGGTCAGGCGATTGGATTCGCTGACAACCTCGAGGACCGCCGGAGGGTCGCTGGTCAGGTTGCCGGCCGTGGCGGTTATCAAAGTCGTGCCGCCTTCGGTGACACCGGTTGCCAGGCCGTTTATGTCTATGCGGGCGACACTCTCGTTGGTAGAATGCCAGACGACTTCAGGAGAAATGTCACGGGTCGAACCGTCGTTGAAGTGGCCGGTCGCGGTGAATTGCTTGGTTTCATCTTCGGCGATTTTTGCCGATTCGGGACTGACCGTAATTCCCAGAAGCTGTGCATTGGGAGATGTGCCGGAAGAACAGCCACCCAGCAAACCGCCGAAAATTATCAGGACAGACAAACTCGCAATCAACCATCGATTACCGATCATGGATTCCTCCTCATCGCTATACGTCATTATTATCAACGGATTTCGTGCATTCTCGCGGTCTAACCCGTTGCCTGTCAACCCCTGCCGTTGCGGCAGGGATCAAGACAGCAGACGGAAAAGCTCTGGAGTTTCCAACTATTTATAATTATAGAAGAAGTTTGCTGACCGGATTATTTTCGGGCTGACAATATCGAGCTGCGAACGGTTAGGGAGCTACACAAGCTCCGTCGATGCATACCAGATTTGGCGGACAGGATACGTCGGCGCAAGGATCGTAGACGCAGAAGAAATTTTCGCAGACATAATTTTCGGGGCACTCGTCGCCGGTGAAACAAGCCTGGATGCAGTAGCCCATGATGCACCACTGGTTGGCCGGGCAGTCCTGGTTGCCGGAGCATTGCTGGCCCTGGCAATAGCCGCTGATGCAGAACTGTCCCAGGGGACAGTCGCCGTTACCCTGGCAGGTGTCATGCACGCACTCGCCGCTTTCGCAGTGCCAGCCGGGATCGCACCATACATCCTGGCAAGGGTCCTGATAGATGCACTGGCCGCCGATACAGTGGTAGAAATCTCCGGGACAATCGTTGTCGTTAAAGCATTCCGGCGAGTAGACACATTGACCGTTATCGTTATTGCATAGCCAGCCGTCGTCACAGACGCCGCAGCTTTCACCGCAAACCGGGTCGGGGCCGCAGTTACGCCCAGTACAGTCCGGAACACAGGCACCCGAGGTAGACAGCAGGATTATGTAGTTGTCGAGTTCAGCCGAAGGGCTCCATTCGGTCACCTTGACGTAGAAGCGGCCGGGCCAGAGCGAAGGTAGCTCGAGCAGGGAAAACAACCCCGGTCCGCCGTCGTCGTCGTAGGCAATCTGCTGCAGGTTCTCGTCGTAGAGGTACAAGACCGTATCGCCCGCCGAACCCAGGGTCTGCAGGGTAATGCCCGTAGCAGCCTCGAGATCGAAAACCCACCAGTCTTCGTCACCGGCCGGGCAGATCGAGTGAGTTTGCTGAGCAGCGGGTGCCAACGGACTGGCGCGCGTCCAGTCGTTGTCGCGTTCATAGTCATCCGGCAGGCAGGCCGTGCCCGGGATGCAAATACCATCGACGCACTGGAAGCCATCGGGACAATCCCAATCGCCGAAGCATTCGGGTTCGAAGATACACTGGCCGTCAATACAGCGAAATCCGGACGGACAATCCCAATCGTTGATGCACTCGGGCTGGTAGACACAGGTTCCGTCGATACAGCTGTGCATCGGCGGGCAGTCGCCGTCGTTGTAGCACTCGGGTTCGAACATGCAGTTGCCGTCGATACAGCGATAACCCTCGGGGCAATCCCAATCGTTGAAACACTCCGGCTCGGTGCAGACCCCGTCGATACACAGGTAACCCGGCTGACAATCCTGATCGGTCCAGCACTCGGGCTCGATGCAGTTGCCGTTGATGCACTGGTATCCGGCCGGGCAATCCCAGTCGTTGAAGCACTCCGGTTCGATGCAAATGAAGTCGATACAGCGGAACCCAGGAGGGCAGTCAAAATCATTTTGACACTCGGGCTCGAAGATGCAGCGCCCATCGATGCAATGGTGGCCGGCCGGACAGTCAAGATCGGTGAAACATTCAGGAGTGTAGATGCAGGTGCCGTCGATACAGCTGTGTTGCGGCGGGCAATCCCAATCGCCCAGGCACTCCGGGGTGTAGATACATTCACCGTTGATGCAGCTATGGTTCGGCGGACAGTCGCTGTCGTTTATGCACTCCGGGGTGTAGACGCAAAAGCCCTGGATGCAGCTATAGCCCGGTGGACAATCGATGTCGCTTACGCATTCGGGAGTGTAGACGCACTGGCCGTCGATGCAGCTGTAGCCCGGCTGGCAGTCCCAATCGTATTGGCATTCCGGCTCGATTATGCACTGTCCGTCTTCACAAACGAACCCCGGCGGACAGGACACATCGGCGCAGGGATCGTAGACGCATTGATTGTTTTCACAAATATATCCATCGGGACAGTCGCCATCGCTCATGCACATCTGGATACAGTAGCCCATGATGCACCATTGCCCCGCCGGACAATCATCGTTGTCGAAGCATTGCTGGCCCTGGCAGACATTGCCGACACAGAACTGGCCGGGCGGGCAGTCGGCATCGGATTGGCAGGTGTCATGTACGCACTGGCCACCTTCACAATGATAGCCGGGATCGCAAGTCACGTTTTCACACGGGTCATGGTAGATGCATAGACCATTTTCGCAGCGGTAATCCGGTCCGGGGCAGTCGCCGTCGTTGAAACATTCGGGAGTGTAGACGCATTGACCATCGATACAGCTGTGTTGCTCGGGGCAATCACCGTCGTTTAGGCACTCGGGCGAGTAGACACAGGTACCGTTTTCGCATGTGTATCCATCCGGACAATCTGCATCGCTGAAGCATTCGGGACTATACATACATTGACCGTTGACACAGATGTATCCGTCGGGACAGTCGCCGTCGTTATAGCATTCTGGAGTGTATTGGCATGACCCGTCGATACAGCGGTAGCCCGGCGGGCAATCCTGATCGCTTACGCACTCGGGACTATAGATGCATTGGCCGTTGATACACAGGTAGCCCGGCAGGCAATCCCAGTCCTCCCAACACTCGGGGGTATAGACGCACTGGCCGTCGATACAACGATGTCCCTCGGGACAATCCCAGTCGAATTCACACTCGGGCTCTTCGATGCACTGTCCGTCTTCACAGACAAAACCTGGCGGGCATTCAACGTCCAGGCAGGGATCGTAAACACAAGTGTTGTTTTCACAAATATAACCATCGGGACAATCGGCATCGCTGAGGCACATCTGGATGCAGTAACCCATGATGCACCACTGGCCCGGCGGACAGTCGTTGTCACTGTTGCATTGCTGGCCCTGGCAGATATTGCCGACACAGTATTGTCCCGGAGGGCAGTCGTTATCGTTCAGGCAGGTGTCATGTACGCACTGGCCACCTTCGCAGTGATAGCCGGGCTGACAGGTCACGTTCTCGCACGGGTCGTGGTAGATGCAGTATCCGTTTTCACAGCGGTAGTCCGGACCGGGACAATCGGAATGGTTTACACACTCGGGTGCGTAGACACACTGACCGTCGATACAACTGAATTGATCCGGACAGTCTGCGTCGGTCCAGCATTCGGGAGAATATATGCACCAGCCATCGATGCAGCGGTATCCTTGGGGACAATCCCAATCACCCCAACATTCTCCGAAGTAGATACAGGTTCCATCATCACAAATGTAGCCGTTCGGGCAATCATCGTCACTGAAGCATTCCGGCGAATAGACACAACTGCCGTTTATGCAGCGGTAACCCAGTTGACAGTCATTATCCGTCCAGCATTCAGGCGAGTATTCACATCTGCCGTTTATGCAGCGGTAACCGTTGGGGCAATCTCGATCGTTGCGACACTCGCCGATGAAAACGCAAAAACCATCGTCGCAGCGATATTGGTCCGGACAATCACGATCGGTTTGACATTCGCCGATGAAATAGCAGAACGAGTCGATGCAAATAAAGTTGTAAGGACAATCGGAATCGCGATAGCACTCCGGGCAGAAACCGGGCGAGCCCATCCAGTCAGTGCAGGGTTCGAAGGGCGGGCAATCAGGCTGATCACAGCAATAGCATGCCTTGCCGTCGGGAGATCCCAGGCAGTAACCCTCCAGGCAGCAGCTGCCCTGACCGCAATCACAATCAATCTGGCAGTCGGGCCCGTCGGGGATACAATGACCAGCGACACAAATTTCGCCCGGATCACAATCTTGTGAGCTTACGCACTCGGGAGACCAGATGCAGCGATTGTCGATGCAGCGATAGCCGTCGGGACAGTCGTTGTCGCTAATGCACTCCGGAACCAGCTCACACTGGCCGGCGATACATCTGTAGCCGTCGGGGCAGTCGTTGTCTGAACTACAGTAGGGCGGCACACACAAGCCGTCTTCACAAATCAAGTCGCCCGGACAATCGCTGTCACTTTCGCACCGATCGGGGATCAAGACGCATTCGCCGTCTTGGCAGGCATAGCCCAAAGGACACTCGCTGTCATTCGTGCAGGGGCCCGATTGACAGTGGCCGTCGATACACACGTAACCGCGCGGGCAATCGGCGTCAGTCGAACAGGGCGGGCCGGGAGGGACGCACTGGCCGTTTTCGCAAATTTCATCTGCCGGACAATCATGATCGCTCATGCAGCCTTGCACCATGCAGCGCAGGTGTCCATCGCCAATGTCGATGCAGGCATAGCCCGCTTGACAATCGGCATCGGTCTCACAAATCTCAGGAAGTGTCCGCCCGCAATTGAGTACCAGTGAAGACATTACCGATACCACGACGAAAGCCAAATATAAGCTGCGTCTCATGATTCACCTCTTCATTTTTAAGGGAGATCCCCATCATCCTTCATCAAATAATCATAGCCCATAGTTCATCTATTTATGCCTACCATATTAGCCGGGATGTCAGGCGAGAAGCAAGGTTCCAGCTGGGATAGGCCTACATTTACCTACATTTAGGTAGAATAGGGCCAACTGGCGTACCTATCCTGAGTGGATCGAGATTGTCGTCGTTGACGCTGCTGCTTGGCTTGAGTAAAATACTAAAACTCTTATGCCTAAAGGAGCTTGAGTCTATGTCCGACCGCAACAAGCGAAAATCCGAGCGACTGAAAATGTTTAGAGTATGTCGCTACAATATCGAAGGCCGCGATTATGCAGATTTGTCGACCAATATTTCCGACCGGGGTATTTTCATCAAGAATTTTTCCCCGCCGCCGATTGGAACGGTAGTATCTCTGACCGTCAAGCTGACTGACGAATGGGGCAATCTACCGTTGAGAATCATCGGTCGAGTAGCGCATGTCAACAGCGATCCCGATCCTCACAAAAGAGGAATGGGAATTGAATTTACCTCGGTAATCTCTAATTCGGTACCGATGATCGAATATTTCGTGCGCGAGATCTACGATCAGGACAAATTGAACAAAGAAAATCTCCAAAAAACCGAAGATTCACCCGCACAGGGAACTTCTTCGTTCGAGTATCATATTCTGAAGAAAGACGAGAAATAGCATGAGCCTAGCGAATGATAGTGCTGCAGATGGTTCAGCATTAAATCCGCAAAGGCGAAGATCGTCGAGAATCGTTCTTGAAGCAATAGTGCATTACCAGATTGATGGAAGCGAATTCATAAACTTGAGTTCGAATGTTTCCAGCCAGGGGATCTTTATAAAGAATTTCTCGCCCCCCCCGGTTGGAACCGAACTGAGAATCAAGGTACAGTTGCCCCAGGATCTTGGCGGTGTTGCGGTCTTGCTGTTTGGCAAGGTAGTCAGGGTAGTTGATGGTGTTGGAGTGGATGACCGTGGTATGGGAGTCGAGTTCGTATCGATTCTGGCGGATACACAAAGCGCGATAAAGTTTTTCGTCAATGAGATTTACGATTTTGTCGACCTCGACCAACTGGAAACCTCCAAGGACGAAAAAACAAATAAATTCAAATACACTCCGGGTCCAGAAGATACCTTGCGGCTGCAGTCTGACCGAGTGGCAACCAACTTTCTTGCCCATGACCAGGCTGAATTTGCCGGTCAAAAGTTGTTGCGGAGCATCTTGTTGGTTCTGGTCGGGATCTTGCTGGGAGGGGGGATCGTCTTTCTCTTCTTCCTGGTTAGTTGACTAGATGGTGACCTATCAGCGCAAGGACAGCTATTACCACAAGGCAAAGCTTGCCGGCTATCGGTCGCGGGCGGCCTATAAGCTGATTGAGTTGCAAAAACGCTTCAAGCTGATTAAAAAAGGTATGCAAGTTGTCGATCTGGGATGTGCCCCGGGAGGCTGGCTTCAGGTCGCCGCCAAGTACGTTGGTAGTTCGGGCTGCCTGGTTGGAGTCGATCGGCTTGCGGTGCCGGCCCTGGACTTTCAACAAGTGAAAATATTGCAGGGCGACGTATCTGATGCGGCAACGATCGCCGAACTGCAAGCCAGCCTGACCCGACCGGCCGACTTACTGCTAAGTGATATGGCGCCGGACACTTCCGGGGTTGGGTTTGCCGATCATGCGCGCAGTCTGGAGTTAGTCGAGATTGTGATTGACCTGGCAAGCCAGATACTGAAACCGTCCGGAGGAATGGTGGCCAAGGCCTTCGATGGCCCGGATTTGAATGAACTTATTATGCGGCTCAAAGATTCCTTTGAAGAAGTCAAGCGACTGAAGCTAAAGTCAACCAGAAAAGGCTCGCGGGAGCTATATCTGATTGCTCGACGGCACAAAGCATAAGGGAGTAAGGCATGCCTGCAGATGCAAACCAAGCCAAGCAAGTCGCCCAGAAATTTCGCGATGATTTTTACAAACTGGTCGATGAGATTTCAAAGGTCATAGTCGGCTATCGGCCGATCATCGAATCGGTCTTGACTTGCCTGATGTGTGAAGGCCATGCGCTTCTCGAAGGTGTTCCGGGTGTAGGTAAGACTTTGTTGGTGAATACCCTGGCGGATTCTCTGGATTTGAAATTTTCGCGCATTCAGTTCACTCCGGACTTAATGCCGGCCGATGTTACCGGAACCACAATAATTATGGAGGACGAGCATGGCGGATCCCGCAGCCTCAAATTCCAGCGCGGACCGATCTTCGCCAATGTTGTCCTGGCCGATGAAATCAACCGGGCCACTCCCAAGACACAATCAGCACTTTTGGAAGCTATGCAAGAGCAAAGCGTAACAGTGGCTACGAGTACTTACCATCTAGAACCTCCCTTCATTGTCCTGGCCACTCAGAATCCGCTGGAAATGGAGGGCACCTACCCGTTGCCCGAGGCCCAAATGGATCGTTTCTTCTTCAAGATTCATTTTCCCTTTCCCGGTAAAGAAGAAATTGCCGAGATTCTCGAACGCACCACGACGACTAAGGTTCCCCAAGCAAAGCCTGTCATGACGGGCTCGAGCATACAAAAAATGCGTCAGATCGTGCGTGAAGTTCCTGTCGCAGATCATGTCCGCAGCCACGCCATCAACCTGGTTCTGGCGACCCATCCTGAGCTGGAAGGCGCGCCTGAGATTACAAAACAGTACTTGCGTTATGGTTCTAGCCCTCGGGGTGCACAGGCCTTAATCCTGGGCGGTAAGATCAAGGCCTTGCTCGATGGTCGCTTTGCGGTCTCGCGCCAGGATGTCGACGGGGTAGTCCATCTGGGCTTGCGCCACCGGACAGTCTTGAATTTCGAAGGAGAAGCCGCCGGAATGACTTCTGACGATGTACTCGATGAGATTGGAAAGAAGATAAAATAAGGACGGATCAATAGATCCACACCGATCTTGAATGCACCAAAAGCCTGGTGTAGACAGAAAGTCAGGTTACCTGACATGACGGACCAAGACGAAAAAGAACGGCGCCACTTCGAACGTCTCGAACGTCGCGACGATATCAAGATCAAGGAGTTCAGCTACCCTGAAAGGGGCAGATACCAAAAAGCCCGCATTGTGGATATCTCCGGGGGCGGGTTGCAAATTGAAGCCAAGCAACATTTCGCTGCAGACACGATCTTGAAAATTGAAATGAACTTTACCGGGTGGCAGCGCTACACCCTTGGCTTTCTCAAGTATTTCGGCACGGCCGCCAACCGACCGTTGATTGTATTGGCCGAGGTGGTCCGCTGCGACCAGGTGGTGCCGGGCCGAAAATACGAAATAGCGCTTCGGTTTTCCGGGATCGACGAATCTCAACGCGAAGCTTTGATTCGTTTCATTAAGGCTGAGATTATTTCCAAACATTGAGATAAACAATTGCCCCAATTTTATGAAACAGTTTTCATCGGCGGAGGTATCAGCTGCCTGTCGGCCGCAAGCGGCTTTCGTGGCGACGCGATCTTGTTTGAGCGTGCCGATCGAGTGGGTGGCTTGTGTAAAAGCGATCAGTTGGCCGGATTTACTTTTGACCGAACAGGTCACCTGCTGCACCTGCGCGATCCGAGAGTCAGACGCCTGGTAAAAAGGCTGTTAGGCGATAATATCGACGAGCTTGCCCGCAATTCGTGGATTTACTCGCATGGCGTATATACGCGCTATCCGTTTCAATCGCATTTTTTCGGATTACCTCCCGAGGTTGTGAGCGAGTGTCTGCTGGGCATGTTCGCGGCGCACAAAAAAACTAATCGCTACCAACCGAAAAATTTTGCCCAATGGGTGATGACAAGATTCGGGCGCGGAGTAGCACGTCATTTCATGTTTCCCTACAACCAGAAACTCTGGACCGTTTCTCCCAGGACCCTGACGACAGAATGGCTGGGACGTTTCGTACCGAAACCGGATTTAAAGGAAGTTATTCGCGGAGCAGTCTCTGATTGGCATGACGATGCCGGCTACAACGCCAAGTTTTTTTACCCGGTCAAGGGAGGGATTGAAACCCTGGTCAAGGCTATGACCAGGCCGGTCAAGAGGATAGTCTGTCAGGTTGGGGTTGCTAAAATAGATCTGAAAACCAGGCAGTTGACTCTAACAACCGGAGATCGTGTGGGATTTGGACGGCTGGTTTCATGTGTTGCACTGCCTGCGCTTATAAAAATGATTGCCTCCAAACCGGATCGTATCAGCAAGATGGCTACGAAACTGCGCTGGTCGTCGGTCTACAATCTGAATATCGGGTTCAAAGATCGCGGATGTGACCGGCACTGGGTCTATGTTCCCGAAAATCGATGGTTGCCATACCGGTTTGGTTACGCCAGCAACTTCTCAAAGACGATGGCTCCCAGGGGTGCTGGAAGCCTCTACACCGAGACGGCCTACAGCCGCACGCAGCGCCTGGACAAAGAAACTGCCAGGCGCAGGATAATACGCGATCTGATAGCGATCGGTGTCTTGAACTCAAAAAAGGACATACTGGTAGAGAAAGTACATGATTTGAAGTACGCCTATGCCATTTACGATCGCAACCGAAAGCGGTCCGTCTCGGGCCTGCTCGACTATCTCGAAACACATGAAATTTACTCGATCGGTCGTTATGGACGTTGGGAATATAGCGCCATGGAAGACGCCATTATTCAGGGGATCGATCTGGCAAAATACAAGCTTTGACACACTCAGGCAGATTCCGGGCCGGCATGTTCTATCTGTCTGTAACTACACGGAAAATATCAAACTATCGATATTGCTTGACCGGCGTTTTTGGGTATGTTTTACTTCGCCCGCATTTGGAATTTTGAATCGGAATTTATTGCAGTTAACTTACAAAAGCCGCCAGGATAAGAGCCGTGATCAACAGGAGTCTCGCCCGTCGTTATGCTCAGGCTTTGATGGAACTAGCTGAAACCGATTCTGCCTCGATTGCCGATCGGCTGGCTCAGTTCAACGAGTTACTCGAGGCCAACCCAATCCTGAAAGAAGTTCTTGTTAGCCCGGCCTTCCGAATGGATGAGCGGAAGAGGGTGTTTGACCAGATAATTAGCCGTCTTGGTTGGGGTAAACCACTAGATCGGTTCTTGTGGTATCTAGTCGAACATCGCCGGATGGTCTTTTTGGGTGCCATTGTCGAATCGTTTCTCGACAAACTCGATCGGGCCCAGGGCCGGGTTCGGGTCCAGGTAACCAGCGCCCAGCAGTTGGATGAAACGGTCGTCGCCAATTTGAAAAAGGCCTTGGCGGACGGGCTCAAAAAAGAAGTTATCGTGGAAACTCAGGTTGAACCGCGAGTACTGGCTGGTGTGCAGGTCAGAATCGGTGACTTAGTGGTTGACGGCAGCCTGCGAACCCAATTGAACAATCTGAAAGATGTCCTGACAAAACACTGAGCATGAACAAGCGCTGGTGAGGGAATCATGGAAATCAAAGCAGAAGAAATAAGCCGGATTATCAAGCAGGAAATCGCTGACTACGATACTCGCGTCGAGGTTGCCGAAACCGGCACCATTCTCAGCACGGGTGATGGTATTGCTCGCATTCATGGGCTGGAAAATGTCATGGCCGGTGAGCTGGTTGATCTGCCGCACGGCGTCCAGGGCCTGGTGCTCAATCTCGAAGAGGACAATGTCGGTATCGCCATCATGGGCGGGTACGAGAGAATTCGAGAAGGCGATACGGTCAAACGGACCGGCAAGATCGCTTCGGTACCGGTTGGGAAGGCAGTTTCCGGTCGGGTGCTCGATGCGCTGGGCCAGCCGATTGACGGTAAGGGTCCGATTGAAACCGATGAGACTCGAGTGATCGAACTCAAGGCCCCCGGGATCGTCAAGCGTCAGCCGGTCAGAGAGCCGCTGCAGACCGGTATCCTGGCTATTGATGCCATGATTCCGATTGGGCGCGGCCAGCGCGAGCTGATCATCGGTGACCGCGGAACCGGCAAGACGGCGATCGGGATCGACACGATTATCAACCAGAAGAATACCGACGTCTACTGCATCTATGTTGCGATTGGCCAGAAGCAATCAACGGTTGCGCGGGTGGTCGACAAACGCCAAAAAGAAGGCGCCATGGACTACACCACGGTGATCGCCGCCAACGCATCCGACCCGGCGCCTTTACAGTTCATTGCCCCCTATGCCGGTTGTACCATGGGTGAATACTTCCGCGACAACGGCATGCACGCCGTTATCATCTACGACGATCTGTCCAAACAAGCAGTTTCTTACCGCCAGTTGGCCCTGCTGCTCAGGCGCCCGCCGGGACGTGAAGCTTTCCCCGGCGATGTTTTTTACCTGCACAGCCGCTTGCTGGAACGGGCCGCCAAAATGTCGGACAAGGAAGGCGGCGGTTCGCTGACTGCGCTGCCGATTATCGAAACCCAGGCCGGTGACGTTTCGGCCTACATTCCAACCAACGTCATTTCGATTACCGACGGGCAGATCTTCTTGGAGACCGACTTGTTTTTTGCCGGTCAGCGGCCGGCGGTGCACACCGGTTTGAGCGTTTCGCGCGTGGGCGGGGCTGCCCAGGTGAAAGCGATGAAGTCTATCGCCGGTATGCTGCGCCTGGAACTGGCTCAATATCGCGAACTGAAAGCCTTTGCCCAGTTCGGGTCCGAACTGGATAAAGCCACTCAAGATCAACTGGCCCGCGGGGAGCGTCTGATGGAGATTCTCAAGCAAGGCCAGTACTCTCCCTATCCTGTCGAAGAGCAGATATTGATTTTGTACGCCGGAACAGCCACCGACAGCCAGGGAACCAACTGGGTTCGTAACTACCCGGTTAGCGCAATTAGCCGCTATGTCGAGGAATTGATCAAGTTCGCCCGGCAGTCGCATGCCGATGTCTTGAAGGCAATCATCGACAAGGCGAAACTCGATGATGATTTGCAAGCCAAGATTGATGATCTGCTCGAGAAATTCAGAAAAGAATTTGCCAACCTGGTGGACACGGGAGCCTGAAAGCGCTAAGCCATGCCGAATCTTCAGCACATACGAAAACGCATCCAGGGGGTCAAGAACACCGAGCAGATCACCAAAGCCATGAAAATGGTGGCGGCGGCCAAGTTCAGAAAGGCCCAGGAATCGGTCTTGCGAGCCAGGCCTTTTGCGCGTGAGATGCACGCCACTTTATGTCGCTTGGCCAGGCACGAGGAAGTTCATCAACATCCATTGATGAAGATCCGTCAACCGGCCAAGACCGAGGACTTGATAGTGCTGACTTCGGATCGCGGACTGTGCGGTTCGTTCAACTCAAACGTACTGCGCAAGGTCGAACACCATTTGCTCGATCATCACGAGCGGCGCGACGATATCTTCCTGTCGACTATCGGGGATAAAGGGTTCCGCTATTTCTCCAAGCAGAAAGTCTCGATCCGCCAAAATATTGAAGACTTGCTGAAGAAGCCGACTTATCGCCGGGCGCTCGCGCTGGCCGAAGACCTGGCGGACCGTTTTGTAAAAGGCGAAGTTGATCGGGTAACCCTGGTGTTCAACGAGTTTCGCTCGGCCGTGCAGCAACAGGTGCTCTACAAAACGTTGTTGCCTCTGGAGCCACCCGAGCAAGAAGCCGAACATCGGGATTTTATCGATTATCTATACGAGCCCGAGATAGACAAACTGCTCGATCGACTCGTGCTTCGCTATCTGGCCAACCAGATTTTCATGTTCATTCTCGAATCGGTTGCCAGCGAACACGGCGCCCGGATGACGGCTATGGAAAATGCTACCGAAAATGCGGGTGAGATGATTCAGAACCTGACCATGATTTACAATAAGGCCCGCCAGACTGCGATCACCACCGAGTTGATGGAAATCGTCAGCGGAGCCGAAGCGCTAAAAGGATAATTGGTTACGGGCAGGAGCCCCTCATAATTTAGAACCAACAGGAGCCGTCAATGGTTGCTAGCGAAAACAATGCAAACGGAAAAGTCCTTCAAGTTATTGGCCCGGTTGTCGACGTGGCCTTTCCGCCGGGCCAGGTGCCGGAGATATATACGGCGCTCAAGCTGAGTAACAAGGCTATCAGCGACGAAGAAAACAACCTGGTGCTCGAGGTTGCTCAGCATTTGGGCGAGAACGTGGCCCGCTGTATAGCCATGGACTCGACCGACGGCCTGGTGCGCGGCATGCCGGTGCTCAATACCGGAGGTCAGATTGTCATGCCGGTCGGCAAAGAGACTCTCGGTCGAATCCTGAACGTCATTGGCCAACCGGTCGATGAGGGCGGCCCGGTCGGGGCCACGAAATTTTACCCGATTCACAGACCGCCACCCGCCTTTCTGGATCAGGATGTGTCCGTTGAAGCTTTCGAAACCGGGGTCAAGGTTATCGACTTGCTTGAGCCTTACATGAAAGGTGGAAAAATCGGCCTGTTCGGCGGGGCCGGGGTCGGCAAGACAGTTATCATCATGGAGATGATTCATAACGTGGCTACTAAACACGGCGGCTATTCGGTCTTTGGCGGCGTTGGCGAGAGAACCCGCGAGGGCAACGACCTCTGGCTGGAAATGAAAGAGTCCGGAGTTATCGATAGTACCGCCTTGGTATATGGTCAGATGAACGAACCGCCCGGAGCCCGAGCCCGAGTGGGGTTGTCGGCCTTGACCGCCGCGGAATATTTTCGCGATGAGGCCGGCCAGGACGTGCTCTTGTTCATCGACAACATTTTCCGTTTCACCCAGGCCGGCTCCGAAGTGTCGGCCTTGTTGGGCCGGATACCTTCCGCAGTCGGTTACCAGCCGACCCTGTCTACCGACCTGGGTGAGTTGCAGGAGCGAATTACATCGACCAACAAGGGCTCGATTACCTCGGTCCAGGCCATTTACGTTCCGGCTGATGACTTGACCGACCCGGCTCCGGCTACAACCTTTGCTCACCTCGATGCCATGACAGTCCTCAGTCGTCAGATTGCAGAGTTGGGAATCTATCCGGCGGTCGATCCGCTCGATTCGACTTCGCGAATTCTCGATCCGGCCGTTGTAGGTCAAGAGCATTACAACACGGCCCGCGAAGTTCAGCAGGTCTTACAGCGGTATAAAGACCTGCAAGATATCATCGCCATCCTGGGCATGGAAGAGTTGAGCGATGAAGACAAGTTGTCGGTCGGTCGGGCCCGAAAAATTCAGCGCTTTTTGTCCCAGCCGTTCAACGTGGCCGAGACATTTACCGGAACACCGGGTGTCTACGTCGAACTGAAAGATACGATCGCCGGGTTCCGGGAAATCCTTTCCGGCGATCTGGACCATCTGCCCGAACAAGCTTTTTACATGGTTGGTACGATCGACGAAGTTAAGAAAAAAGCCAGCGAGATGGCTGCCTAAAGGGAGTTCGTCGTGTCAAAATCTTTTCTGCTCAGATTGCTGACTCCCGATAGCTCGATCTTCGAAGACGATGTTGAGGCTGTCATAGTACCCGGAGAAAAGGGCGAATTTGGAGTCCTGGGTGGCCACACCAAGTTCATCACCAGCCTGGTGCCCGGTATCCTGCGCTACGTACAGGCCGGTCAGACCCGGCGCCTTGCAATAAGTGGTGGATTTGCCGAGGTTTACCCCGAAGGTGTAACTGTTTTGGCCGATACGCTTGAAAGTTCCGAAGAGATCGATCTCGAGCGGTCCGAAATTTCGCGCAAAGAAGTGCTCAAAGCCCTCGAAAAGAAAGGCGAACTGGACCCTCAGGAAATTCAACACCTTGAGGCTCGCCTGGCACGGGCCGTCAACCGGATCAAGGCAGTAAAAACAGCAAATTCTTCCGCCTGACCTGCGAACTTTTCAATTTGTCTTGCATATCTAGGGCTTTTATGTATGATGCACGGCATTATTAATTGTCGTGGAGAGCAGATCTTCATGGACGATAGTCAACATAACCTGTGTGCGGCGCAATGTGCATTGTTGGCTGAGTTGCCGGGTAGTTGATCGGCAAGCAAGTTTCCCTCCCTCGTTTCATCCAACAAAGCATGCCTAGCGAAGTGCGCGGACTCTTTTATCTTGCTTTATGTCGAGCAGAATATCGCCGACTGGCGATGAAAGGAGGGTGAGCGATTGCGGCAGTTAGGAACCCATCTTTTGTTGGAAATGTCAGGTTGTAGTTCTGAGTTTCTCAACAGCACCGAGAACATCCAGAAAGCATTATTGCAGGCAGCAACTGAGGCTAGAGCCACAGTTCTGGGGAGCTCTTTTCACAAATTTTCACCCCAGGGAGTCAGCGGAGTCGTGGTGATAGCTGAAAGTCATATCTCGATTCACACCTGGCCCGAGTTTGGTTATGCGGCCGTAGACGTATTTACTTGCGGAGATCGAGCCATGCCCAACGAAGCCGCCGTCAGCCTGGTCAAGGCTTTTGCTCCCAGCCTGCATGAGATTCGCGAGATAGCTCGCGGGATTCCGGGACAGGCTGGAGACAGGCCCGGCGAACGACAGCCGACCTGGCGGCCGCCAGTTGATCGAGGCTGGGCTTGAGTATTTCGTTTGACGGCGACTGGCTGGTAGACCAGTCGAAAAAAGGTGAAACGATTATCTTGCGGGTGATCAAGCGCTTACATTCAGCCACAACCAAGTTTCAAGAAGTTCAACTGGTAGAAACCGAGGCCTATGGACGGGCCCTGATTCTGGATGACAGCATTCAGGCGGCCGCCAAAGATGAATTCATTTACCACGAATGCCTGGTCCATCCGGCCATGCTGGCAACCCCCAATCCAGTCCGGGTAGCCGTTCTAGGGGGTGGTGAGGGCGCCACAATCAGAGAAGTGCTCAAGCACAAGTCTGTTGAATCCGTTACAATGATTGACATCGATCGTGAAGTTGTCGAGTTTTGTCGCGAATATCTGCCCGGGTTCAGCCAGGGTGCTTTTGATGATCCGCGCACTAAATTAGTATTCGATGATGCTCGCAAGTGGATCGAACAACAGGCCCCTGAGTCGCTCGATGTCGTAATTATTGATATTACCGAACCACTAGAGGGCGGCCCGGCCTGTATGTTGTTCACCAGTGAGTTCTATTCGATGGTAGGCCGAACGCTGACACAGGCTGGCAGTATGTTAGTCCAGGCCGGACCGGCTGACCCGCACGGTCACATGATGTTCACCAGGATATTCAAATCGATCCAGAGCGCCTTCGTAAGGACTTACCCCCTGGTGTCCTATGTTCCCAGCTTTGCCGATAATTGGGGGTTTGTATTAGCCTGTTGCGGCGACGCAAAAATTCATACTATTTCGGAAATCGACCAGGCTATGGCTGAGAGGATTTCCGGTAAGCTTTCATACTACGATGGGCAAACTCAGGCGCATATTGTGAATCTTCCTCTGTATCTTAGAAAAAGCCTGGCCGGCCCGCTGGGGCCCTTCACTGATACAGACCCGCCTAAAATGGGCCCCGGGATTCGCTGATCAGCCTTAGGGCTTGATTAGCCGAAACTGAGGCCCGGTACGCACTAGCAGTCGTGAGGATCCATCGTAGATTTCACCATCCATTACGTAGGAAACCGGGCTGTGCGACTCGAGCAGGATCTCGTCGGAAATGGTATTGACCTGGTCAGGATGCTGGGGTACGTGTCCATGCTTATAATCCCACATGAGTTTGATGAAAGCCCAAGTTTTAATTCGCATTGCGGCTGTATGAAATTTGTCAATTGTCTCATTGGCACGTGGATATGGCGTAAAGCCCATGCCGAGTTTTTCCATGGTTGAGCACGAGATGCCGTTGTTTTCGGTCCAGGGCAGCTGTTTGTTAGAGATCGTAATTTTGCCCGGTTCGAGTTGGAACATGTGTCTGATCAGTTTGCCGCGGACTGCAAAAGAGCCCAGCCAGCGGCTAAAAAGAGCGGCCACACTCAGCGGCGAGTCGTTTTTGCGAATATACAGCTCGCGATAAAAGCGGTACATAAACCCGGTAGCCATCGAAAACCCATAGCGGACTGCATGTCCATCATCGACTTGCAGCATCTTGCGCAAAAAGGTCTCGGGCCCATCTCCGTTATTGTGATTCTGAACGATCTTGCCCAGAAGTGACTCCGGGTCGCCCTTAATTCCAGCCGAAGCGGCGTGGGCGTTGTGGGTGCCCCCGGACAAGAAAGCCACTGTCGGTAGCGGCTGACCCGCGTAAACACGAACCAGAGACGACAGGGTATAGTGATTAGTGCCGTCTCCTCCGCAAATGCCGAGAATGTCGATATTGCGTTCGAGAAATGTCTTGATAACGTCGTCGATTTCATCCAGAGAGTTGGTCTCACGCAGGTTGTCAGGGTCTCGCAGCAGATCACGCAGATTTTGGGTGAACCTGGATCCCGTGCGATGAGGTCGGCCAGCCTTACGATTGAGAATGACTCCGATTCCTGCCATTTTGGGTTGATTAATCCTGATAGCGTTCGTGAATGTCACGAGCTTCGTCGAGGATTGTCTCGAAGGCTTCGACGCACTCTGGGTCAAAGTGAGTGCCGGCGTCTTTTTTGATTATCCCAAAGGTTTCTTCGAGGCTCATGGCTCCTTTGTAAACTCGTCTCGAACTGAGCGCATCGAAGACGTCGGCCACCGCGACAATGCGACCGGACTGGGGAATCTCGGTCTCTTTGAGTCCTTTGGGATAGCCCTTGCCGTTCCATTTCTCGTGATGGGTGATGGCCACAGTCTCACTCATCTGTATTATATCTGAATCCGAGCCGCTCAGAATTTTGGCGCCGATTTTAGTGTGGCCTTCCATGACCTTGAATTCATCGTCGGTCAACTTGCCGGGTTTAAGTAAGATGGCATCGGGAATTCCGATTTTACCAACGTCATGCATTGGGGCGGCATACAGTATTTGTTCGACCGCTGAGTTGCTCCAGCCAAGAGCGCGTGCCAGGGCGGCTGAATAATGGCTCATGCGGCGGATGTGTGAGGCCGTATCTTTGTCTTTGAATTCAGCTGCCACTGACAATCGATAAATTGTGTCCAGATGTATCTCTTTGAGTTCAGCAGTCAGGCGCGCATTGTTTACTGCCACCGCGGCTTGAGAAGCCAATGAGCGGACGAGATCTTCCTGGTTTCGATCGAAGGCTACCGCCTGGTTTTCGTGTTGGGCGTTGATTAACTGTAGCACGCCGCGAACATCGTCATTACGATCGAGCATTGGGACGGTTAGCATCGAACGGGTGCGGTAGTTGTTTCGATCGTCGAAATCTGAATTAAAGGAGAAAGGCGACTCAGTTGAGATCTTGTAGACGTCGTCAATATTCAGATTATTTTTAGTCGCAGCAACATACCCGGCGATGCTCTGTTTGCTGATTGGCACGCTAAAGGGAGAAAACAGGGCCCGTTCACCTTCCGGCCCCAATTGTTGACGCAGTGTGTCGTTTTGCGAAACCGCAAATCGTAGTTGATCGCCTTCTCTGAGATACAAACTGCCGGCATCGGCCCTGGTGAAAGCCCTGGCTTCGCGAACGATCATCTCTAGTAGTTCGTCCAGGTTCTGCATACTGGTCAGAGCGATACCAATTTCTGTCAGCTTCATTACCTCATTTCGGAAGTTCTCACTGTCCATGATTTCTCCACCGCCCAATTTAGCCTACATCCTACCACACTCAGTTCGGCAAACAATAACTCAATTGGAAAGCAGAAATTGTGTGCAAACTTGGTAAACCTTTTAATATAATAATACGTCGATATATTTCGTATAATGCTTATACACAAGGGAGGTTTCCCATGAATGCGGCAAAGTTTGTTTATTTTTCATGTGCTTGCGCCATGTTTTTCTTGATCCCGAATACGGCTGGAGGCCGAATCTGGTGGTCAGGTCGTCCGAGAGCCTCAAACTACGAAGTCCAGGTTCTGGTTGATGGATATGTGCGTACCTCTTATCACCACCGCGGAAATACCTATGTAGAAGGTCGCAGAGGTGAGCGCTATGTTATCCGGGTACACAACCGTTCCTGGCGCCGAGTAGAAGCGATTATCTCGGTTGATGGTCGAGACGTGATCGATGGCAAGACGTCCAAGCTCAGCAAACGCGGCTACATCATTCCTGCCTATTCGTACATCGATGTCGACGGCTTCAGGATCAGTATGAACGAGGTAGCGGCCTTCCGATTCACGAGTGTGCCAGACTCATACGCGTCTCGGATGGGCACTCCCTGGAATGTTGGCATTATCGGGGTCGCAATTTTTCCGGAGCGAACTTATCGTCCGCCCCCGCGGCGGCCGCCTTACGTAGTCGGCAAGCGAAAAAGCGGCTCTGGTGGCTACTGGAGCGAGTCCTCAGATAGTCTGAGTGCCAGCCAGGCGCCCCGTTCGCGCAACATTGGCACTCAATTTGGCGAGCGACGTGCATCGCCTGTATCAGAAACCACTTTTGTCAGGCAAAACTGGAGTCGGCCGGGCGCACGCCTGTCCCTGCGCTATGACGATCGCAGCGGATTGTGCAGCATCGGTGTCGGGGCTTTCTGTTATTATCACCCGCCCTGGCCGCCGCCATACGAACCACCCTACGAGCCGCCATACGAACCACCCCAGGATTTCTCCGAGCCTCCTCCGGGCTGGGACCATTTTAGCCCCTGGTATTGATTATTGAAATTCTAGGTTTCTAGAGATTCCGGGCCGAACTGATCTTCGACCGACCAAACTCCGTCTTTATCGCGTTTGAGCACCAGTACACCTGCAGTAGTAAAGATTATCGAACCGGCCGATATTGCTCCGGCCAGCAACTGTGCGGCGAGCGAGGGCAGGAATGGCAGGTGACTGACGATCATTAGATCTTGGTCGCGCCCTTGAAGCTCGCTGGCCAGCTTCTCGACCGGATCAATTGGTGCCAGGCCCGAGATACTGGTCGGGCTAGTCTTGCCACCTAGTTTTGTAGCAATGATCTTCGCAGTTTGCTGGGCCCGGGCCTTGGTGCTGCAATGGATGTCGAATAGTTGACAACCTTGGTCCTTAAGATGTTGGCCTACAAGTCTGGCCTCCACTTTACCGCGCTCGCTCAGCCCACAAGCCGGGTCAATCTCCGGGTTTTGAGCCTGGCCGTGTCTGACGAGAAATAACTTCATGGCATCTCCACAAAATTTGTTCATAAACTGGTTGACGGCTAAAGTTCATCGCTGAAGAGTAGACTTGTCAAGAATAACCGGGCAGGAGCTGACATTCTTACATTGAGCCTGAGAGAGTAAACGGAGTAATCTAGATTACGAAATGAGTACTTCTGACAATATAGAACGTTACTTGCACAAACACGCCGAGGACATCGAGGAAGAACGAAAGTTTCCTCAGCCGCGTAAAAACCTGAGATTGTGTATTGTTATTCCTGCCCTGGCGGAGAGAGAAAACATAGGTCTGGTGCTCGATTCACTCAAGCACGGCTCAAAGCGACTCGATTGCGCCGAAGTGATTGTAGTCGTGAATAATTCGACTGACGCATTCGACCAGATAGTCCAGAACAACCTTAAAACTATTGAAGAACTTGGCAATCGAGACGGGGACCGGTTGCCAATCCTGGTCCTCGATAGAGCTTCGGCCGCCAAGGCCTTGGGCATTTCTACTGCCGGAGTTGGCGCGGCTCGCAGGGCTGGAATGGATTTGGCGCTACGCCGTCTGGTAAAAGTCGGTCAGCTGAATCGAAGTGCGATTGCCTGTCTGGACGCGGATTCACCGGTAGCTTCAGGATATATCGATGCCCTGCTGTCCGTGTTTGATGCGCCCGATCGACCGATTGTAGCCCTGTGTTCCTATCGCCATCCGATTCCAGAGGATCAGGCTCAAGCACGGGCCATCGTGGCATATGAGCTTTGGTTGCGCTATATCGAGTTGGGCCTGCTTCTCAGCCGATCGCTGTGTGCATTCCAGACTGTCGGATCATGCATAGTTACATCACCTGAAGGATATGCCCTGGCTGATGGAATGCCACGAGCCAAGGCCGGGGAGGATTTTTACTTTTTGCAGAAGGTAGCCAAGGTTGGCGGGCCTGAGAGTGTGTTCGAGATGAGGGATGCCATAGTTCACCCTTCTGCGCGAGTTTCTGATCGAGTGCCATTTGGCACAGGCCGAGCTATGTTGAGATGTCGAGACGAGGGCGTTGGTATTTATTTATACGCCGAGCCGCTACAAGCATTTAGGGACATGCGCAAATTTTTTCAAGTTACTTCTGAGAGTTTTGAAAACTTTGACAGGTTGTCTAAGGATATCGAGCCCCGCCTGGCGCGCTTTATCGAGCGTAAAAACGGCTGGTCCGTTCTGGACGGCCTGCGTAAGAACTCTTGCGATGCCGAACATTTTACGCGGGCCGCAAATGAATGGTTCGATAGCCTCCAAGTCGTGCGCTATGCGCGCCAATCCAAAGAAGAACAGGAAGCTGTTTGGATCTTCGAGTCGATTACCCAAGCCCTGACAGATCTCGGCCGTGAAGAATTGATAAGCGGCCTGAATGTTCCAGATCAAGCGAATCCTGAGTTCAGTTTGCAGGTCGAATGGCTTGAGAGGTTGCGCAGTCGCTGAAAAAATGTCTTGCACTCGGATAGGTGTGGAATGTAAGGGAAACAGATGACCAAGCACTTACCAGAGGAAGTACGCCGCAACCAGATTTTAGACGCAGCTCGAAAATGCTTTATTGAAAAAGGCTATTTCCCAACCAGGATGGAAGATGTCGCCAAAGTGTCGGGGTTGAGCAAGGGAGGAATTTATTTCCACTTCGAAGGAAAACGGCAGATTTTTGAGGCGCTCGTTCGTCAGGAGTACGAAGAATCTGCCAAGTTTCTCAGGGAAATGTCGGTACAGCCGGTTTCTTACCGGGAGATGTTTGGGAACCTGGCGCGCCACTATCTGGATTTCTTTTCCAGTCGGCCGGATTACCCGCGGTTTTTCATGGTCATGGGAGAAATGGCTGGGCGCGATGAATCGGTCAGGGAGATGTTGGCTGCCTTACAGGAAGAATATACCCAGGTAGTTTCCCGGATTATCCAACAGGGCATCGACGCTGGTGCGATAAAACCGGTTGATCCTGAAGCTGCGGCTACTTTGCTTAAAGGCATCATTGATGCCATGGAAGGATATTTTGCGATCGGTGTGGATATGGAAATCGAGCGAATAATGGCAACCGGGATGGAAATGATTATGAATGGGCTTTTACAGCACTGATCCTTTTCCGACTAGAAACATTCTATGAAGATTGCACTTGCACAGATTGATCCGACCGTTGGAGATATTCCCGGCAATTGTGAGAAGATAATAGGATTCCATTCGAGAGCGGCTAAGTTGGGCGCCGATCTGGTGGTGTTTCCTGAACTGGCTGTCAGCGGCTATCCTCCTTTAGATCTGATTAATCGCCAAGGGTTTGTTGAGACCTGTCTTTCGGCCCTGAATGACCTGGCCCGGAAACTGACGGCTACCCCGGCTCTGGTGGGTTGTGTTGTTCCGAATCCTTCCGGGCAAGGGCGTTTGGCATTCAATGCGGCCGCCCTCTTGAAGGATGGCCGAGTCAAATCAACTCACTTCAAATCGAGGCTGCCTAGCTACGATGTTTTTGACGAGGACCGCTATTTCGAACCGGCAAAAAAATGGGAACCGATCGACATTTGCGGGCGCAGAGTCGGAGTTACTATTTGCGAGGACATTTGGCAGGGGCCCGATCAGGATCGGCAGCGCTACAGCGTCGATCCGTCTGAGCAGCTTAAAAAACAAGGCATCGACCTGCTGATTAATTTATCCGCGTCTCCTTTCTGTGCCGGCAAGGGAAAAGTGCGTGAGGAATTAATCCGCACACTGGCGGGCCGCTTGGGTGTCCCGGTGGTTCTGGTCAACCAGGTTGGAGGCAATGATAGTCTGCTTTTTGATGGACGCAGCCTGGCGATGAAGGCTGACGGTCGTTTGTTGGCCAGGGCCGAAGCATTTGCCGAAGATCTGGTCATGTTTGATCTCGATCAGGGCCAGGGAGATATGCGTCCGGCTCCTCCGGAAGGCAGTGCCGAGCTTTTCCGGGCCATAGTCATGGGTATTCGTGACTATTTGGATAAGTGCGGTTTTAGTAAAGTTGTCCTGGGGTTGAGTGGCGGGATTGACTCGGCCGTGACGGCCGTGCTGGCTGCTGAGGCGGCCGGATCTGATCGAGTTCAGGTTCTAGCAATGCCCTCAGAGTACTCTTCTTTGCATAGTCGAACAGACGCCGAAATTTTGGCAAAAAATCTGGGGTTGGGATTCACGACCAAGCCGATCGACAAGGTCCTGAATTCTTACAGGGATTTGCTTAGGCTCGAATTTGGCGATATTGCGGCGACACTGACCGAAGAGAACCTGCAGGCCCGTATTAGAGGCGCATTGATTATGGCATTTGCCAATCACACCGGTGCCCTGGCGCTGGCAACCGGGAATAAGAGTGAATTGGCCACCGGTTACTGCACTTTATATGGGGACATGGTGGGTGGACTCGCTCCAATCGGTGACCTGCTAAAAGGCCAGGTCTATGAGCTGGCTAGTTTTATAAATCGCGAAGAAGAGATCATCCCGCGCCGGACTATCGAGCGCCCTGCGAGTGCCGAGTTGCGTCCGGACCAGACAGACCAGGATAGTCTGCCGCCTTATGAGCAACTCGATCCAATCCTCGAATTGCTAATCAGCGAAGGACTGGGTATGGATTCAATTGTCAAACGGGGCTACCCGGCCGAGGTTGTCCAAGAGGTGTTCCGCATGGTGGAAATGTCCGAGTTCAAGCGTCGCCAGTCGGCCTTGGTGCTTCGGGTAACCCACAAAGCTTTCGGAGAAGGCCGCCGAATTCCAATCGCCCGAGGCATCAGACGAGGACGCTAGCAAGTGAAACGTCAGCCCGGTCAGCAGGGAATAACACAACTTCGAGTCGGGCCGAACGATGATGGAATACGGTTGGATGTATTCCTGGCCGGAAAATTCGGGCGGAGCCGGACACAGATTCGAAATAGATTGACCGGCAAGGTTCAAAACGCAAACCAAGTTCCCATAAAATGGTCACACCGCCTTCAAATCGGCGAAGTTATCCGGGTTCAGACAATTATCCGACCGGAACCAGAAGTGGCAGTCATATATCGCCTGCTCTACGAGGACGAATGGCTGGTCGCCGTTGATAAGGGGCCTGGCGCCCCGGTCCATCCGACAAAAAGTTTCAGGACACGCACAATTGTTACTCGCCTGAGAGAAGAGCTCGACCAGCCGACTTTGAATCCGGTCCATCGCCTGGATCGGGAGACCAGCGGAGTGCTGGTGTTTGGGCGTACACCGCAGACCGTCAGCAGACTAATGAAGCAGTTCAAAGAAAGGCTGGTAAGAAAAGAATACCTGGCAATCGTTCGAGGAAGTCCCGACTTCGAAAAAATATGTATAAACGAACCACTCGGACCGGATTCTGACTTTCCGATTTCTTGTCGGGTCAAGGTCGATCTGGAACATGGTCGACCGGCAATGACTGATTTTGAGGTCTTAAGCCGCCATCCGGGCTGCTCCTTAGTGGCCGCCCGTCCCGGAACCGGTCGACAGCACCAAATTCGCGTTCACCTCGAGCATCTCGGACATCCGATTCTGGGCGATAAGCTATATCAAGAGCAGGGCCAGCCATACCTGGCAATGATTCACGACAACCTGGATGACGAGACCCTTGCGCGACTGGGTCATACTCGTCAGGCCCTGCATGCGGAGTCTTTGATCTTCAGGCATCCACATACGAAACAAGAGATGTGTATTCGAGCGCCTTTACCGGAAGAACTAAAGGCGCTATTGATTTGACTCCATCTGTATAGAAACGTAACATCGGTTCGGCAATGAAGATCATAATTTCTATTTCAATCGTTACGGTCACTTGTCTGCTGGGATCATGCAGTCAGCCGTCGACACCAGTGCCCTCGGGAATGATTGCCATGTTCGACAAGGAGTGTCCCGAGAGCTGGACCCGCTACCAACAGATGGATGGCCGCTTTGCACGCGGATCTGTCATGGCTGGTGAGACCGGCGGTGATGAGGGACATGCCCATACCTTTGATATTACGGCTCGGACATCCAAAGACGGTTCCCATCTTCACATGCTGGCTACCGGAGATCCGATCGAAGTCGATTCGGGCTTCTTCGGGCATGTTGGAATCCTGAAAGGCGAACTCCAGTCCTTTGAAGAAGGCGGGCGCGACCGTACCAAGGCAAGCCGGGCAAAAGCAGTTACCGATCAAGATGGTGCGCATGATCATCTAATCAGTGTTCAGGGTGACTCTGAAGTTTCACCGGCAATACCACCCTATCTGGATTTAGTTTTCTGCCGCAAAGACTAAGTCATCTGTCGCGCTGGTCTGAACGGCCGGCAAAAACCTGGGGCCCATAATGGCGGGATGAAGACGGCCCCTTTTTTGGGGACTGTTGATCCTGAGCTTCGGCCGGCAAGGGAACCAGTTCGCTGCCTGAGTCATTGATGAAAAATCGAATCAAAGTTTTGTCTGCCTGGAGTATTATTTGGGCGATGTCTTTGCGCACAAGCCCGAATCGCCCAGAGCCCTGACCCGGCAGTTGGGCAATTGCCAAAATACCACTAGACAGGTCTTGGGCGATTGAACTCGAAACTTGCAGGCAATGGATAGCTCCCGAGCGGGATACGAAATGAAAGGCCAGCCGACTGGCCCGCTCGGGAAAAAACATGTTTTTTTTCAGCAAATCAACGGTCAGGGCTTGCTCGCGCAAGAGACGAGCTTCTTCTTCTTGCTGGGCGGCATTTTTCTTTTTCTGTTCGGATTGTTCAAGGTTTGCGGTCAGACTCCGTTGCTGGTCTTGATGTTTCTTGGCCTCGATTTTTTGATCGTATTCACGATCCTTTTGCTCGCGGACTTTATCGGCCTTGACGCCCTTTTGCCGGTCTGCAGTTCTTTTTTCGCGGGCCTTATGGTCAGCTTTTTTTCGTGACTTTTTGTCGACCAGGCCTGCTTTGAGTAGCTTGTCTCTCAGGTTTTGCATGTGCTTGCCTAAGCCAATCTACAAGCCCTGGCCTTGCGATATTGCATAGCCCTGGTTTACTCGTTCAGACAGAGTGGCGCGTTGCTCGTCAGAAATAAAGGCTGCGCTAATTGAGTTGCGTTCGAGACGCAGTAGATCTTCCAAATTGTAGCCCCACCTTGTAACGGCCACATCATAGTCATCGTTGATGGTTGTGCGATGGATAGCCGGATCGTCGGCGTTCAAAGTGACGGCAATTCCGGCCAGGTCGAGTTGGGGCAGGGGATGTTCGGGTAATTTATCGATACAGCCGGTCTGAAAGTTACTGATTGGGCACATCTCCAAAGCCACCCCGGATTCGACCAGCCTGCCGATAACTTCAGGATCATCGACTGCTTTCAGGCCGTGGCCTATTCGATCGGCGCCAAGTAAGTCGACAGCGGTCGCAACTTGTTCGGCAGACGTTCCTTCTCCGGAGTGAATGCTAATGCCAAGTACGCCGGTATCTCGTGCGCGTAGGAAGATCTTTTGGTAGTCGCGATTCGGGAAATTAAACTCGTCTCCGGCCAGGTCTACTCCGGCGATACCCAACTCTTCCAACTCGACCCCGACATCAATCAGCTCTTTCCAGAAAGAATATTCATATCGTTCTCGAGCGAATGTAATCAGAAACTTGATCGAGATAGATCTCTCGGCCGCGGTTGCTTGTCCCGATTCACAGACTGCCTGCATGACTCCGCGGGGCTGTAATTTGTTCGAGCGAGTGAGATGTTCCGGGCTGAAACGCAATTCAAGATGAACAATGCCCTCATCGGCGGCATCATTGACTGCTTCGCGGGTTACCCTCTCGATGTCTGCATAGCTACGATACCAACCAGAATAGAATTTTGTGAGGAAATTTGCCAGAGTTCTCGGTTCACTCTTGCTGAAGGTAACTACTTTTGCCAGAGCCGCCGGGCTGTCAAGCGGCAGATCCAGGTCGTATTTACGACCCAATTCAAGCATAGTTGATAGTCGTAGCGAACCCTCCAGATGTCGGTGGAGCTCGATCTTGGGCAACCCCTTCAGTATGGCCTGTCGCTCATCTCTCTTCACAACCGGGGAGTCTACCCGAAAACACGGTGACGGAGATAGCATTTTCGGGCAGCTAAACCCGAGATTTGCCGTAATTCTCAGGGCTGGTCCGGGCTTGCGGTCAAGTCGGGGCTATGGTAAAAGAATTGTTCTTTAAACCAAGGGAAGAATCCATCTTATTCAGCTGTTGTAGGATCGGCCAAATACTAAGAAGGAGAATAAAATGAAGAGAAAAAAATGGTTGAATCTCTTTGTTCTTGCTGGACTATTTGCTTTATTGGCGGGCTGCCCGGGAGGGAAATCCAAAGACTCGAAGAAAACCAAAGTCAGTAAAGGCGGATCCGAGATAGTCGCCAAGGTGGGTGAGATCGAGATCAGTCTCGAAGAATTCGAAAAACACATAAATCAGCAGAACCGGCTGGTGCGCACCAGGTACAAGTCTTTAGAACAAAAGAAAAAACTACTTGAGAGTATGGTCGAACGAGAGGCAATGGTTCTCGAGGCCAAAAGGCTCAAGCTTGACCAGGATCCCGAGGTTGTTCGTGGCCTGAAGAAAATCCTGGCGCGGCACCTGGTAAACCAGGAGTTCAATCAGAAGCGCGCCAAGCAGATCAATATCTCGGACGATGAGATCAAGAAATATTACGAGGAAAACAGCGATCGTTACCACTCGCCCGCAAAAGTCAGGGTGCATAAGATTGTTTTTTTGGCTCCCAAGACTGATTCAAAACTTCGCGAAGAAGCCAAGAAAAAGGCTCGAGATGTTTTGGCCAAGCTCAAGGCTAACCCGCAGGATCGACGCTTATTCATCCAGTTGGCGCGTGAAAAATCAGAGGACCTGGCCGCCAAGCGTATCGGGGGAGACACCAACTTCAAAACCAAAACCCAAATGGAAGCTGAATACGGAAAAGTATTTGCCGAGGCCGCTTTTGCCCTCAAGCAGACAAATGAAATAAGTGAGATCATCGATGACGATAAGGGATTTTACATCATCCGGCAATCTGGAAAACAGCCGCCAATCGATCTGGCTCTTGAGAAAGTCAAAGAACAGATTCGGACTACCCTTTTCGCGCGTGCACGAGGTGAAACCTACAAGGCTTTTGTCGAAGACATGAAGAAAAAAGCCGGCGTGTCGATTTATGCCGATGTCGTTGAAAAAGCCAAGGTTGACCTGAGCGACATGCCAAAGTTTCCTCGACGCGATAAACCCGGACACATGGTCAAGGGCAAGAACCCCGGTCCGCTGAAGGGCCCAATTAAAAGGCCCGGGGTCAAGACTGGCATAGTTCCACCCAAAGCAAAAATCAAGATCCAGCCGCCAGCACCCAAGCCCTCTAAATAGTTCTCAAGGCCAAAGGTGAGGATCTCGGGTAAAATAATAGAGCAGTCTCGGATCTCGAGCCTGCGGTTTCAGCGGGTCGTCATTGTCGGCTGTATTTTTTTTATTGCTCAGTTGCTGGTTGCTTGCCAGAGAACAAAAAACAGCCCCCGGGATGAGCCCAAAGTAGTCGCGGTAGTAAATGGTGAAAAAATTTCGGTCAGTGAGTTTCAGGCTGCGCTGGATGATATAAAAAAAGCCGGCAAGGGATTTTTCTCGTCGACCAAAGGTTCAAACCGAATTAAACGGGAATTACTAGAGCGTATTATCGATACGCGTTTACTTCTACAAGAAGCTCGTAAAAAGCGAATTGTGCTCGACCCTGAAATTCTTGAAGCCTCTATAAAACTGATATTTGACCAGTACCCGCCAGGGGGAATGGAAGAGGAACTGCTCAGGAAGGGTAAAAGCTTAAAAGCATATAGGCAGGAAAAGGAGCGTTCGCTACTGCTCTACAAACTTCTCAAAAGAGAAATCGTGGATCGCATTGCAGTTTCTCATCAGGAAGTAGAAAAATATTTCTTGGATCATCAAAGCGACTTTCGCGAGCCGGAACAGGTCCGGGTCAGGCAGATTGTCACCAAAGCAGAAGAAGAAGCCGAAAAAATTCGCAAATTAATACTGCGGGGAGAGTCTTTTGTTCAACTGGCCAAGATGCATTCACTTGGCCCGGAAGCCAAGCAGGGTGGTGACCTGGGCTACTTCCCCAAGGGACGCATGCCGCCGGCAATCGAAGAGGCTTGCTTCAAGCTCTGGTCTTCACATGTATCAAAAGTAGTAACTTCGCCGTACGGGTTTCACTTGTTTCAGTTGGTAGACCGAAGACCCGCTCGGGAACTCACCCTGGAACAGGCCAGTCAAGCAATAGAGCAAAAGCTGACGGCAGAAAAGATCAGAGAGGCCGAGAGTTATTATATAAGAACATTACGAGAAGCAGCCAGCATTGAGCGTGACCTGAGTTTGCTCGAGAGGATTCAGTGAACCTAAAGGATTGAAAAGACCATGTACAAACACACTGTTAAGGCATTCCTGGTGGTAGGAGCTTTATTGGTCGCCCAGAACGGATCGGCCCGGATGATTGATCGTATCGTTGCCGTTGTCAACAGTGATGCGGTCTTGCTGAGTGAGGTCGACACTCGTTGCCAGGCAGCTCTGGATGAGGTTCATTCGACACTTCCGATCGATGAAGTTGTCAAGCGCAAGCGGGAAATACGCCTCAAGGCTCTGGACGAGCTCGTCGATGAGTTATTGTTCAGACAGCAAGTCCGTGAGAATAAGATTACGGTTACGCCAGAGGAAGTTGACCGTCAAGTCGAGCAGTTGATCAAAGTCAACAACCTGACACAGAAACAGTTTAGCGAAGCCCTCAAGATGGAGGGCCGGACTGTTGCCGATCTGAAAAAAGAGTTCCGCAACCAACTGGAGCGACAAAAACTCATTGACGTTCAAATGCGCAACAATCCCGAGATGCGGGCCAAGGTCCAGGTCAGCGAGAAGGACATTGACGCATATTATCAGACGCATTATCTTTCCAGTACCGCTAAAGAAAAAGTACGTGCCAGTCATATTCTTTTCACCATTCCGCCAGGAGCCGAACCGGCAGAAGAAAAGAAGATTCGTGAAAGAGCTCAAAAAGTCATGGACCAACTCAAAAAGGGCAGCTCGTTTGCAGATATGGCCAAGCAATCTTCGGACGATCCCAGTGGTGCCATGGGGGGAGACCTGGGTTGGTTTAGACGGGGAGACATGATGGCTGCTTTTGAAAAAGCGGCTTTTGGACTAAAGAAAGGTCAGCAGAGTGATTTAGTGCGGACTAAATTAGGGTTTCATATTATTTTAGTTACCGATCGAGCGGTTGAGGGTCCCCAGAAACGTAAGAGTGTCCAGAATGAAATCCGCAGCAAACTCTACCGGGAAAAATTCCGGTTGACCATGGTCGAGTGGATGAAACAACTTCGCCGGAATTCATTTGTTGAATACAAGCTGTGATTCGAATTGGCTTCACCATGGGCGACCCGGCTGGGGTTGGTCCCGAAGTTCTCCTGCATGCCCTGAATGATCCCTTACTTAGGCGACAGATCCGGCCGATTGTTTTCGGCGACCATGACTTGTTGAGTCGAGTTGCCGAGCAGTTTGGTTGTGATTTGGACTTTGAACTGCGCCAGGTAGGTCAAAGCGATCCCAGCCCCGGGCTGGTTGGGAAATTCACGGAAAATGGGGGACGGGCCCAGGGAGCATACCTGCAGGCCGCTGCCGATGCAATTCAGGCGTCTGAGATCGATGCTCTGGTGACTGGTCCAATTCATAAACGTGCCTTGAAAGTGTGCAATATGCCCGGGCCGGGGCAGACAGAGTGGTTGGCATCACGCTTTGGCGTCGAGCGTCCGGTAATGATGCTGTTGGGACCCAGCCTGAAAGTTGTATTAGCCACTACTCATCTTGCTTTGGCTAAGGTTCCCCAGGCTCTCAATAAAGCCGATCTGGTTAAGACGATTACAGTTGCCCAAAGGGATCTGACTCGCTTGTTTTTCCCAACCGGGCCGCGCTGGGCTGTGGCCGCTTTGAATCCGCATGGCGAAGTAGATGGAGAAATCGGAGCCGAAGAGCTTAATATTCTCATACCGCTGGTTGAGGAACTGGCGTCTAAGGGTTTTTGTATCAGGGGACCGATTGCAGGTGATACGGTTTTTGCCCTGGCTGCGAGCGGAAAGTTTGATGTTGTGCTGGCTTTGTACCATGACCAGGGCTTAGCGGCTTTGAAGACTCTGCATTTTTCTGAGGCAGTCAATGTGACTTTGGGTCTTGGCCTGATTAGAACCGCGCCGGATCACGGCGTGGCTTATGACATTGCCGGACGTGGCCAAGCAGATCCAACTAGCATGAAACAGGCAACTAGACTCGCAGTTGAGATGGCGAGAAAGAATATGTTCAAATGAGTAAAAATGGGCCAAGCCAGATTATAATCAGTGGTGCCCGGGTTCATAATCTCAAAAATATTGACGTGGTTTTACCGAGACTTCGATTGATCGCCATTACCGGGTTGAGCGGTTCGGGTAAGTCTTCTCTTGCGTTTGACACTCTTTATGCCGAAGGACAACGCCGTTACGTAGAATCGCTTTCGACGTACGCGCGGCAGTTTCTCGAGCAAATGTCCAAACCCGATGTCGAAGCAATCGAAGGGCTTTCGCCGGCTATTTCTATCGAACAAAAATCAGTCAGTCACAATCCGCGCTCGACTGTTGGGACGGTGACCGAAATTTATGATTATCTGCGACTTCTTTTTGCCCGGGCCGGCAATCCGCACTGCCCAAACTGTAACAAGCCGATAACTTCTCAAACAGTCCAGGAAATAGTTGATCGTGTATTGAATTTGCCGAACCGCAGTCGATTCTCTGTCCTGGCGCCAGTCGTCAGGGGACAAAAGGGTGAACACCGCAACTTGCTTCAGAATCTTCTGCGACTAGGCTACTCGCGAGTCAACGTTGATGGTCAACTGCGCGATCTGGAAGAGAAGATCAAGCTTGACAAGAAAAAGAAACACAATATTGAAGTCTACATCGACAGGCTGGTCAACAAGAAGGGTGTCCGGGCCCGCCTGACTGATTCGGTGGAAACTGCAATCGGCCTGGCTGAGGGCCTGGTAAAGATCACTCCTGTGGATGAAGACGATATTTTGTTTTCTGAGCGGCATGCCTGTATCGATTGCGGCATTAGTTTGCCTGAAGTCAGCCCGAGATTGTTTTCGTTTAATAGCCCGCAGGGTGCCTGTACTGAATGCGATGGACTGGGCAGTATCCGCTTCATAGATCCCGAGCGAGTTGTGCCTGATTCTGAACTCGGGTTGAGCCAGGGAGCTATTGCCCCCTGGGGTGAAAAGCACTCAGACTATCAACGGCAGATGCTCGAAACTCTGGCAAGGCATTACCATTTCGGTATGAATACTCCATTTGGCGAGCTTAAGCAGTCTGCTCGCCAGGTAATTCTGTTTGGCTCGGGAGATGTAGAACTCAATTTCAAACTTAAGCGGGAAGGCATGAGTCACGAGTTCCAAAGACCATTCGAGGGCGTGATTCCCAATCTTGAAAGGCGTTTTCGCGAAACAACTAGTGACTGGATGCGGGCCGAGATCGGCAACTACATGGCCACCAAAAAATGCGGCCAATGTCGGGGCCGGCGACTACGACCCGAAGCCCTGAGTGTTCTGATCGGCAACAAATCGATTGCCGATCTTACAAAACTGAGTGTCGTCAAGGCTGAACGCTTCTTCTTAAAACTCAAGCTGGCGAGGCGCCAGGCAACCATAGCCAAACCGATTCTCAGGGAAATACAGGCTCGTCTAAACTTCATGGTAAATGTCGGACTGGACTACCTGTCGCTCGATCGCTCTTCGGCCACATTGTCCGGAGGTGAGGCTCAGAGAATCAGGTTGGCAACTCAGATTGGTTCGTCTTTGGCCGGAGTCCTTTACGTTCTGGATGAGCCCACGATTGGGTTGCACGCCAGGGATTGCAGCCGCCTGCTTAAAACGCTTAAGCAGCTTCGCGATTATGGTAATACAGTCATCGTCGTAGAACATGATCCGGCCACTATAATGGCATCCGATCACGTGGTTGACATGGGACCCGGGGCAGGCCGACTCGGAGGTGAGGTGGTGGTTGCCGGCCCCCCGGAGGTTATTCTAGCCGATCCTGTTTCGTTGACCGGCGCCTATCTATCCGGACGAAAAACCATAATGGTTCCCCAGAGTCGCCGGACCGGTCGCGGACACATAAAAATCTACGAAGCCAGCGGAAACAATCTGAAGAAGATTGATGTCGAGTTTCCCTTGGGCGTTTTTACCTGCGTGACCGGTGTATCCGGTTCGGGCAAGAGTACTCTGGTAATTGACACCCTCTATCGCGGGCTAGCCCAACACCTTTATCGATCCCGGGAGGCGCCCGTGGCAGTCAAGAGGTTTAGCCACCTGTCCCAAGTCGATAAAGTGATCCACATCGATCAGAGCCCAATCGGTCGCACCCCGAGATCCAATCCGGCTACCTATACAGGGGTTTTTACCCCGATCCGGGAACTCTTCGCCAAGTTGCCTGAGAGTAAGCTGCGCGGCTATGGTCCCGGCCGCTATTCGTTCAATGTAAAAGGAGGACGTTGCGAAGCTTGCCGGGGAGGCGGCCAGATCCGGATAGAAATGCATTTCTTGCCGGACATGTATGTTACTTGCGAAATCTGTTCGGGGCTGCGATTCAATCGCGAAACCCTCGAAATCGAATTTCGCGGACGCAACATATCTCAGGTTCTGGACATGACAATTACCGAGGCGGTCGAGTTCTTCGGCAGTCAGCCGATTATCCAGCGCAAACTCCAAACCTTAGTCGACGTTGGACTCGGATATCTACAACTCGGCCAGAGCGCAACCACTCTGTCAGGCGGAGAGGCTCAGCGAGTCAAGCTGGCTCGCGAGCTCTCAAAAAGAGCTACCGGCCGTACCCTTTTTATCCTGGACGAGCCAACAACCGGGTTGCATATGGATGATATTCGTCAACTGATTGATGTACTCAATCGCTTGGTCGATCAGGGAAATACAGTCATTGTCATCGAGCATAATCTTGACGTGATCAAACAAGCCGACCACATCATTGATTTGGGCCCCGAAGGCGGCGATACCGGCGGCCGGGTGGTTGCTAAAGGCACTCCCGAGAAATTGGCTGGCAGTAAGCGTTCCTATACAGGGCGTTATTTGAAGGAAGTGTTGCCCAAGAAAACCAAAACCAGGACGCGTAAATAAAGTGGTTCGGGAACCTAGTAGTTCATGTTCTGCATTGCCTCAGCGGCGTAGATTATGAAATAGGCAAATAAGGCGGCACTCAATAACATAAGTACCCAGAAGATGATGCGACCCTTGCGTTTGGGGTCCTCACGGGCGCCAGGTGCCAGAGAAGCGGGCGCCATGTGGGCCTGACCCTTAGCCAGCAGACGCGAAAGCATGCGCTCTGAGATCTGTTGCTGGCCGGGTTGCCGGGAAAAGATACGATATTGGCGCGCGGCGTAGTCAAGACGATTAGCCGCGATGCAAGTCTTCATGAATGACTCGTGCAGATCTTCGTCGTCCGGGTTGGAAGTTATTTGCTGCCAGAGATCGGCTGCCTCGGCAGGATCGGGCGGCAAGCTGGCCTGGTCGACTTTGGAAAAGACCAGTCCGCACAAGTGACAGGCATGCGGATCTGCTTGCGAGTGCCCGCATTTGGGGCAAACGATATTGCCGGAATCTTCCAACTCGGCCTGAACTTGATCGCCAGCATGACTGGTGGCGGGCGGGGAAGAACCGGCCGTCTGGCTTTGGCTTTGCGGGTTTTTTATGAAGTTGGACGCCGAGCAGTTGGTACACACGAAGGACAGCCCGGCATCCGACGTGGAGAATTTCTCCATTTCGATAATGTCACGACAGGCTGGGCATTGAACTTTCATGGTTCTATTGGGCTCCAGACAACGGGTGTAAAAGTTAATACAAGCACAATCAATGTAATCACTCCAACAATTAAACGTCCACGCCCAAGTGGTATATCCGCATCCTCGATTGGTGGATGTTTTCCGCCGACAAAACGAAATAAAATTGTCCAGGCAAGCCAGACCATCAAACCCGATCCTCTTACCACCCAATGTGCTAGTCCAGATTCTTCGAGAGATCGCATAATAGGGCCGCTAATCATTAATAATCTGCATCCAAGGCCGATCAATCCCAAAATGAAAATCATGTAGTGGATGATTCTGCCGATTCTAAAATGTGTGCGTGGTTTAACAATAGAATAGAGCACATGTCCACCATCGAGCTGACCAGCCGGAAGCAAATTGAGACTGGTGATCAGAATGCCTACCCAGCCGGCCCAGGCAACTGGATGAAGCCAGATGTCGAAACCCGGACCCAATTCGGGATGGGCGAGATTTTTCAATGCAAGATATAAAAGAGAATTGCCTTCCATGATCGCGTCTTTGCTGATTTCGGCCATAGGCTTGAGTTCAGAAAGTCTGAGGCCGATGAAGCAGACGATTACAGCAACAAACAGGCCTGCCAGTGGCCCCGAACTGCCTATATCAAGCAGCGAAGCCCTGGTGCGGGGTGGCTCACGCATCCGAATTATTGCCCCGAAGGTACCTATAGGAGGTAAAGGCAGCGGTACAAAATATGGAAGTGAGGCGTCTACCCCATGGCGCCGAGCCATGAAATAATGGGCCATTTCGTGAGATAGCAAGATGCCCATAATGGAGACAGAAAACAATAATCCGTTAACTGGATCGAGTATCATTGCTCCATCTTCATAAGAAATCCCGCCTGCAAAAAAAGTCGTCCCGCAGGTGGCCACAAAGAGCAACCCGTGCAGCCAGATTTTTTGAGATTGCGGTGGCTGCAGGTCGTCTGAATCGCCCACTTCAGGTGCCGATGGCTCAACCTGATCCGGCATCAGTTGCAGGCCCTGTCAGAATTTCTTCGATGGCTTCTTTCTTGATCGTCAACAGAAATATTTCCTTCTCGACTTCTCCGCTGGCACTGAATGAGATGTCGCCGGTAGCGCCTTCGAATTTCTTGAGCCCCAGCAACTGACTCCTAAAAGCCCGCCGATCCCGAGGGTGGTGCTTTAAGAAGATGTGATTGAAGATCATCGCCGTGTCATAGGCATGCGCTTCGACCATCGAAGGGTCACGATCAAAGTTGGCCTTGAATTTCCCGACGAATAAACGCGTTGCCGGTCGACTGCTTTGTAAAAAGAACCCGTCGCAGAAAATGGCGCCCTGGACGTAGCGTTTGGCCCACTCGATTACTTTCGGATTATTCCAGCCGTTGCCGCCTAGCAAGTAGATCATATCCAAATTGGTTCTGCCGAGGCTCTTTTTGATTCGGTCGAGGTGCCAACGGCTATCGGTGTTCAGGATGATGTCTTCAAAGGCTAAGGCCGGTGCAATCATGACAACTTTATCCACATAATCAGGCACGAACAGTACGTCAAAATCGATGACCGGTCGCAAGCTCTTGATTAGTTTTTCAAAGGCTCGTTTGCGCCCCAGGGGTGTTTTGATTTTGGCCCGGATTTTTGCCCGCTCGCGGGTATATTCCCAACGGGCTTGAAGGAAGTAACGCCCGACCATTTTCTTGATATGTTTTGCGAAATTCTTTTCATCGGGTTCGTAGCGTTCAACGGCCCTGACTTCACCCTTGTGCCGATCAACTTCGTCCCAAAACGCATTGGCGAACTCAACTCCATACCAATCGTTGGGATAGAGAATGGCAAACCTCTTGGCGCCCAGTCGTTCCATGGCATGCGCTACCAGGGTCTTGGCCTGAGAGGCCAGGGTAAGAAAATTTCGAAAAGTGTACTGGCCCAGGCTGGTTATATCTTTACGAATGCTCAGCGTGACGATCGGGATCTCGAGTTCTTCGGCTTTGACTGAAGCCGCGTAGGCTTCTTTGGCCACCATCGGGCCTATGACTGCCACGACATGCTCGTTGTACACCAAATCTTCGAGTTGCTTGACTGCCTTGTCGGGATCGCCGCCGGTGTCCCTGATTACCAGGATTGGGCCGCTCGAAGATTCCGAGCCCTTCGACTCGTTGAAGATCCCGGCCCCGAGCTGAATGCCTTCAAGCGCCCGTCGGCCGTACTCACGGTATTCCCCGGTTAAGGGGAGAAGAACTCCGATAGTGTTCGGGCTGACCCGATTGCGATCAATGATCCTCTTGAGAAGTTTGCCGGCCTGACCGGCCAGCTCATGATCGGGGAAAGTGGCTACGAACAGTTCCAGATTTTCACGGGAGCGCTCGAAGTCCAGCATGTGGTAGAAGATCTTGGCCAGTTTGAACTGTAACAAGTCGAGCGGGAAGCCTTTTGCCCCGCTGCTCTTGAGGCCCTCGAGTAACTGGCGAACCTGAACGAACGACAACTGCTGGTCGATCAACCCAAGGACCTGCAGGCGAATGGCCAGCCTGGCGCCTTTGACGGTTGTCCGCTCGTACAACTTGGTAAACCAGAGCAGGGCCTCGCTTGGAGCCCCGGCGCGCATATAGGATTCGGCCAACATGCCGGCAACTTCGGCCTTCTTTTTTTCGTTTGGTAAACGATCGAAGACAGACTGCAAAGTGGGCAGAGCTTCTGCAGTGCGTCCCGCTTTCACCAGCGATAAACCCAGCTGCACGGCGGATTTGACATAGTAAGGGCTGGCGGGATGATCGGCGATTAGCTGGCGAAAGTAATCAGCCGCGCTTTCGAATTGGCCCGATTCGTAGTTCAGCTGGCCAAGGATCATTAATGCGTTGTCAATCTGATCAGCGTCTGGGTAGTCGCGGAGGAAATCTTCAAGTTTCTTCGCGGCTGCTTCTTTTTTCCCATCAGAGTGATCTTTCTTGGCGGCATCAAAGGCCAGCTTGGCCGCTTCACTGACGGGAACTTCTTTTATATTGCCATCCTTGTCTTTGATAATCACAGTTGTCGGCGGACAGCCAACAAACAATCCACTCGTGACAATGATGACCAATAGTAGTAACTGCCCACGCTTCAGGCTCATCCTAGTCTCCTTGGCCTATCCAAAGGCGGATAAAGCGCCAAAGTATAGCCATACAGTAATCCACTGGTCAAGACGCCCCATTTTTATTCTTCAACGAGTCGAGAAGCTCGAGATATTCCTGTTCTCGGGGATAACAACCACGCGAAGCATTTGCGAAACTACTCAATAGTTCTTTGGCGGGTTGGTCGAGGTGCTGGGGAGTTTCAACCTGGATTGTGACAATGATGTCGCCCCGTTTCTGGTGGTCGAGACGTCTCAGCCCCTTTTCTGAGATTCGCAACTGATCGCCAGCCTGGCTGCCGGCCGGCAGAGATATCGTCTGAATACCTTCCGGGGTTGCAACCGGCAGTTCACAACCTAAAGCTGCGGATTTGAAAGAGATTGGCACCTGACAGGCCAGATTTATACCTTCGCGTGTCAGGATTGGGTGTGATCTGATACTAATTTCAACATACAGATCGCCCGAAGAACCTTCATTGAGCCCGGCGTCGCCTTGGCCGGCTAGCTTCAAGCGGGTGCCTTGTTCAACACCGCCAGGCACAGAAACCAGTAACTGGTCGACAGTCTGAACGAGGCCCGAGCCCGAGCAGGCCGGGCAATCCTTGGAAGAGTCCTGACCCTGGCAAGTGGAGCAAATTGCCTGGCGGGGCACCTTTATATGAAATTTTCCGCCCTGGACTACGTCGATCAAATCGAGCTCGAGAGAGTAGCGCAGGTCTCCGCCGCGCTTTGGCCAGGGACCGACCGCGCGTTTAAAGTTGTCGACAAATGACAATATTTTGGAGTCCGGCTTGTGATATTCTTGCTTGAGTGAATGTTGATCGAGCGAGAGATCGTAGCGCCGCCTGAGCTCGGGATCGGATAAAACACGATAGGCTTCGGTCAGAGCCTTGAATTCTTCTTCGGCCCGGGGTTTTTTGGGATTGGTATCTGGATGACTCAGCTGGGCCATCTTTTTATAAGCACTTTTTATTTCTGATTGTGGGGCATTGACCGGCAGACCAAGAAGTCCGTAGTAATCAGGACTTTCCCCCGGGGTCAGTTTTGTCATTTTCTATCAGAGAAAAGCCAACCGGGTCGTTACTCGCCCGACTCGTCTGGCTCGTCAGCAGCCTCTTGATACATGGCGTCGGCAATTCGGTGGGCCGAGGTCTCAAGATTCGAAACAGACTCCTTGACGCTATCGAAATTCTCGATCTTAGCGTCCTCGACAACGATTTTGCAGGACGCCAGATTCTCCCGGATTTCCTCGACGTCTTCGGGTGACAGCATATCTGAGAATTCCTCTAGCGATTTCTCGGTCGAATATATCAGGCCGTCGGCATTGACCAGCAGTTCGGCAAACTCTTTCTTGACCCGGTCTTCGTCACGGTATTCTTCGGCCTCGGTTTGCATTTGTTGAATTTCGGACTCGGATAAGCCGCTAGAGGCGACCACCTTGATTGACTGTTCCTTACCGGAACCGAGATCTTTGGCCGAAACGTGCACAATGCCGTTGGCGTCAATGTCGAAAGTGACTTCGATTTGCGGAACTCCACGCGGAGCGGGAGGAATACCGACCAATTCAAAACGGCCCAGCGTTTTATTGTCTTCGGCCATCTCGCGCTCGCCCTGCAGGCAGTGAACACTAACCATGTCCTGGTTGTCACGGGCGGTCGAAAATACCTGGCTCTTGCGAGTCGGTATGGTCGTATTCTTTTCAATCAGCTTGGTGAACACGCCCCCGGCGGTTTCTACACCCAGGCTCAGCGGAGTAACGTCCAGGAGCAAGACATCTTGGACATCGCCCTTGAGAACACCGGCCTGAATGGCGGCCCCGACGGCGACTACCTCGTCAGGGTTGACTTCCTTGTTGCCTTCTTTGCCGAAGATCTCCTTGGCTTTTTCTTGCACCTTAGGCATGCGGGTCATTCCGCCGACCATGATTATGTCGTCGATGTCGGCCGCGGTCACCCCGGCGTCTTTCAGTGAGGTCAGACAAGGATCGGCCAGTCGGTCGATCAGATCGGGCACCAGCGACTCTAGCTGGCCGCGAGTCAGGGTGGTGTTCAAGTGCTTGGGACCGCTGTCGTCGGCGGTAATGAAGGGCAAAGTAATTTCGGTTTCCATGGAAGAACTCAATTCATGCTTGGATTTCTCGGCCGCTTCTTTGAGTCGTTGCATGGCCATCCGATCGTTGCGTAAGTCAACTCCAGTTTCCTTCATGAACTGGTCAGCCAGATGTTCGACGATGCGTAAATCGAAATCTTCGCCACCGAGAAAGGTGTCACCGCATGTCGATAATACCCTGAAGACCCCTTCGCTCAGTTCTAGAACAGTGATATCGAAAGTTCCGCCGCCCAAATCGAAGACGGCCACTCTGATATTCTCTTTTTTATCGAGGCCATACGAAAGAGCCGCAGCAGTAGGCTCGTTGATGATTCGAAGCACATTCAGGCCGGCGATCTTGCCGGCATCTTTGGTGGCCTGACGCTGACTATCATCGAAGTAAGCCGGGCAGGTGATAATTGCATCGGTTACTTCTTCGCCCAGATAATCTTCAGCCGTCTGCTTCATTTTCATCAGAACCATGGCGGATATTTCGGCCGGACTGTAGTCCTTGCCGCGAACCTGGACCCAGCCGTCATTGTTTTTGGCCTGCACAATTTTGTAGGGCAGGTTGGGAATGGCCTGTTTGACTTCTGGCGCGTCGAATTTTCGGCCAATCAAGCGCTTAACTGCGAAGATTGTGTTCTCCGGGTTGGTGATCGCCTGGCGCTTGGCGATCTGACCCACCAGACGCTCACCGCTTTCGGTAAAACCGACTATGGATGGTGTTGTCCGCGAGCCTTCCGAATTGGGCAGTACAACCGGTTCATCGCGTTCCATCACGGCAACGCATGAGTTGGTGGTTCCCAGGTCGACTCCAATGATCTTACTCATCTGTCAATTCTCCCAATCCTGCCGTTAATTCCCGTTGGACTCCTTGGCGGAGTCGTCTTGATCAGTTTGGGGTGTTTTATCCTCTTGCTCCCCGCCCTCATTATTTGAGCCTTCGCCCGGCTTGCAGGCAACCGTTACCAGGGCTGCGCGCAACAGTCGATCATGCAGCATATAACCGCGATGCAATTCGGTCAATATCGTTCCGGGATCATATTCCGAAGTTTCGGTCTGGCTGAGAGCTTCGTGCCGGCTGGGATCAAACAGTTCGCCAACGGAATTAAAACTCGTCAAATCATGTTTACTGAGAGTCTCTGTGAATTGATGCACTACCATCTTGAGCCCCTCGACCAGTGATTTCAGGGTTGTGTCCTGAGTGTCTTGGGGGATGTGCTCGAGGGTGCGCTCTAAGTTGTCTAACGGAATCAAAAAATCGCGCAGCAGGCCTTCCTGACTGAACTTGACGATCTCCTGGCGTTCTTTGACCAAACGCTTGCGTTGGTTGTCTGCGTCTGCCAGGCCGCGCAGCATTCTTTCCCGGGCAACTCTGGCGGCTTCGCGGGCTTGCTCGAGGGCATTAATAAGCTCCTGGCGCGAGGGCCCGGTGCGTTCTTCGTCGATGGATTTCTCTTCAGAAACCTCTACTTGGACTTCAATTTCTTTTTCTGGGTCGGGTGCTTGAGACGAATCGTCGGCAGTCGCCTCCGGGTCGCTGGGCTTTGATTTTTTGTTGACACTTTCGAGCGCGTCTTTGATCGCCTCGTCCGGTATCTCGACTGTATATCCTTTTTGATCTTGCTCGCTCATAGCTCCCCAAATATTCACCAGCTTAAAGACCAATAGTTACAACAAGTCAGCATAAATAATCAAGATTTTTCCTGAATTAGACGAAACGGCCGAGAAGGTCAGCTGCGACCGGCCGGTTCGATGTCTACCTGGATGACTTCAGACAGCGGCCGCTGCAGAAAAATTTCACCAACCCGGCGGAATCGCTCGGGAACATCGGTAACGTAATAGACATGCCGGGCCTGGTCGGAATCGGGGTCCCGGGCGAGATTCTGCCGCTTGAGCAGGTCGTGAACGGTTTTTGCTACAACGCTTGCGCTGTCTAACAATGTTACCGAGGGCTTGACGGCCGTCTTGATCGAGGCAACCAGAACCGGGTAATGAGTGCAGCCCAGAATCAAGGTATCCAGCCCGTCTAAAGCCCAGTCGGTCAGGTAGACTCGGGAAATCTGATTGGTGATCGGGTGAGCCAGCCAGCCTTCCTCGGCCAGGGGTACGAACAACGGGCAAGAGCGGGCCAGGATGGTTAGATCTGGCTTGATGCCTCGCAGGGCTTGCTGGTAAGCTTCCGAAGCGATTGTTGCTTCGGTGCCGATTACTCCGACAACATTACTTTGTGTGATTTCACAAGCCCGCCGGGCGCCCGGCTCAATGACTCCCAGGACCGGCAATTGGTAGTGGGTTTTCAAGGTATTCAGGGCCACAGAAGAAGCCGTGTTGCAAGCCACCACCAGTAGCTTGATGCCCTGCTCGACCAGAAAGTCGGCATTGTTGATCGCATAGCGAGTGACGACTTCCCTGGATTTTGTGCCGTAGGGCACCCGGGCGGTGTCGCCCAAGTAAATGGTCGACTCTGCCGGCAGCAGGTCCTGAATGGCCCGCAGCACGGTCAGCCCGCCGATACCCGAGTCGAAAACCCCAATCGGAAGCTTTCTGGTGTCAGTCATGCAGGCTACCGGTTGCCCAGCAGCTATAAGAAAGTTCCGTTCGAGATGATGACTTCGCTATGGCTGTCGCCGGCACTGAACGAACAATTCCAATCTATTTCGAGGCTGACCGAGCCCGAAGACGGCGGCTTGCCGCCGTCATCGCCTTCAATGATAACCCAGCCCGAGAAGCCGCCGCCGTTTTCCCAGTAGGTGCTTCCAGTTCCATTCAGCCAGCCTCCCAGGGTATCGGGCGCGTTGAAGGTCAACTCGGGGCCGGAGGCGCCTTCGCTGCCTTCGCCTTCGACACTCAGGCCGACTTTCAAAGTCTCATTGATTGGGTTCAAGCGGAGGTCTTTGACCTCCCAGTCAAAAATCTGCTGGGCATTATCTGCGATAACGAAGCTGGCCGGGCACAAGACACTATAGCGATTGCCGGGGGCCTTGGCGCACTCGGCCGCTTGATCGACCGGTATGACCGGATCCCCGGTCCACAGTATCCAGGCCTGATCCCAAATCAGAGTGTCCGAGTCCCATTCGCCGTTGGGGCCGTCGTAGGCGTCGTTACTATTGGCGTCGATGAACTGCTCGGTTGGTTCGCGGAAGTTGTTGTCGTTTTCATCGACGAAGGGTTCGCCGATGTCGACAAAGGGCTCGCCGGCATCAAAGATGCCGTTACCGTTGATATCGGTGAATTCTTCTTCGCCGGTCGTGGCCGCAATGATCGTAACCAGCCCGTCGCGCGGATTGTGGCTACCGACAAAAGGTTCACCGGCAATCGGGGTGACATCTGCTGGAATCGGGTTCTGGGAGCGGGTGCTGGTGACCGCCAGGCCCATATTGTTGCCATCCTCTTCGGTGATTGCCTCGGCGGTAATCGCTCCGGCTTCGACCTTGAAAATGACGTTGGTGGCAAAGCCGATCTTGTTGGTATAGCGGTCGGCCAGGGCCACGGTACATTCGATTTCTTCGAGATAGACAGAGAAAGCTCCAATATTGTGCTGTTCACAGACTAGAGTGATGAAGCGGTCGTTTGGTTTGGCCCCGACAATTGCAATCGCGGGTGAATTGGCATCCAGAGTTACCGAGCCGATCTGGGCGGTGGCAGTCACGGTCACCGTAGTGGCTTGCCGGCCGGCGTTCAAGGTTGTCGAGACCATGCCGTTTTCATCCGTCCGGGCATTGATCGGATCCAGGGTGACCCCCGGCGCGGGAGAATGGGAGAAAGTAACCAGGGCCCCGGCCGGGAAAGGATTATCTTCGGTGTCGAGCAAGGCAAATATCAAAGTACTCGACTCGTCGCGGCCCGAGCCCTTGACGCCCAGCTTCGACGGCGTAGCCGAGATAAACGCGACCGCGCCCAGGGCGCGGATGTTGATGGTTACTTCGTCCCAGGCGTTTTTTAGATCGATGAAGACACTGGCCATGATTGTGGCAGTGCCCTGCTGCATGCCGCCGATAAAAGTCGCCGTGGCTTCGCCGTTGACATCGGTAAAGGCAACGTAAGTCATTTCGCCGTTTTCTTGAAAACGGCCCAGATCGGTGACGAATTCGACGTCGACACCTTCGCCGGCCTTGACGCCGCCCGGCAGATAAACTTCGGCCACCAGGTCGACCGAACTTACGTTGTCGGCGAAAACCGAGGCGGCAGAGGATCTCAGATTGACGATCGGATTGTTGAGCTGGCCGAAGCGGACTTGCTCGCTGTTGGCGGTGTTGTTGCCGTCATCGCACAAGAAAGTCGCCGTGACGGTCGCGTCGGCATCTTCAGTCAGGTCCGCGCTCTGCAAGGTCGCCGTGGCCACACTCCCGGACGAGGAAGTCGTGTACTCGGTGTCGTTGCTCTCGACGAATTTACCCAGCGTAGTAGTGAACTTGACTTCGGTCCCGTCCGGCATCTGTCCGCCGGTGTCGTTGGTCAAGGTGGCGGTGATGTTGGAGATCGAGATCCCGTCCGGTTCGATTACCGAAGGGTCGACGGACAGGCCGACGGCGCACTGGCCCTGCAACGGCTCGGTTTCAAATTCGATGTTTACCGGAGTCGCGCTCAAGTTGTATTCCGCGCAAAAAGCCACGATCTTGGCCGTACCGGGCATGGTGCTCTTGACCTCGGCCGATGCGCCGAACGCTCCGATAACCACGTTCAAGGTAGTCGAGTCATTCGACGCGAATACCCCAACGTTGTCGGGACTTTGATCGGTAATCCGCAGCTCAATGGTAGTGCCCTGGGGAAGCTTTTTGCAATTTTCATCCTCACCTATGATGGTAACCCCGATTGTGTCGGTGTTGTTCGAATAGGCTATGGCAGGCGATGGATTGGTGCTGACCAACAAAGCCGCCCCCTCGCATTCGGGATTGTTAGTGCCGCCGCAGCCGGTCAGCCAGACACTCAGGGACAAGAGCAATATGCCGAATATTACGCATTTAACTATATTTTTCATGTTCAACTCCTTGCAGGAACCGAGCCCGCGCTGGAAGAATTGCCAACATACTATATTCCTATCAAATGGGGATCTGTGTCAAGCTGATGAACTCGCCGTTTCTTGCTAAATGTTGGCCTGATATGGTAAATGTGTTCCAGGAAATAGCGGGCAGGAGGACTTGAATGCTTGAATCTTTGGCCATACATCTAACAGGCCAGTCATCTTCGAACAGCTTCATGATCCAGCTGATCAAATGGATCAACCCGATCCTCGAACCAATCGTGATTGTAGTCCTTGTATTGCTGCTGGCCATGTCGGCCGGTTGCTGGGGCATTATTTATTACAAATGGCGCAATCTCAAAAGGGCCCAGCTGCAATCGATTGAGTTTCTGGAAGCTTTCTGGAGTTCCAAGCGTCTGGATGCCATCTTCAATGTGTCTGAAAAGCTTCAGAAAAGCCCGATCAGCCAGGTGTTTCGGGCCGGCTATGTCGAACTGAGCAAATTGAAAAAAACACAAGCCGAAGGCGAGGATGGCGCGGGCATGTATGATGCTATGGGCGGGATCGAAAACGTTCAGCGCTCGCTGCGCCGGGCCAGCCTGTCCGAGTTGACCAACATGGAGAGCCTGGTGCCGTTTCTGGCGACGACCGGCTCTTCAGCCCCCTTCATCGGCCTTTTCGGGACGGTGATTGGGATCATGAAGTCTTTCATCGAGATCAGGCCCGGAACGGCAACTCTCGAATCGGTCGGCCCGGGAATCTCACATGCTTTAATAGCTACGGCGGTCGGCTTGTTCGCCGCCATTCCGGCCGTCATGGCATATAATTACTTTGTGCGCCGGATAAAGGTGCTCTATAGCGAGATGGATAATTTCTCGTCTGATTTTCTGAACATTGTCAAAAGGCATTTTCTAAAATAGGTAATGGGCTGCAAGTCATGTCAATGAATACCGGCACAGATTCTTCCGATTCGACAATGAGCGAAATCAACGTCACCCCGATGGTGGATGTGATGCTGGTTTTACTGATTATCTTCATGGTGACCGCCCCGCTGATGCAACAGGGTGTCGAGGTCGATCTGCCCCAGACACATGCTCAAGTCATAAAAAATGAAAAGGATCAACCGATTATCCTGAGTATCGATAAGGACAAGAAAATCTACATAGGCAAGACACAAGTGCCGCGTGATAATCTGGAAGCCAAACTGATTCACAATGAGAAACTCAAAAAAGACAAGAAAATCGACCTGCAGGCGGATCGCAGCCTGGATTACGGGTTCGTAGTCGACATACTGGCTGTGCTAAGGCGGGCGGGGATCGACCAGGTCGGAATGTTGACCGAGCCACCCCCGCCGGACGGGGAATGAAAGACCTTTTTGGGTTGTTAAAGCGTCGATAGAGTTATGAGTGAAAAAGGCCACTATTCTTATCTAAGACCACAAACCGGAGTCTGGTTCTTTATCCTGGGCTCGGCCGCCTTCCATGTCGGGCTGGTGCTATTGCTGGTTATTGGCGGCTGGCTCAGAGACAGCAGCGCCAAGACAAATGATCGCGCCCGAATTACGGCCTTATTGAGAAAAGGCAAGCCGCGCCCTAAAGAGTGGTTACCGCGTAAATTGCCGGCCCCGTCCAAGGCGCTGCCCAAAGAGCTCCGCCCGGATCCAAAAACCAAGCCGGACCCGAAAAGTAAAGCAGTAAAACACGTGCCGGCCAAGAAAAAACCCAGGTCAGCCGACTACTCTAAAGACATGAGCGCGGCCCTGGCCAGCCTGACTGAGGAGGGCGGCGGTAAGACGGCCGAAGAACCGGAAGGGTCACCCGACGGAGTGGATGATGGGGATGCGCTGATCGCCCAGATGGGCGACGAGTACATGACCAAGATCTACAAGGCAATTAAAGTACAATATTCGATTCCCGACGTAATACCTGCCCAAGAGCGCATGTTTCTGAGTGCCAAGGTGGCTATTACCATCGATGCTCGGGGAAATATAAAAGATCTGACCTTCGAAAAACGCTCGGGAAATTCATTTTTCGACTCGGCTATCGAAGGCGCGGTTCGCCGGGCGGCACCGTTTCCGGCGCCGCCATCCGAGTTGAGCGATGCCTATGCCGCTGAGGGGTTTGCCTTGAATTTTCATGCGCGCAGCATGTAAGTCAAGCTCGAATGTTCGCCGGCCGAGACCCGTATAATGTTTGACAGGCAAGTCCCCCGTGTTACGATTCAAAGCAATTTTGAAAAACACCAGCTGAGAGGTAGTCGTGGATGCCATGAGACAAATACTGATCGCTAGCCTGATAATGGTGTTGCCAGGCACAGTCTGGGCAAGAGCTGAAATCGATTTTTTTGATCCCAATTTCCGCCCCTATCCTCTGGCTATTACCGATTTCAAAGACATGAGTTCCGGGGCCAAAGATCTAGTCGAGACGGGCTCAGAGGTTCTGCGGTCGGATCTGGGTATTGCCGGAGTATTCAAGTTGATCGATCCGCGTTCGTTCATCGCCGATCCCAAGCAAGAGGGTCTCAGCGGAGCCTCGATTAATTTTGCCGACTGGATTAATGTTGGGGCCGAAGGATTGATCAAGGTCGGCGTCCACAAGACTGGTACCGACGTGACCCTGGATTGTCACCTGTTCGACGTGCCATCCGGCAAAGAGTTGCTTCACAAGAAATACAACGGCAAGGCCAAGACCATCCGGATCATGGTTCATAAATTTGCCGATGTGGTTGTACGTCACTTTACCGGCAATCCGAGTATCTTTTTTACAAAAATCGTTTTTGCCAAACGCGTGAACCGCACAACAAAAGAAGTCTGTATTATGGACTTCGATGGCCGCAACGAACGCTGCCTGGTTAAAAACGGTTCGATCAACTTGTTGCCGGCCTGGGGGGCTGGTGGCCGGACGGTCTACTATTCGACCTATATAAAAGGCGGACCGCACCTGTATAAATATGATCTTCGAACCAAAAAGAACAAGTGCATCAGCAAGGCATCCGGCTTGAACATCGGGGCTTCGGCATCGCCGAATGGCAAGTCGGTGGCCTTGACGCTCAGCAAGGATGAAAATTCAGAAGTGTATGTTCTAAAGGCCAACGGTACCCATCCCAAAAGACTCACCCGCGATTGGGCCATCGATAGCTCGCCTTCCTGGTCGCCGGATTCCAAGAAGATAGCTTTTGTCTCAGAGCGCTCCGGTAATCCGCAAGTTTATCAAATGAACGTCGATGGTAGCGGGGCTAAACGGCTGACATTCAAGGGTAACTACAATCAAACTCCGGACTGGTCGCCGCGGGGTGACTGGATTCTCTTCAATGCCCGGGATGAACGCCTGGTCTATGACATTTTCAAAATCAATCCTGAGACCGGTGTAATCAAGCGATTGACTCAGGATCAAGGCAATAATGAGCATCCCACCTTCAGCCCGGACGGCAGTCTGGTGGTTTTCTCTTCTACCCGAACCGGGGAATCAAAGCTGTATATTATGAACGCCGACGGTACCAACCAGCGGCTGATCTCGCGAAAAAAGGGTGAGTACACAACACCTGAGTGGGGTCCTTGGGTGGGCGGAAAGTAGGAGGGGCTGCTATGCGAATCAGATATTCGACGATCTTTGCCTGCCTGGCAATTTCTACAATTCTTTCAGGCTGTCCCAAGCAGATTCCGCAACCGGAGATTGATGCGGCCGAAGGCGCCATGGCCGACATTGAGGCATACAAGGACTGTGCCCCGGAATCCTACCAGGCCGCCAAGACAATGATGGATAATGCTCAAGCCCTATTAAAGGAAGAGCTTTACGAAGAGGCCAAGACGGCGCTCCTGGCGGCCAAACGGCTGGCCGAGAAGGCCAAGCAAGAGTGTGATAAAAAACGCAAAGAAGAAGAAGAGCGCAAGAGACTAGAGGCGGCCAAGGCGAAACTCGAGCCGGTCGCCAAAGAAATAGCAGTCGAGAAAACCGACTCCGGGCCCGACAGCCTGGTTACGGTTCATTTCGGGTTCAATGACTCCAGTCTTTCGGATGAGGCCCGCAACGCCATGGGCAACAATGCCGAATATTTGGGTATCCATAAAAAAATTCGTGTGCAAATTGAAGGCCATTGCGATGAGCGCGGTTCGACCGAATATAATTTATCGCTGGGTGAGCGGCGGGCCATGGCAGTCAAGAACTACCTGGTCAAATTGGGAGTCGAGCCCGGCCGCCTCGAAATAATTTCTTACGGTGAAGAACGTCCCGCCGAAACCGGCGCCAGCGAAGATGCCTGGGCACAAAACCGCCGGGCCGAATTTCGCGAACTCGAGTAAACCCGCGCGCTGGCAGGTAAACTGCGGTGCAAGAATCAGCGTTTCAGGGTTGCACGACTTCCACTTCCGGTGTTTCTGATGGGAAGCGCGGGCGGATGTAGACCTGGCCCAATCCATCTCCGCGGTCCTCAAACTCGATCGGGCTCACCCACACGTCCCGGGAACAGTCTCCCTGGCCGGCGCAGGCGCTGGAGTCCAGCCGGTGGTGTACGAAGTACCAGTGCTCCCCGTCCGGGCCCAGGACTGCCGAACCGTGCCCGAAAGCCTGCTGCTGGCTGGGGATTAGGTAGCGTCCGACCAGGCGGTCGGGGTTCGAATAGACCAACTGCGCAACATCGGGCGCGGCCACCCAGTAGACATGATAATAGGCCGAATCCCACAAGCTGCCGCTCACCAACAGGTAGACCCAGTCGCCGCGACGGAACAGGCTGGCGCCTTCGGTGACCCCCCAGGAGTACCCGTCGCGGAGGAATTCCTCGCCATAGCGGCTGCGGGTGAACGAGAGCATCTGGGCACAACGAGGACAATAGGACGCCAGCAGGGCCCGGGTTGCAGCGTCGTGGGGATTAGCGGCGAAGATCTGCGGCAGATCCGGATCGCAAAGCACCGCGAAGGGATCGTCCGGATCCAGTTCGGTGATGTGAAGGTGCTCGCCGTGGTTGGTCTCCTCCCAGGGAACCATGGGCGGGCTGTTGGTGAACCAACTGTAGGCCAGCCACCATCGGCCGCTTAGCGGATCGAAGAAGACGTCGGAATCAAGTCGGATCACTTGATGGCAATATCCGTTTTGGCAGTTCGGCGAGGCATAATCGACGCTGCGGGGAATCTGCTGCCTGACATCCGCAGGGCAGCTGGTTTTGTTGGCGCCGGCGGGGAAAGGTTCCCAGGCATGTTCGACGGTGGCGTAAGGGCCGGTGGGTGCAGAAGAAGATGCCAGGTACACTCCGCCATCCTCCGCGTAGGCCGGGCAAGGCTCCTGCGCCGAGGGAAAACGGCTGGCGGAAAAGCCCAGCAGGTAGAGCCCGGAGCGAATCCGGTTCAGATGCGGTGCCCAGACCGAGCAGAAGTGCCCTCCGTTGACGTCGAGCGAATGGCCCGGGGTTCGTGCGCGACCGAAGGCACGGTCCGGCATCAGTTCCCAGTGGATCAGATCACCGGACCGGTAGATCGGGATGTCGTCCGCGTTGTGAACGGTGTGGACCAGGTAGAACACTGGATCACCGTTCGGATCGAGATCCCGCAACACGTGGGGATCCGGGTGGTCTCCCGGAATGACCGGGTTGACCGCCGGGACCACACACAGATCCTGTTGCCCGCATT
>JAFDKH010000005.1 GCA_019307065.1 Deltaproteobacteria bacterium
GAAAAGAAATCTGGTTGACCCATTCGATCAAGTAGCGAAACAAGATCGCGCCGTAACCCCCGGCCACGCCGACTAAAGCGGCAATCACCAAAAGCGAGACAGTCTTGCCACCCAGGACTCTGTCAAGCCAATGATCGATGCGCGGCCCGATCGGCCGCCGGGGCCCGACCTGTCTGGCGGGATCTTGTTGGTCGAGTGCAGTGTCGTAGCTAGTAGTCATACTTTTGCCCGATAGGCGGCGCGGATCTTTTTTACTAACTCATCTATATCACACGGCTTTTGCATGTAATCAAAGGCGCCGTGTTTCATGGATTCGACTGCGGCATCGACCGTGCCGTGACCGGTCAACAGGATAACCGACAAATCGGGCCGAGCGTCGGTCAGCTTGACAAGGACATCGTCCCCGCTTTCTCTTTCGAGGATCACATCCAGGATTACCACGGCGTAGTCGTTTTTGAGGGCTAGCTCGATAGCATCTGAGCCTGTGTAACAATAATCTACGTTCATACCGCGCAGGTTCAGGCGCTTAGAAAGCATGGCCACGAATTCTTTTTCGTCGTCGACCAACAGCACACGAATTTTCGCCTCGCCGATCTCTTCTTCATCGAGTGGAACGACTTGCTTGAGCGGACAGACGATTTCGTCCGATCCCTCGTGGGTGGCAGCCCAGACTGCTTCGACCGCTTCAATCACGGTATTGAACATGTGGTCTTCGCCGATCTTCTCGTACAGGTGCGTCCGCTGCAAAGTGTCTATGACGTGCTCGGGGAAGCCTGCGAAAAAGACATCGTAACCGCCCGAACGGAGACGGTCGACCAGCAAAGACAGCACGTCCTCGCCTGAGGCATCGATCTGATTGATGCCGTCGGCTTTGAAGAGGATGCCTTTGAGCTCGGGCATGGACATAACCCGGTCGAGTACTTCGTCTTCTAAGAAACTGGTGTTGGCGAAGAACAAGGGCCCATCGAAACGAATCACTGCCAGGTGCTTGCACTGCTTTAGTCGACGACGCTCTGAGCTGTGCAGGTGTCCGTCGGTCCAGAGCGACAGCTCCGCGACGGCGGGCTTCATCTTGCGGTACAGGAAGACCCCCACCGACAAGGCAACGCCGATCAAGAGACCCTTGTCCAGGTGAGGAGCGAAAACAAGGGTTGCCGCGAACGAGATTATACTGATGATTCCGTCTGATTTCTTGACCTTGTAGGCGTGTATGACGCCCTTGAAGTTAATCAATCCGATGACCGCCATCATGATCACGGCCGCCAGCACAGATTGGGGAAGATCATACAGAAGCGGCGTAAAGAACAGAAGTACGATCACCACTATACCGCTGGTGAAAACACTGGAGAGTCCCGAAACTGCTCCCGCCTGAATGTTGACCGCCGACCGGGAAAACGATCCTGAGACGGCATAGCTCTGCCCGAAGGAACCGATAATATTGGCAAGACCCTGCCCGATCAGCTCCTGGTTGGGATCCAGTCTTTGGCCGGTGCGGGCTGCCATGGCCTTGGCAATCGAAATGGCTTCCATGAAACCGAGAATTGAAATAATGATGGCGGCCATGAACAATTGCCCGAAAATCGATGTGTCCCATTTCGGCAAGGACAACTTCGGCAGACCACTCGGAATCGTACCAACCACATTTCCACCACCGACAAAAGTCAGTTTGGCTAGATCTAGTGGGTTGTTGCCGACTTTCAAGTGCCAGACGTGGTCCCCATCCTCGTTGTCGAGTACAGGGACAAAGCGAAATCCACCATTCTCCTCGACTAGCCTGAATTCCAGTTGGCGCAACGACTTACGTATCTCGGAGGTGTCTTCCTTGATTTGGAGAATCTGTTTGTCCAACAAGCCTGCCATAGCGTGAAGTTGCAGGGCTGTCTTGGGCTGGACTTCTGCTTCGATCTTGTCAGCTTCGCCCCTGAGCATGTTCAAATCGAGATCGTGACGTACGTGGCAGCTCTTGCACACGCTATGTTCTATCTCTTCGATTTTTTTCACTTGCGGGCTGAGAATAGCCCGGGCTTCTGAAGCAATTTCTATATCACGCACGTCGGCGTTGAACTTCCGCACTTGATCAGAAACCTGCTCGGAATCGACTTGGTCGAGACTGACAGTCTTGTTATTCTGAAACCCGACCCAGCTGGATATCAGAGTCGTCACAACGACCGCAGCTAAGACGTTGGGGATCTTCGGGTTCAATTTTCTCAGAAAGAACATTATTGCGAAGGCGAGCGCCCCAAGGAAAAATGTTGGCCAGTGAGTGTAATAGCAGGCTGCAACAATTACTCGCCAAATTGTTTCGTAATGGTGCTCGGCTTTGTCCACTGAAACGCCGAAAATCTTCGACAGCTGGCTGGTGGCGATGATGATGGCGGCGGCGTTGGTAAATCCGATCACAACCGGGTGGGACAGGAAATTCACCACTACGCCCAGGCGTAGCACGCCCAGGGAGAACTGAAACAGACCGACCAAAAGTGCGAGAAAAATCGCATAGGCGATGTATGCCTCTCCACCTGCCGTTGCCAAAGGTTCCAGGGTTGCAGCGGTCATGAGAGACACTACCGCCACGGGACCAGTAGCAAGCTGTCGGCTTGATCCGAAAAGTGCAGCCGTTATGGGCGGCAAGAAAGCGGCATACAAGCCGTAATAGGCCGGAAGCCCGGCCAGCTGGGCATAGGCCATGGATTGAGGAATCAAGACCAGCGCAACTGTCAGGCCCGAAAGAAAATCGATCCTGAGAGAACTGAATTTGTAGCCCTTGAACCATTTAATAAATGGAAATATTCTACCCAACATCCAAACCGCCCATGCTCGCTCTATTTCAAACCTGGTCGAAAAAACCTTACCCGCCCGGAAAAGCTGTGGTACTATATCACACCGTATCCGATTGAAAAGACATTCTTATTTGCGCTTTTCAATCGGCGGGCACTGCAGGATATTATTTCTGTTGCGCATACGGCATGATAAACACAGACAGGAATGTGAGGCTGGTCCCTTGGCAATTATTTCACTGTTCAGCGCAGCCTTCTGTCATGGCGACGAGATTGCAGATGCGCTTGTCCGTGAACAAGGGCTGAGCCTGATCGACGCCAACCTGCTGGGCAAAGCGGCCCAACAATTTGGCACTCCGCAAGACAAGCTGCTGCGGGCCATGGAAGGCCCGCCTTTCGTTTTCAATAAGTTTACCCGTAAGCGTGAGCTGCTGCTTACCCAAATCAAGACCGCTTTGGCCGAAATGTTGTCCGACCGGCAGATTATTCACGGCTACGCCGCCCATCTGGTCCCGGCTAACATAAAACACGTCCTGCGCGTCTGCCTGCTGGCCGATCCCGAGTGGCGCGCCGAGCAAATCGTTCACGAGAGAAATGCAAGCTTGCCGGATGCGCGTAACCTCGTTCGCGAAGAGGACCATAAACGCGCCCAGTGGACTCAACTGCTTTTCAAAGCACCACCCTGGGATAAGACATTGTACGACGTGAAGATTCCGTTGAATGCTACGGGGATCGACGGGGCTGTAAAGTTGATCGCAGAGCACGCCGGCAAAGAAGTTCTGGCTTACTCCGAAGCAGCCCGGAATTCTTTGCAGGATTTCTCGATTGCCGCCCGATCCGAGATGGCGCTGGTAAAAGCAAAACACTACCATACGGTTTCCTGCACTGAAGGCGTCGTCAACGTAATCGTGAACGAATACGTCATTTTACTCGAGCGGTTGGAATCCGACATTAAGCGGATTCTCAAAAAGGTGGAGGGAGTGAGCGAGGTTCGCGTGAAAACTGGCCCCAACTATCGACCATCTTCGGTCTTCGCCAACGTCGATTTCGAGCTTCCTGAAAAAGTGCTTCTGGTTGACGACGAGAAGGACTTCGTCATGACCCTTTCGGAGCGCCTTCAGATGCGCGACTTGCAGCCCGCCACGGCCTATAGCGGAGAGGATGCTCTAAACCTGATCAAGGAAGAGACTCCAGATGTAATAGTCCTCGACCTCAAGATGCCGGGAATAGACGGCTTCGACGTCCTCAAGCAGGTCAAAACAGAACACCCGGAAGTGGAAGTGATCATCTTGACCGGGCACGGGAACGAAAAGGACAAAGAGCTCTGCATGGAACTGGGGGCCTTTGCCTACCTGGAAAAGCCGGTTGATATCGACGTACTTTCCGACGTGATAAAACGCGCCAATGAGTCCATCCGGGCCCACCGGGACCAATAAGGTGTCAAGTTAGATGAACTGGTTTTCACGCCAGATTCAGAAGCTAATTTTTACCGAAGGACCTGCGCGCGAACCCGGTCATCCATCGCGTTACCGACGCATGTGGCGCAACACTGTCATCACCGTCGCCGCCGTAGCAATCATTCCATTATTGGGAATCACTTTCGTCAACTATTACCTCTACCATCAATCCTTCCAGAAGGAACTCACCGAACCGATCCTTCGTATCACGTCGATCACCAAACGTTCTTTGGAATCCTTTCTCGAGGAAAGAATCGCTGCCGCCAAGTACGTCTCTTCGCGAGAGAAGCCCGAAGACCTGTTCGATCAAAAGAAACTGGCAGGGATCTTCTCCAGGATGAGAAAATCCTTCGGCGGCATCGTGGATATCGGGGTTATCGACTCCACAGGTATCATGCGAACATATGCGGGACCTTACGATCTGGCCGGCAAGAACTATCGCAACCAGGACTGGTTCGACAAGATGCTGGTTCGAGGCGTCTATGTATCGGATGTCTTCCTCGGTCACCGGCAACTTCCCCATTTTATCGTCGCTGTAAAAAACGAAGACGAACATGCCAAGCCGATAATCTTCCGGGCAACTATCGATATGGAATGGATGGTCCGACAGATCCAGGTCGCTGGCCTCAAGCAAAATTGCGATGTGTTTCTACTGAATCAGTCAGGATCGTTGCAGACGCCATCCCGTCTATTTGGGGAAGCCTTGTCCCAATTCCCCGGCCGGCTTCCTCGGTATTCAGAAGATTCGGAGTTGATCGAGGAAGTCACAATCCAGAAAGAAACCTATTTGATGGGGTATGCCTATATCGCTCAATCGCCATTTCTATTCGTAATTATCGCGAACAACCGTGACCTGAATAAAGGCTGGTTGTCTTATCAGAGAGAGATGCTGGCATTCCTGGCCATCAGCATTATTGCAATTGTGGCGATCATCATGGGCATTACTACCAATTGGGTAACGCGGATCAAAGAAGCCGACCAGCGCCGCGAAGCCAGCCTGCACAACATCGAACACCAGAACCGCATGGCATCCATTGGGAGGCTGGCTGCAGGTGTGGCGCATGAGATAAACAACCCAATGGCGATTATCAACGAAAAAGCCGGCCTGGTGAATGACTTGCTCAACCTTTCCGATGATGATTCTCCCCTGAAAGAAAAACTGCGCAAACAGACCGATTCCATTATCAAGTCCGTCGCCCGTTGCAGTGAAATCACCCATCGCTTGCTGGGGTTCGCACGCCACATGGATGTGAAACACGAACCGGTTGCGGTGGACGCGCTGATTAGAGATGTACTGGGTTTTTTGGAGAAGGAAGCCGTTTACCGGGACATTCAAGTCGAAATGTCTGTGCCCGACTCGCTGCCGACCATCCACAGCGACAAAGGGCAACTGCAGCAGCTTTTCCTCAACCTAATCAATAATGCTTTCGATGCGATGCACAGAAATGGACGCATCGATATCAGCGTGGTTAATCAAAAACCAGACAAAGTGGTTGTTGCGATTAGGGACAGCGGCGTGGGAATTCCGCAGGAACACTTGGATCGCATTTTCGAGCCTTTTTTCACGACCAAGAAATCGAAAGGTACAGGCCTCGGATTATCCATTACTTATGGTATAGTCCAGAAGCTCCGCGGCTCTATTTCTGTCGAAAGCGAGATCGGCAAGGGAACAACTTTCACGGTCACCTTGCCGGTAGGCGGTCCGGCCTGAGATAATGGGGGTATCATGAAGGAATCGATGAAAGTCATGATCGTCGATGATGAAGAAGACTTGATTACAACTCTTGTTGAGCGGCTTGAAATCAGGGGCTTCGACGTGGTCGGCCTACAAACTGGCCAGCAAGCCATCGAACAACTCAAGCAGCGTTCCTTCGATGTCGTCGTGCTGGATGTAAAACTCAAGGGAGAGGACGGTGTCGAGGTGATGAAGCTAATCAAGCATGACCACCCGACCCTGCCCGTCATTTTATTATCCGGTCACATGTCCCAGGAGTCCAGCGAGGAAGGGTTCAGGGCCGGGGCGATTGACTACTTGATCAAACCGATCAACATCGAGGATCTAATCAAGAAGTTACAAGAAGCCGTTAAAGTGTACGGGTGAGAGAATGGGCGGAAATCAAGCAGTAGTCCCTGAGCTCGGCAACGGCGGGCTTGTTTTTTTTGGCCAAATCATGGCCAATGTATCACACGACTTCAACAACGTCATTACGATTGTCGGCGAGTTGGCCGGACTGCTTCATGATCTTTCGAGTCTGGCGGAAGATGGACGTCCGATTCCGCTGGAGAAGCTGAAGTCCATCTCTGGAAACATCTCCAAATATATCCTGCGCGGCAAAGAAATAATCTCTCACATGAACAAGTTCTCCCATAGCGTGGACGAACCGTACAAGGAATTCGACCTGCAAGAGCTGATCGAAAACATGCAAGCATTGACCCAACGAATTGTCGAGCGTCGCCAGATGAGTCTCTCTCTTGAACTGCCTGAAGAGAGCATTTCTGTTACCGGCGACCCATTCGAAATGCGTCGCGCTTTTTGGGCTTGCCTGGATCTGTTTTTGGAGTCATCATCGGCATCAGTTTCAGTCTCGCTGCGTCGGTCGGACAACGGTCGCGAATTGGAACTGGACATGGAAGGGGACATCGCTGAAGCAACACTCGAAGATCACGCTGTCTGGATCGTGTTAAAGGACCTTGTGTCGCGGTTGGGCGGCCGGTTGAGCAGGAATGATGTCGAAAACCGAACAGTGTTGCGCCTTACGATACCCGCGAAAGGAACCCGCTATGAGGAGCGCTAAAGTTCTTTTGGTTGACGATGAAAAGGGGTTCACGGAAACTCTATCGGAGCGTCTGCAACTTAGAAACTTGACGGTCTATACCGCCAGCTCAGGGCAAGAAGCCATCGAGCTAGCGAACCAACACCGCTTCGATGCGGTAATCCTCGACCTGCAAATGCCAGGCATGGACGGGATCGACACCTTGAAGCAGCTACTGGGCAAAGACGCCGACCTGCAGGTTCTGATCCTTACGGGTCACGGCACGGTGACCAAGGGCGTCGAGGCGATCAAGGCCGGGGCAACTGAGTTTCTCGAAAAGCCCGTCGATATCCAGACCCTGACCGAGAAAATCGGCACGGCCGCCACTCAACGGGTAGTCTTGACCGAAGAACGCTCAGCCCAAGCAATCGACGATATTCTGAAACGAAAGGGCTGGTAGACAGTTTCTCTTACGCGATCACGGGATGAACCTCCAATCGACATGAAGATCCTGGAGCTATACTCGAAACGGAGTGAACAGCACAGGCAACTTCACAATGCTCTCGAGCGAAAATCCCGGCGCTACTCATTCGTGCGCCTGCTAATCGCTCTGGTGATAATCGTTATGCTCTTTTTCGGTCTGTGGGATCTCGACCATATCAAGCTATGGATTCTGGGATTATGTGGTCTGGCCGTGATCGTTTTTCTCTGCGTGGCGAAGCTTCATGACGGTGTCATCCAGGAGTCCAGGCGGCACAAGCTACTTTTAAAAATCAACCAAGAGGCAGGCTTCAGGCTGGAACGCAAGTGGGACGTTATTCCGACAGCGGTCATCCCCCAGGACATTGCTGACCGTCAAGTTGCTTGTGACCTGGACCTGTTCCACATAGAAGAAAACCGGGCTTCCCTGGTTCGACTGCTCGCTCGTCCTCAAACCACAATCGGGCAGGCAGTTTTGTATGATTGGCTGCTCAACCCAGCCGACCCCCAGACCATCCGCGAAAGGCAGGCCGCGGTGCAAGAGCTGGCCCCGATGCTTACCTGGCGTCAGGAGTTTGAACTCGCCGGCCAGAAACTTTACGAAAAGCCGCACGACCCTGAGCCGTTTCTCAAATGGGCCGAGGACGAACCCTGGCTAGTGAAACGAAGCTGGCTGATCTGGACGGCCCGGGTAGTGCCGTTCGTAACCTTCACTCTAATCGTACTGAATATAGTCGGCCTGCTGCCGGCCATTACCTGGATAGCCACGGCGGTCGCCAGCTTGATCTTCACTTCCGCCTGGGGTGGGAAAACAAGGAGCATCCTTGGAAGTGTCGACTGGAGCAGTCGCTCGTTCAGTGTTTACGCAAATCTCTTTAAGGCTGTGACGGAGACAGCCTTTGATTCCAGGGCTCTCAAGCTTCTTAAGAAATCGATGGAGGCCGAGGGGTTGGCAGCCGACCGGCAGATGAGGCGACTCAACCGGATCAACGCTTACGCCGAGGCCCGTTACTACATGATCCACTTCCTGCTGCAGGCCTTTTTTTTCTGGGATTTCCACGTCCTGAATGCACTCGAACGATGGCAGAGTAAGGCCGGTAAAAGTGCACGAAAGTGGCTCAGGGCTTTGGGTGAGCTGGAAGCCCTGAATGTACTCTCGGGCCTCGGGCACGACCACCCCAGCTGGGCGGTACCCAAGATCCGTAATGGAGACAATCCGCGTCTGCAGGCCGAAGGAATCGGACATCCATTGCTGCATCCAGATAACTGCACTTTAAATAACGTGAGCGTCGGTCCCCGGGGCACTTTTTTGTTGATAACCGGTTCGAACATGTCAGGCAAGAGCACTCTGCTCCGTGCCCTGGGGGTGAACGCAGTCCTGGCCCAGGCGGGTGGACCGGTCTGCGCCAAATCGTTCGAAATGAGTAGCCTGGTTCTGGGTTCCAGCTTTCGGATACATGACGTCTTAGAAGATGGAGTCTCCTACTTCATGGCCGAGCTTCTAAGGCTCAAGGAAATCGTGACTCGAGCGCGGATTAGCAGAAAAAACAAAGAAAGAACCGTTCTGTTTCTACTCGACGAAATACTATTGGGTACCAACGTAACCGAGCGTCAGGTGGCAGTGCGGCGAGTGATAAAATATTTAATGGCTCATGGCTCGATCGGCGCAATCGCTACCCACGATCTCAGTCTGGCCGATGCCGAAGATCTATCAGAAGCTTGCCGACCGTTCTACTTCACCGAGTCTTTCACGGACTCAGAATCCGGCTCCCGGATGACCTTCGACTACAAGCTGAGGCCCGGAGTGTCACCAACAGTCAATGCCATAAAATTGCTAGAAATTATTGGACTTGACGCCTCTTAGATGAGTCGATTTTTGTAGATTTGAGACAGATATCCTGGTACTAATTCTTCTAGTATAGCCAAATGACACAGTGTGCTGAAAAGGCGGACTGAGCATGAATAATCCCAATGCAATCAAGAGGATGGAATCCATCCGCATCGGCGATATCATGATTCAGTTGGCCGACTATCCCAAAGTCAATCCGGAACAAACCCTCAAAGAAGCCATTCACATAATGAAGGACAGTCGGCTCGTTATCGCCGGAGAAACGTCGTTGCCCCGAGTTCTTTTGGCTATCGATGATCAGGGCCGACTACGCGGCTCGGTCCGCCGGCGTGATATCATGCGCGGTCTTGAGCCCAAGTTCTTGGTCACTCAACCGCTGAATTACAGAAAAAAACTATTCGATGTAAGCGTTGATCCAAACCTGTCAGAAATGTCACACGAAAAACTCGTTGAGGGCATCAAGAAACAAGCCGAGATGAAAGTAAAAAAGGTCATGCGCCCGCTCAATATCTACGTTGATTTCGACGACCACATCATAAAAGGAATATATGAATGTGTTGGATACGGAATAACCATCCTGCCAGTCTTAAAAGACAAGCAGGTAGTTGGTATTGTCCGCTCGGTAGAGCTTTTCAGAGAATTGGCCAAAATAGTCGATTAGGCATCGATTGATCATTCAAAGGGTGTGCCCCAGTGTCTGATGACCCCCAAGTGATGGACGCCCCGCAGTGTGCTCCGGAAGCTCTCGAAGGCAACACCAAGCTGCCCGACAAGAAAAGTGATTTTGATGTCAAGCGGGCGCTGTTTACGCTTTTGGGAGTTGCCCTGTTCTGTATTGTCTATTTCTCGCCCGATTGGCCGGCGGCTGTCGATCCCAAAGGAAAAGAATTCATTCTGACGCATCAAGGCAAGGCAGCGATTGCGCTGTTTTTGTTGACGGTCACCTGGTGGGTGACCGAGGTCGTCCCGATCGGCGTTACTTCGATCGCGATCGGCGTCATTCAGGCCCTGTTCTTGATCCGCGATGCCCGGGTTGCTTTCACCGATTTCATGGCCCCTTCGGTCTGGTTTATTTTCGGGTCGTTGATAATCGGGATGGTCTTCACAAAAACCGGGCTGACCCGTCGCCTGGCCTACAAAATGCTGGTTCTGGTCGGCGAACGCACCAGCATGATTTACTTGGGCTGCTTCGTGATGACTTCGGCCCTGACCCTGGTCATGGCGCACACCGCCGTGGCCGCGACAGTTTTTCCGCTCTTCTTAGCTATCCATGCCCTCTACTCCGAAGACGACAAGCCGACTCGTTTCGGCAAGGGCCTGTTCATGGGCATGGCCTTCGTGGCCGGGGCGGGCAGTATCATCACCCTCCTGGGGGCCGCCCGCGGCGCGGTTGCAATCGGTTTTTTCGCCAAACTAACCGGCAAGAGCATCAGTTTCTTCGAACTGTCCTACTACATGGCCCCAGTCGGTATTGTGATGACGCTCCTGTTGTGGGCCTATTTCATGATCTATTGCAAGCCCGAAAAGAAAACCATTCCCGGCCTGCGCGAGCGGGCCAAATCGCTCTATTCGAAACTAGGGCCGATCACCGGCAAAGAAATCCTCACCGTAACAATTGTGATTGCGCTGATTGTCGTTTTGGGCCTGCGCTCTTTCTTTCCGGACGAGCTCGGCTTCTTGCATAAGAGCGCGGTGATCTTGACCGCAACCGTTTTGTTTTTCCTGCTGAAGATTTTAGATATCGACGATCTCGAGAAAATCCCCTGGAACATTATCCTGTTATTCGGGGGAGCGATGAGCATCGGCTTCTGTCTTTGGGATACTAAAGCGGCTGAATGGCTGGCCATTATGTGGCTGGGCATGTTCGAGACAGCCCCCGAGTTCGTCTTTATCATGGGTATCGCCTTTTTCGTGTTGGTCATGACCAACTTGATCATGAACGTAGCCGCCATAGCGATTTCGCTGCCGGTCGCCCTGGTCATCGCTCCCTACATCGGCGAATACGGAGTGTCGCACGAGGTAATTCTCTTCGCTTCGCTGGTCACGGCCGGCATGCCGTTTTTACTGCTGGTCGGCGCGGCACCCAACGCAATCGCTTATGCCTCGAATCAGTTCACTACCAAACAGTTCTTTTGGGCCGGTATCCCGGCCAGCCTGCTGTTAATGGTTGTCTTGGGTGTTTTTGTCTGGTGGATTTGGCCGCTGATGGGCATGCCGATGTATCTCAATCCACCGCCTGGCTAAATAATTCCCATTGCCAAAAAAAAGCCCGGAGCCTGACGGCCCCGGGCTTTGTACTTTAATACTCTACGGGGTTACTTCTTATTGGCGTCACCGGTAGCGGCGCCGTGCAGCTTGACTTCGACCTTCTCGGTAAGCCCGGCATAATACTCTTTGAGAACAGCCAACACTTCGGGCTTGGAGAACTCTTTGGGAATCGGTGCGTCTTCGCTCAGACCTTTTCTGAGCATGGTGCCTGACAGCATCAAGCGGGCCCCACTGACATACTCGCCTTTCTCGTCGATAACCGCTTTTTCCTCGTGCGGGCAAGTCTTCATCGAAGCCATCGAACCGCACTTGTAGCACCAGAAAGTCCAGTCCAGCGGCAGGGGCTTGAGCTCCAAGGCGCCGGCCGGAATCTCGTGGAAGATCTTCTGGGCATCGAAGGGACCGTAGTAATCACCCACTCCGGCATGATCGCGACCGACGATCAAGTGGCTGCAGCCGAAGTTCTGGCGGAAGACGGCATGCAAGAGGGCCTCGCGGGGACCGGCATAGCGCATTTCCATCGGGTAACCGCCCTGGACGACGCGTTCTTTGCGGAAATGGTTGTCTACCAAAGCGTTGATGGCCTTTACTCGAACCGAGGCAGGAATGTCGCCCGGTTTGAGCTTGCCGACCAGCTGGTGAATATAGACACCATCACAAACTTCAATGGCGATCCAGGCCAGGTAGGCATGCGAGTTGTGCATCGGGTTACGCAGCTGCAAGGCGGCTACGGTATCCCAACCGCGCTCTTTGAAGATCTCGCGGGATTCGGCCGGGCGTTGATAGATCTCTTTGAACTCTTCCGGATAGTATGATTCGGAAAGAACCTTGACCGGCCCGGCCAGATTGACATCGGCCTGGCCCATGACTTTTTTGACACCCGGGTGTTCCATATCGGTCGTGGTAAAGATCGCCTTACACTCGAACTCTTTGTCAATCGTGTATTTTTCGGTGACTTTCATCGTGCCCAAAATCGCTTCGGTTTCGGTGTCCCACAGGGCCACTTCCTCGCCGTCGCCGATCGAATCAGCCAGTTCCTTGGTGGCCGACAGAGTAATCGGGATCGGCCAGAAAAGACCTTTCAGCGAAGGCATGGTGAAGTTGTCGCAAATACTCTTCCAGTCTTCTTTGCCCATGAAGCCATCCAGCGGCGTGAAGGCGCCGATGCCCAGCATAATCAAGTCCGAGGCCTCCCTGGTCGTCATGGGAACCTTTTTGAGACCTTCAGCCTTCTTCATTTCGGCTTCACGTGCCGAGCCTTCCAACAACAAGACCTTTAGATCGCCACCACCATGGGGTTTTACCAGATTGCTCATTTACATCCTCCTTTGTTAAGTGAACCAGTTATCAGTTCGATTACGATTTTATTTCGACTCGACCATACGCTCGTGAATCATAGCCAGAGTACGATACACGAAATGGGCGAACTTTGAGTAAGGAAATGTGGCAAACAAACTCATGACCGACGCCAGGTGTACGATATAGATCGAACAAGCCAGGCTGGGCTCTAAAGCAAAACGACCGATCTCGGTAAAGACGCCGGTAAAAGTGACCAGTAAAATCATTGCCAGAAAAAAATTATCGTAGGCTGTAGAGATTCCCGCATTTGAATTCTCTTGCAATCTGTTGCCCAGAAGCAAAATGCAACCGACAACCAGGAATACGGCGGCGACATTTCCGACAATTTTGAACGGGTGGGTCAGCGGCAAAGGATACTCTTTGAGAATGTAGAGGGCCACAATTGCCAAGGTGGTTGCAATCACGGCCCCGACGAAACCCCACATCAGCGAAAAATGCCCCCAGCGCCGCGAGCCTGCCGCCTGACACTTGCCGAAGCGTTTGTGGGTGCCGATATCAAACATCACTTTGATAGTAGAGCCGATAAACGAGCCGCTGCGGTTTTGTGAGCCGCTTAGCATCTTCCAGAACTTCCAGCCACTCAGCAACATCATCAGGCCGACCCCACCGGTAAGGGGAATGTAAACCAGGTAGATCAACCAATGCGGCACGAAATCATGAAATATCAGTGGGCTTTCGGGAATCGACAACCCGTTGAGCAAATACAAAACCGCAACCCAGAAAAGCAGCGGCAGCCCGAGCAACAGCGGCCAAGTCAAGCCCGCCTTGCCAACCAGGCGCCCGACGAAACCGGGTACGGCCAGCTTTTCGACCGCCAGCGATCTGACTACCTGCATGACGTCGCCCGGCTTGGCATCCCGCGGGCAGTGCAGGTTGCAATCATTGCACTGATGACACAACCAAACTCCCGGGTCGGCAATCATCATATCGGCCAGGCCCCACTGGGCCCACAACATCTGCCGCCTGGGAAACGGTTCCTTATCGGGGGCCAGCTCACAAACGCTGGAACAAGTTGCGCACTGATAGCAGCGCGCTACCGATCCTACCCCGCGCTGGATTAATTCCTTTCTGAATTCTTCTGAAGAAATTATTGTATTTTGCGAGCCCATGCTGACACCTCCGTTAGAAGCCCTTGTATGGGTTCGGACCAACTTCTTCAATAACTTCTACGAAATCGTCGAAGATTTTTGGAATACGATCGAACTCGTTGCGGGCCAGCTCGTGCACCTGGACTCTTTCTGATTCCAGTGTCAGGCGGTCAAGAGTCTCCTGAACGTTCGCCATCCTCGTATTGGCCAGTTCTGAACCATGAATGTAATGGCATTGGTAGTCATCGCCGCGCTTGCAACCGATCATCAACAGCCCGTCGATCCCGGCTGAGAGCGCATCGGCAATCCAGACCGTGTTCACGGCGCCCAGGCACCTGACCGGAATCACCCGCACCCACGGGTTCCACCGCAAACCGCGCGCGGCGGCCTCATCCAGAGCCGGCAATGCATCGTTTTCGCAGACGAAGGCTATGATTCTCGGTTTTTCTTCGTCCTCGTCGGGCACTTCAATTTGTTTGATCATGCTCGATACGATTTCAACCGAGTATTCGGGGAAAGTAATGATCCGCTCGGGGCAGGCGCCTAAGCAGATACCGCACCGTCGACAACGCAACGGGCTGTATTCGGGCGTGCCCTTGGCATCTTCGTTGATCGCCCCGAAGGGACACTCTTCGGTGCAGCGCTTGCACTGAGTGCAGCGCTGTAAAAAGAAATCGGCAATCGAAACATCGCCGGCGCGCGGGTGGACCGCTTTGCCGTTCGTATTGGCAACGATGCTCTGAACCGCTTTCAGGGCGGCCCCGAACCCGTCTTCGGCCGCCTGAGCGGAATCCATCGGCGCCCGGACGGTGCCGGCCGCGTATATACCCGTCCGGCGAGTCTCGTAGGGAAAGCAAATGTAATGCGAGTCGGGAAAACTGTAACGCAACACGGGCAAATCCGGGCCCTGGCGGTATTCAAGGTTTAGAATCTCGGTCCCGCGGTGAGGCTCGAGTTTCTCAACTACTTTCTTGGCCTCGGCCACCTGGGTCTCGGATTCATTCTTCTCGATCCGCGCCTCGGCATCGACCAGTTCGCGAATCAATTCGCCATCGGCCGAGTTGGGAACCATACCGGTGGCCAAGACAACCAGGTCGGCTTCCAGCCCGACATCTTCGCCAAGCAAAGAGTCTTTGACCTGGACTTTCAATGCCCCCGAACTTTCGACTTCAACTCCGCTCACCTCGCCACGGGCAAACATGGCCCCGGAATTCTCTTGAACTCCCAGGTAAAAATGCTCCAGCTGACCGGGTGTGCGCATGTCACGGTAAATAACTACGGACTGGGTGTCGGGAAAGTCGCGCTTGATTCCGGCCACCTGCTTTAAGGTCGTTGCGCAGCACTCACTCGAGCAGTACGGCAAGTGATCTGCGTCACGCGAGCCGGCACACTGGACAAACAAAACCCGTTTGGGCACCTTTTGACTGGAGGGACAAACCAATTTACCGGCCTTGAGCATGGCTTCGACTTGCTGCCCGGTAACCACGTCTTCGGATTTACCGTAACCGAGATGTTCGAGCCGGCCGGCATCATAAGGACGGGCTCCGGTGGCTTGCACGATTGCACCCGCCTTGAAGGTTTCTCCGCTTTCCAACTCCACATCGAACTGGCCCGGCTGGCCATCGATTTTCTTAATCTTGGCCGAAGTATATACCTTGACTTGCTGGCTGCCTTCGACCTGACTAATCAATTCGGCAATCTTGTTGGGATGGGGTTTGTCATAAGGCGGAACTTCGGGCACCAAATCTTTGACACCATTCAGATAGCCGCCGAGCTTGTCTTCTTTTTCTACGATGACCACGGAATGTCCCAGGCCGGCCGCGGCCCTGGCTGCTTCCAGGCCGGCCAGTCCCCCGCCGACCACCATAACCGTCCGATCTATTTCTTCTTCAAGCGGCTTGGACAGGGCTACCCTGGAGGCACCCGCCAGGCCCATACGCAGCAAATCTTCAGCCAGCATCTGGGTGTCTTCTTCTTGCGGTTTCTGGCTCCAGGCGACTTGTTCGCGCAGGCTGATTCTGTACGAAGCCACCTTGGCAGGATCGAAGCGAAACTCGACGGCCTTTTCGCGAGAAGAACAGGCCGCTATCAAGACCGTGTCTATCTCTCCATCTGCAATCGCCTTGTGAATGAGTTCGACGCCTTCTTGGGAACACAAACACGGGTGTTCGACATATTTAACGGCTCCGTTTTCAGTGGCCAGTTCTTCGAAACCTTCTAAGTTTATTGCCTGGCCGATTTCACACCCGCTGCACAGGAATAGGCCGACTTTTTCCATCACGCACTCCTTATGGCAATCGCTGCCCTGGCAGCTGCGGCGGTGGCGTCTCGAACCGAGGCCGCCACATCTTCAGGTCGCTTCGAAACCCCCGCCACAAACAATTTGGCCTGGCTGTCATCCAACCCGAAACCATCCGAGTCTTTTGTAAGATCGAAAGGAAGCCTGCCGGCACTCAAGTTGGGCTGCATGCCGGTCGCCAAGACCACCAGGTCGGCGCCGGCGTCCAGAAGCTGGCCGGCTTCGACATCCTCGAGGCGCAGGGCCAGCTGACCGTCTTGGGCCTGGGTGATCTTTCCGACTTTGCCCTTAACCAGCTTGACGCCTTCGAGGCCGGCCACCCGAGTGAGCATGTCTTCATTGCGACCCGGGGTCCGGCGATCGATGTAATAAATGACCACTTCACATTCGGGAAGCTGGTCCTTGACATAAATCGCTTGCTTCAAAGAAGCCATGCAACAAACTCCGGAACAATAAGCCAGGTGGTTTACATCGCGCGAACCGGCGCATTGAACGAAAGCTACCTTCTTGGGCGCCTCGTCATTGGAGGGTTTTAAAATTTTGCCATGGGTCGGTCCGGTTTCGGCCACCAGACGCTCCATCTGCACGTTGGATATGACATCTTTTATCTGTCCGGCTCCGAACTGGTCGAGATTTTCAACTGCATAAGGTTTCCAGCCGGTGGCGACTATGACCGCCGCGACTTCCAGGGTCTCTTCGGTCTCGGTCGCCTCGAGATCGATCGCCTCGTATTTACAGGCCGCCACCATAGCCTTGAGCTCTTCTTGGGAACAGGCATCTAGATCGAGTATGAACCTGCGCGGCCAGGCTTCGAGATGAGGCAGGCGAATCGCTAAGACTTCGTTCATCCCGAAATTGAACGGGTCAGCTACTTTGGTTGTACAAACCTTGGAGCAATCTCCGCAAGCCGTACATCGCTCATTGACGTACTTGGGAGCATGCGTCAGGGTTATCTTCCACCCAGCGCCATCACGTTCGGCCTTGGATACTCGCGTACTGGTTATCACCCGAACCAACGGGTTGCGCTCCAGGCGGCGAATGTTAATTTCCATGCCGCAGGTCGGCGGACACATTTTAGGGAAATAATTGTGGTTGCGTACCACTCTGCCGCCAATCGAAGGTTCGGACTCGACCAGTATGACTTGATAGCCGGTTTCGGCCGCCTCACAAGCAGCGGTCACACCGGCGATGCCTGCCCCAATTACCAGCAGGGGCCGCGGAGTCGACGTGTTCATTGATTCCTCCCGGTCGCGGGTGCATCTTCGCGGACTGTCATGATCGGTTCGCCAAAAAGAGCAAAGCGCAGCCAGCGAAAGGCGAATTGCAAAAGGGCCTCATCATTGGTTCGCATTTGCTCAACGAGATCATCTTCAAGCTCGAATCTTTTCAAAAAGGTCGTATCGAAAACAAATCTACGAAAAGCATCCAGGTCGTAACAGGCCGTGTAGTACATATCCATACGTTTTAAGTCAAACTGTCGTCCACCGATGAACCAGGGATGAGTGACTATGCCGGCATGCCCGGCCTCGATCTTTTCTCGCTCTACGACCGACTGGTTTTTGCGCCAGGAGTCAACTGTCCACTCGTTTGATTCTTTAGTGCCCTCACAAAAATCGTCTTCGAACAAAAAGTAAATCGGCTTAGGTTCTTCACCGGCCCGGGCCGGGGGCAGACCCATACCCAGCGGATACATCCGGCAAGACCAGGGCCGCTCGTCGTAGACACTGCAGCCTTGCTCGCCGAGGAAAGGACATTTTTTATCGTCTTCGGAACGCATTTTCAAAACCACGACCGGCAATTTCAACTCTTTAGTCATCGGGGTCAAGGTGTGCTGATTCAGAAAATCGGTCGTAGTCATGTTCGTCTTGCGCGACAGACGTAAGACATCCAGCGGGGTGAGTAGAATATTTACGTCCGCACAACACTTTGTGAAGCAGGCCAGATCCTTGTGACAACCGAAACAGAATTTTTCGTCACCGGTCAGCTTTCGTTTGTCACCCAAGGCATAAGGAAGCCCGCCAGGCTCATTCGTTTTTGGATCGCTCATTGTCAAATCCGCTCAAGTGAAAATGTTCAAGTTACGAAAAAAACCACCGTCACAATGTCAGGTCTTTTTTACAATGCAATCAAGTAAAGCCGAATCCGACCACACGGCAAGCGGAGAGGCTTGGCCTGAATCTGGATCCACCACCCGATAACGGTAAGAAACCTTTACCTCGTATTGGTTCCACATCCAGTCCCAGCCTTCGCGATAATAAGAACAGTCGTTGTTAAAACAAGCCCACTGCACTCGGTCATCCCAGCCGGAGGCCTCCGGCATTTCAAAGGCCTGCAGCTGCTGACCGCAATGAGGGCATATCAGGGTATCTTGTGTTTGGGGCATTTATTTTCCTGCCATTTAAGACAAGCCCCAGACGCCTTTTGGCGCCTGGGGCTTATTGTTTCAAACATCCACTTTTTGTGAATCCCGGAAATTAGAAGACGTGCTTGATCGGCACCTTCTTCAGTTCCCATTCACCGGTCTTGGCAGTGTAAGTGCAGTTCACGAAGCACTCCCAGTCTTTGTCCATGCTGGGTTTGTCGGACCGGAAATAGTAGCCGGGCCAACGAGTCTCTTCGCGGAACAAGATGGTGCGCACATGAGCTTCGGCCTGGAACATCCGGTGATAACTCTCCCAGCAACGCATCAAATCGTGCAAGTCTTTGGCACCCAGCTTTTCGGAGTCTTCCCTGAGCATGGCCAGCAACTCGAGGCACTTCTCCAGGTTTTTCTCTGAAGTCGTGAACTGGGCGGTCACGCCACCGGCGTACTCGTCCATCATTTTCTGCAAACGCATCATGAACATCTTGGGCAGAATGTAGTGCGGGTTGACATCTGCTTGGGTTGTCTTGCCGACATTCTCCTCGTAAACGACCATCGGCCTCAAGGCAATCTCTTTTATCTTGGCTATCTCGCCATCGTCGTAGTTACAAGCATCCTTGTTCTCACTGGCGAATTTGCACATAGCCTTGCCGGCGATCCGGCCTTCGGCGTGGGACCCGGAAGAGAACTTGTGCGAAGAGGCGCCCGAAGCGTCTCCGGCCGCAAACAAGCCCTTGATCGTGGTCATGTTGTCGTAGCCCCAGAAGTACCCATCCGGAGCAATATCCTTGGGACCACTGACCCATGCGCCGGAAGCACCCGAGTGTGAACCGATGAAGTACGGCTCGGCTGCGGCAATCTCGGAAGATCTCTCTTCGGGCTGGGTGTTAGTGGCGGCCCAAAGCAGGGCCTGCGAGATGGTCATATCCAGGAAGTCTTCCCAAGCTTCGTTTTCGAGTTCTTTCATTTTCTTCTTGAAGGCTTTGGGATCATCCTTGAACTCAGCCGCAATCTTTCCAATTGCTTCTTCGGTGCGCATGTAGATCGGGCCTTTGCCTTCCATGACGTCGAGCATCATCAGCCAGTTGCGCAGGTTAGCCGGAACAGGTTTGACCTTGCCGTAGGGAAGCCATTTTTCGAGTTCGCTGGCGCGGGTCTGCATGTAGGCTTCGCCCAGGGCGTTGGTGGCCCGTGACTTGAACAACAGGAACCAGGCCCCGACCGGACCGTAAGCGTCTTTGAAGCGAACCGGAATGAAGCGAACTTCCTGGCAGGTCATTTCGGCACCGGCCTCCAGAGTGAAGTAGGCCGACGCGCCCGAGTTGAACGGCGGGTACCAGGCGCGACCGGCACCTTCGCCGGATGAACGCGGCTTGAACACACCAACCGCACCGCCCATGGCCGCCAGGGTGGCCTTGGCTTTGAACACGTAGAATTTGTTCTCGCGAACCGAGAAGCCAACCGCACCGGCGCAACGCTCACCGTCCATCAACGGACCGGTAATGAAGACGCGCTCGTAAATGTTGTCGATCCCCATGGCGTTCTTGGCCGCTTCGGCCACGATTACTTTGTAAGACTCGCCGTTGATCATTAACTGCCAGCGACCTTCGTGTACGTAACCGCCGTCTTTGTCTTTCCAGATCGGCAGGCCCCATTTTTCGAACAAGTGCACGGAAGAGTCAACGTGGCGGGCGATGTTGGCTACCAGATCTTCGCGGGTGACGCCCATCAAGTCGTTGCGGACGTAGCCCACGTAATCTTCCATAGTGTTCTCGCCGTCTTTCAGGCCGACATACTGGTTGATGGCGGAAAGGCCCATCGCAACGGCGCCGGAGCGATCCATGGCAGCTTTGTCTACCAGGGCTACCTTGAGGCCGAGCTTCTTGGCCCAGTGAGCCGTTTCGACGGCAGCCCCGCAGGCGGCCATACCGCCACCGAGGATGAGAACGTCAGTTTCAACTACGACGGTTTCAAAATCAGTCATTGTTCTCTCCTTTCCTACTTGGTCCAAACCTTGTCCATACCAATGGACTCTGGTTCGGTGAACAGTGCCGTGCCTTCAAGGTCCGGCTCGTTGGCCCAACCACCGGCCGGCTCGGCCTTGCCTTCAGGCGTGGTGCGAATGGGGAACTTGAAGCGCTTGATGGTTCCATTGCGGAACTTGACCGTCCACATGATATTGTCGGTCGACCGCATCGGGATAACCGAGGCACCCATCGGAACGAAGTCGGCATAGCCGCGCACGTCCATCGCTTGGGTCGGGCACATTTTAACGCAACACATGCACTCCCAACATTGTTCGGGTTCCTGGTTGTAGGCTTTCATTGATTCCTTGTCCAGAACCATCAAGTCATTCGGACAAGCGTGTTGGCAGGCGGTCTTATCGAGCGCCTTGCACCCGTCACATTTTTCCGGGTTCACAAAACTTGGCATCCGTCACCTCCTAGGCCTTTATGGCCAATTATTAAGTTGTGTTGCCAAAAAAGTTATCGATCACACAGCACGATTACTTGATACTTTCACGAACCACCAGCAAGGGTTTTCCCCTTAAAGGGGCCCCCACTTATTCATTCTAAGGCGTCACTGTCAAGCCTATTTTTTGAATTGAAGTGATAAAAATATTTGATAGACGCTATGCGTCAGAATTCTCAGATTCCAGGCAGCCTTTCCAGGTGGAACCGTATTGGCGGAGCTCTTCTACAAAGGCCTCGGTTGCCTGACTCATTTCGAACTGTTTCCAGGTAACCAGCGCAATTCTGCGCATAATTGGGGGGCCGACATCGATTCGTGAAAGCGAGCCCTTGGGCCCGCCGGCGCAAGCAACTTCCGATCTGGTGACCATATCCGGCAAGAAGGCAGCTCCCAGGCCGATTTCAACCATCTTTTTGACGGTTTCGACATTGTCGGTCGAGGCGACCGATTTTACGCTAACACCCAGCCGGGCCAGAAGATCACTTACGATTCTTCCGGTCGGGCTATCCTGCGACAAGGAAATGAACGGCATTCCCTTCAGCTCTGAAGGGCGCACTACGTCGCGGCCGTAGAATGGGTGGGTCTGACCGCATACAAGTGACACTCGTTCTTCGATAATGGTCTCTTGTTGGAGTCGGCGATCTGCGCGTGGGTTGGCCACCAGAGCGAGATCAATCGAGTTCGAAAGCAGGGCTTCGAGAATCTCACTATTGTTACGGTAAAGGACGGTCGGGCTGGCAGTCGGATATATCTCACGCGTAATCCACAGAACTTGAGGCAGGAAATAGATCCCGACGCTATTGATCGTTCCGATCCGGATCTCGCCGGCAACTCCTTCGGCCAACTCCTCGACCGCTCGCCGGGCTTGCCTGACAGTCTCCATCACTTCCTTGGTGTGCTCGAACAGGACTCGACCGGCTTCTGTCGGGCTGACGCCCCGCGGGCGTCGATTGAACAGGCGAACTCCCAACTCTTGCTCGAGCTGCTTTATCTGGTAGGAAAGCGCCGGTTGAGTGATGTGCAGCCTTGTTGTCGCCCGATTGAAGCCCCCCTCTTCGATAATGGCCATAAAACAACGTAATTGGTGCAGTTCCACAGTTCCACTCCGACTAGCTCAACAAATTACCAGGCAACAGTTTAAAACCCGATGTTTTCATTCACTGATAAGCTGCTTCGATACCACTGTGTACCATTAGAAAAATTTTCCTATATAGATCTCGCTAACTATCTGCATCCAGTCATAATTCAACTCGTATTTCGGTTCAAAATGCCAGTTGGTTGCAAGGCCTCAAAAAACTATCATAAACTGGACGCGGGTATCAAATCATTTTATCAGCGGCATTCAAATTTTGACGCCACAGTTCGCCCAATAGTTATTGACATCGGTATCGAGTGGTGGAACTATCTCCCGGCGTCCCAGCCGGGACCCCTATAGATTGGGGGATAAAACCCTGCTTGGGAACGGATTTGAAAACGATTGTTGGTTCTTTTTTCCACATCTATAGATATTGAAAGGAGTTGCTAATGAGCGTGAAACTAAGGGAGACACCGCTTATTGATGAGCTCGAAAAGGGCCCCTGGCCAAGCTTCGTCAAGGAAATTAAATTGAGTGCGGTCGAGAACGAGGCATCAAATGATCTACTCGGCGTGCTCGAGCGCTCGTATCACGAAAAAATCGGTCACTGGAAACACGGCGGTATCGTCGGTGTGATGGGTTATGGCGGCGGAGTCATCGGCCGTTACAACGATTTGCCGGAAGAGTTCCCTCACGTAGCGCATTTCCACACCATCCGGGTCAACCAGCCGGCCGGCTGGTATTATACTTCGGACGTTCTGCGCAAGATCTGTGATATTTGGGAGAAACACGGGTCCGGTTTAACGAATATGCACGGATCTACCGGTGACATAATACTCTTGGGCTGCAGAACCGAAGCCTTAGAACCGGTCTTCGCCGAGTTGACCGCAATCGGGTTCGATCTGGGCGGCTCCGGGTCCGATGTGCGGACACCCAGTTGCTGCTGCGGCGAGTCTCGCTGCGAGTTTGCCTGCTACGACACAATGGCAGCCTGCCACGACATCACCAATCATTTCCAGGACGAGCTGCATCGCCCGGCCTTCCCCTATAAATGGAAATTCAAGTTCTCCGGTTGCGGTAACGACTGTGTGGCTTCGATTGCCCGTTCGGATATGTCGATCATCGGCCTGTGGCGCGACGAGATCAAGATTGATCAGGCCGAAGTCGCCAAATATGTAGCTGCCGGCAAGTTCGATATGTCGCGTGATGTTGTCGGCCGTTGTCCTTCGCACTGCATGAGCTGGGACGGCAAGACCCTATCGATTGGAAACTCCGATTGCGTCAAGTGCATGCATTGCATCAACGTCATGCCCAAAGCGCTGCGCCCGGGCGACGATCGCGGCGCGGCCATCCTGCTCGGCGCCAAAGCCCCGATCATTGGTGGAGCTTTGTTGGCCGCCACCATGGTGCCCTTCATTAAGATGGAAGCCCCTTACGACGACATTAAAGAGCTATGTGAAGCCTGCTGGGACATCTGGGGCGAACACGGCAAGAACCGTGAGCGAATCGGCGAATTCATCCAGCGGGTAGGCCTGGGTAACTTCCTCGAGGAAATCGGCCTCGATCCGATTCCCGAGATGGTTGTTCATCCGCGGACGAACCCTTACATCTTCTTCGAACTCGGCGAAGACGACGACGAAGAGTAAGTAGCCCAGTTCAATAACCTAGGTCACCAAGGAGGATTTAAATATGGCTGAAAAAAGAATAACAGACATCGGCCCCCCTCATTATGAAAAATTCCTGCCCCCGATTATCAAAGAGAACTACGGGAAATGGAAATACCATGAGATTCCAAAACCGGGCGTTTTGATGCACGTCAGTGAATCCGGCGCCAAGCTGTTCTCGGTCAGGGCAGCCACACCGCGACTGGCCAGCACCAAGACAATTCGCCTATTTGCCGACATCGCCGACGAGTTTTGCGACGGCCACCTGCGTTACACCAGCCGCAATAATGTCGAGTTCTTGATTTCCGATGAGAGCAAAGTCGACCCGTGTGTCGCCCGCCTGACGAAAGAAGGCTATCCGGTCGGCGGAACCGGCGCTTCGATTACTAATATCGTCCACACTCAGGGTTGGATACATTGCCACTCTTCGGCTTCGGACGCCTCCGGCGTGGTCAAGTCGGTCATGGACGATCTCTTCCCGTATTTCAACGAAAAAACCCTGCCGGCCAAGCTGCGCATCGCCTTTGCTTGTTGCCTGAACATGTGCGGCGCGGTGCACTGCTCGGACATCGCCATCCTGGCGGTTCACCGGCATGCGCCCGTGGTCGATCACGCGATGATGGCCAAACAGTGCGAGATTCCGTCGACGGTAGCCTCTTGTCCGACCGGAGCCATCAGAACCGCCACGGTCGACGGCCATAAGTCAGTCGAGGTAATCGAAGAACAGTGCATGTTCTGCGCCAACTGTTTCTCGGTTTGCCCGGCCATGACTCTGAACGATCCCGAGACCGACGGTATTTCAATCTGGGTCGGCGGCAAGGTCAGCCAGGCGCGCCACGTGCCTATGTTCTCGAAGCTGGCTATTCCCTACTTGCCCAACACTCCGCCGCGTTGGCCCGAAGTAGTCGCGGCCGTCAGGAATCTGGTCGAAGTATATGCCGCCAATGCACAGCCATTCGAGCGCATGGGCGAATGGATTGAGCGAATCGGCTGGCCGAAGTTCTTTAAATTGGCCAAGCTTGATTTCACCAAGTACCACCTCGATGACTTCACTCACGCTGGTGAATATTACAACCGTTCGGCCCATAACAAACTTTCTTAGGAGAAGGCCATGAGCGATGTAACTGTTGAAGCAGTCGCCGAAGCCATGTTCGAAATGGTCACAGAGTACCATGGCAAAAAGAACCTGAAAGCCCTCGACTTGGTCAAGGCAATGATTCAGAAGTATGGCGAAGACTCGATCGACAAGAAATTTTGCAAGAAGGCCATTCGGATCTTGATCGATTCGGGCCGCTGTACCTACTCTTACGTCGGCGGCAGCTATATAGTCTTGCCTCCGGACAGTTGAGGTCGATTAAGCCACTCGAGTCTCTTTGAGTCTCGAGTGGCTTTTCTTTTGCTCGCGTTTACTCGGGCAGGGACTCCACATTTGACTGACTTGGTTTCATCGGTGCCATGAAACACCTGGACAAAAAGGGCATAAAAGAATGGGTCTGCTTAAGAAAAAAAAGAAAAAAGGTGGCTTAAGAATCGGCGGAGCAGCCGCAACTCAGCAATCCACCCTGCGGCCGGTCAGGCTTACCAAGCTGCCGCCCTGCATCGAGCACTGCCCTTCGGGGACAGACATTCGTGGCTGGATCACAACCATCGCCCAGCGCGAGAAATTCGGGCTCAGCGACGAGGAAGCTTACAAACAAGCCTGGCTTACCCTGGTCGAGACCAATCCGTTCCCGTCTATGATGGGCCGGGTTTGTCCGCATCCCTGCGAAGATGAATGCAATCGCACCGCCAAGGAAGGGGCCGTATCGATCAACGCTCTTGAGCGAACCATCGGCGACTGGGCCCTGGAGAAAAAACTCAGCCTGCCGATTCTGGAAGAAGACAAAAAAGACGAATCGATTGGCGTAATCGGCGCCGGCCCGGCCGGGCTGTCGTTTGCTTACCAGATGGCCCGCCGCGGTTATCCGGTCACGGTCTATGAAAAAACTTCAAAACCCGGCGGAATGGTTTTGTGGGGCATTCCGTTTTATCGTCAACCCGAAGATGTTCTGCAGAACGAAATCCAGCGCATTATCGATCTGGGCATCGAGCTCAAGCTCAATACCACCGTCGGAAAAGACATCTCGATCGATGAACTCAAATCGAAGCACAAGGTAATCTTCCTGGGAATCGGGGCCGACAAGGGCCGCCTGCTGAGTGCCCCCGGTGAAGAAGGACCCGGCGTATTCACCGGAACAGAATACCTATACAAGGTCAATAACGGCGAGACGGTCGAGATCGGCAAGAAAGTGGCCGTGATCGGCGGCGGGGACACAGCCATCGACGCCGCCCGCGTCGCCCGCCGGGCCGGGGCCGAAGTTACCATCCTCTATCGTCGTACACGAACCGAAATGCCGGCTATCGATTCTGAAGTCGAAGACGCAATTAAAGAAGACATCAAGATCGAGTTCTTGGTCGCTCCGATCGAAATCAAGCGCGCGGGCGACAAGGTTAGCGCGGTCGTCGTACAGAAAATGGAACTCGGCGAGCCGGATGACTCCGGACGGCGTCGACCGGTGCCTATCGAGGGTTCCGAATACGATGTTCCGATCGACTCGCTGATCGCCGCCATTTCACAGCAGGCCGACTGGAGTCCGCTGGGCGAACTGGGCCCCGAAGGGAAATGGATCGAAGCCGATAAGCACGGCAAGGTTCGTGACGGCCTGTATTGCGGCGGCGACGCCTTGAATCTCGGGCTGGCCACGATCGCCATCGGCCAGGGTCGCCTGGCAGCTGAGGCTGCTGATGCCGCCCTGCGTGAAAAGCCGGAACCCAAATCTGAAGAAATCCCCAAGATCGGCAAAGATCGCATCAAGCTCGACTTTTACGATGAAAAAGCCAGGGTCGAGCGCAAACATCGTCCGACTGAAGAGTGGCTCAGCAAACCGGACGAAGAAATCGACTTGGGCATAACCAGCGAGCAGTTTCTCGAAGAAATCAATCGCTGCTTCTCGTGCGGGCTGTGCTTTGGCTGCGAACGCTGCTGGATGTATTGCACACCCTCGTGCTTTTCCAAAGTCGCCAAGTTGACACCCGGGCAACCTTTCTACGACATCAAGCTTGATACTTGCGATGGCTGTAAGAAGTGTGCCGACGAGTGTCCGTGCGGCTACATTGATATGCAATAGACTCATCGAGGCCCGGGCATGGAGCAAGCGCTACCAAGACTAGCGATTGTGGGTTTAGCCGGTGATACCGGCAAGACCCTGGTTTCGCTCGGCCTGGTGCGCGTATTGCGCAAACGCGGCCTCAAGGTCGCCCCCTTCAAGAAGGGGCCCGACTTCATTGACGCCGCCTGGCTGGGAGCGGCGGCCGGTGTGCCCGGCCACAACCTGGACACTTTCTTGATGCCCGAAGAGGCAATCCTCGGTTCACTATCCAAAGCCGCCCGCAACTTCGACATCGCCGTAATGGAAGGCAACCGCGGCTTGTTCGACGGGCTTGATGCCCAGGGCTCCCACTCAACGGCCCAGCTGGCCAAACTAACCGGCACGCCGGTTGTGTTGGTACTGGATACAACCAAGGCCACCCGGACACTGGCCGCTCAGGTGTTGGGCTGTCAGAAACTCGATCCGCAGCTTGAACTTAAGGGAGTCATCCTCAACCGGGTCGGCACCAGCCGGCAAGAGATGGTGATTCGCGAGGCGATCGTCAAAGAAACCGGACTTGAGGTTCTGGGGGCTATCCCGAGAGTCAAAGATCAGCACCTGCCCAGCCGGCACCTCGGCCTGGTGACGGCTCTGGAGCACCCCGGCACCGAAGATGCCCTCGAGAAAGTCGCTACGCTAATCGACCAGCACGTCGATGTTAACCGGTTAATAAAGATTGCCGGCCAGGCTAGGCTGCTTGATGTTGATCAGTCGAGTTCACAACTGAGCGCTCCCAAGTCGAGGGTCAAGATCGGTTTCTTGAAAGACCGCGCCTTTTCCTTTTATTACCCTGAAAACCTGGCTGCCTTAGAAGCTGCCGGGGCCGAGCTTTGGCCGATTTCGCCGATCGACGATACTGAACTTCCGCCAATCGACGGGCTTTATGCCGGCGGCGGTTTTCCCGAGGTTCACGCCGACGTGTTGTCTGCCAATAGTTCATTTCGAAAGGCTTTAGCCGATCGAATTTCAAACGGCCTGCCGGTCTGGGCGGAATGCGGCGGCCTGATGTATCTTTCGCAGGCCCTGATTAAAGACGGCCAGACCTATCCGATGGTAGGCGCCCTGCCGATAGTCGTCGAACACACTCCCAAACCGCAGGGGCATGGCTACGTCAGAGCTCGAGTCGATGGCGCCAACCCGTTTCTGGCCGAAGGCACCGATGTCTGCGGGCACGAATTTCATTATTCACGCTTGCAAGACAACAGCCTGAAAATCCAGACCGTTTTGAAATTGCAGCGCGGTGTCGGAGTCGGCCAGGGCCGTGACGGCATTCAAGTTGGCGGCGTGGTTGCGACTTACACCCACGTTCACGCCCTGGGCATGCCCGAGTGGGCCACCGGGCTCGTCGCGGCCACTCAAGGTTCAAGCAGCACACAAAACGCCGGAGGTTTGCATTGAACCTGCGTGAGCAAATAAACGCAGCCGTATTAGGCGCTCATTTCGATCAACTCGAAGATCTGGTTGCCAAGGAAACCAAGGCGGTGCGCTATTTAATGGGAATGTCCTATCAGCCCGAGAACAATATCGCCGAAACCGCCGCTAAGGGAATCGGCCTGGCGGCCAGGTATCATCCCAAGCTGATTAAAAAGATTTTGCGCAGGCTAATCTGGGCCATGGACGAGCAATCGGGAACCAATTCTTATTCGGCCCCGCTTGTCCTGCAGGCCATTGCTCGCGAGCGGCCCGAGTTTTTACTGCCGATCGTGCCCGATCTCGTCCGCTTGTCGATCAACGAGGCGTTGCACGATGGAATTGCGGATGCCCTGTGTATCGTTGTTCACTCATGCCCGGGCGGGCTTGGGGCAAGCCTCACCAAGAGGCTCAACGAACGTATCGAGAAAGGCAAATGCTGTGATGGCTCCGGAAAAAACTAAGGCCGAAATAATTGAAAATCTCAGGAAAGAAACGTCTGACAACCCGGATTCTGCAATGGCCCATTTAAAACTCGGAACTTTTTTGTTCAAGGCCGGCGAGTCCAAGGCAGCCGAAGCCGAGCTGCGGCGCGCAATCGAGCTGGATCCGACTACAATCGGAGCCTGGGTGAATCTTGGCGGAATTCTACTCGGTCGTTTCGACTTTGACGGTTGTATCGAAGCCAATCAGAAGGCGACTGAATGCCAACCGTCATTGACAATTGCCCATTACAACCAGGGGCTGGGCCATCTTTACAAAGGCGAAGCCGAAAATATGGTGGCTTGCTTTGAAAAAGTAGTCGAACTCGATCCAGACAGCCCGGGGGGCAACTATCACCTGGCTATCAGCTTGTATGCCATCGGAGACATCCAGCAATCCCTGGCCCACTACAAAAAAGCCATGGCCCTCGGTTTTACTGCGCAACCCGAATTCATTCGTGAGATGGAAAAGGTGCAAAGTGGCAAGATTACTACGATAGAAATCAAACCTGATTCGAAGGACAACTCGAAACAATAATCACTCAAAGGAGGCAGGACAATGGCAGATTTTCAGGTTGGAGACGGCACAATCGAGGTTGATGAGGACGGATTCATCCAGGAACCGGACCTTTGGAACAAAGACGTTGCGGCAGCTCTTGGTAAAACCGAGGGAGTCGATGACATTACCGAAGAGCACTGGAAGGTAGTCAATTTTTTGCGTGAATACTACCTCGAGTTCGGTGTAGCCCCGATGATCCGCAAGCTCTGTAAGTCGACCGGGTTCAAACTGAACAAAATCTATGAATTGTTCCCGTCCGGGCCGGCCAAGGGTGCTTGTAAAATCGCCGGGCTTCCGAAGCCCACCGGCTGCGTCTAAGACGCAGACACCCGGTGTCTGGTTCGTCCGGCCGAGATCTTTTGGCCGGCGAACCGACGCCACGGGAAAATAGGAACAACATCGTGATGACACTCGAAGATCTTTTGCTCGAAAAAAAGACCGCTATCACTGCCAAGTGGCTCGAAAAGACATTGGCCACTTATTCGCAAGACGCCTCGGTATTTTTCAAAAAAGTGAAGAACCAGTTTGCCAACCCGGTCGGCCAGACGTTATCTTCCGGGCTCGAGGCCATCTACAAAACGTTGCTCGAAAAAATGGACGCCGAAAAGCTGTGTTCGCACCTCGAAGAAGTCATCAAGGTTCGCTCGGTTCAGGACTTTACGCCGTCCAGGGCCGTCGTTTTTATCTTTATGCTCAAAGAAGCCATCCGTGAAATCCTCAAAGACGAGCTCAAAGATCAAAAAGTATTGTCTCAACTTGCCGAGTTTGAACTCAAAATAGATCAATTGGCTTTATTTGCTTTTGATCTGTTCGTCAAAACCCGGGAAAAGATGTACGAACTTCGAGTCAACGAGGTCAAGCGGCAGGTTTCCACACTAATGAAGAGATCTGGTTATTTCGTTGGTGATTCGGAGCAGGACACAGATCACCAGTAGAACGGTATTCGATACTCAAACACGTAGCGAGGTAGTCCTAAATGAACGCCTTGTTATCTCTTGTCGTAGTCGGCATCCTGATAGTTGTGGCCGGTGTAGGAGTAAGCACGGCCGGCCTGCACAGTCTGTTCGGGGTGTTTCTCCCCTACATCGCCATCGCTCTGTTTCTGGGCGGTCTGATCTACCGTGTTTTCAGCTGGGCCAAGTCACCGGTGCCTTTTAGAATACCGACGACTTGCGGGCAACAAAAGTCACTCCCCTGGATCAAGTACAACAAGTTGGACAATCCGCATACAACCCTGGGAGTAATCGGCCGAATGTTGCTCGAGGTCCTGTTTTTCCGATCGCTGTTTCGAAACACCCGGACCGAACTGATAGAGGGCGAAAAAGTCACTTACGGACCAACCAAGTGGTTGTGGCTGGCCGGCCTGGCTTTCCACTGGACATTTCTGGTGATCTTCATAAGACACCTGAGGTTCTTCACCGAACCGGTCCCGTTTTTTGTCGACATTATTCAGAATGTCGACGGGTTCTTTGAAATCGGGGTACCGGTCGTCTACGCAACCAGTCTAATATTTTTAGGCGCTTTGACGTTTTTAGTGTTGCGCAGATTGTATATTCCCCAGGTCCGCTACATATCCCTGATTAGCGACTACTTCCCGTTGTTTCTGATCCTGTCAATCGGCGGCAGCGGCGTCTTGTTGCGGCATTTCGTCAAAACCGATGTAGTCGGGATAAAGCAACTGACCATGGGGCTGCTCAGCTTCAGCCCGGTGGCGCCCGAGAATGTCCATTACCTGTTCTACATCCACTTGTTCTTAGTCTGCATGCTGATTGCCTATTTCCCTTTCAGCAAGCTGACCCACATGGCCGGGATTTTCATGAGCCCGACTCGGAACCTGGCCAACACCAACCGAGAAGTCAGGCATATCAATCCCTGGGACGCCCCGGTCAAGGTACACACTTATGAAGAGTACGAGGATGATTTCAGGGACAAGATGGTTGCCTGCGGCATTCCGGTCGACAAACAACCCGAGCCAAAACAAGACAAGCCTGAAGAAAAGACGGAAGGCAAGGAATAGCCATGGCTGAAGCAAAATTCGATCAGGTCGAGTATTACAAACATGACGAGCTGCTCAAGCCGGACTACCAGCCGCCTAAGACTAACTGGATGGACACTCCGGTGGATTTCCGGCCGGGCTCGTGGATCTATCCCGGCAAGGCCAAGCATCTCGAATATCTAGGACTACCTAACCCCAGAGACTGGGCCGTCACCGACGACGACTGGAAGCTGCCCGAGAACTGGAAGGAAATCGTTCATACGGGTATGCGCGAACTGCTGGACAAATACCGGACTTTCAAGATCTTCATGGACATTTGTGTTCGTTGCGGGGCCTGCGCCGATAAATGTCACTTTTTCATCGGCGGTGGCGATCCTAAGAACATGCCGGTCCTGCGGGCCGAGTTGCTGCGTTCGGTTTATCGCAACGACTTTACTATGGCTGGAAAGATCCTGGGTAAATTTGCCGGGGCCAGGCCCTTGACCATCGATGTAATCAAGGAGTGGTTCTACTACTTCTTTCAGTGCACCGAGTGCCGGCGCTGTTCGGTCTTTTGTCCTTACGGAATCGACACGGCCGAGATCACCATGATGGGTCGCGACCTGCTGGGTCGCCTGGGGCTCCACGTCAACTGGATCATCGAGCCGGTGGCCAACTGTTTCCGCACCGGAAACCATTTAGGTATTCAGCCCCACGGCCTCAAGGACACCCTGGAGTTCTTCGCCGAAGACATCGAAGAAGCCACCGGCGTCAAAGTCAAGATCCCGATCAACAAAAAGGGGGCCGAAGTTCTCTTCGTGACTCCTTCGGGCGACTTCTTGGCAGACCCCGGCACGTACACTTGCATGGGCTATATGGCCCTGTTCAACGAGATCGGGCTGGACTACACCTGGAGCACCTACGCCTCCGAGGGCGGCAATTTCGGACTGTTCACTTCGGCTGAAACCATCAAGAGACTCAACGCCAAGATTTACGCCGAGGCCAAGCGGCTGGGAGTCAAGTGGATCCTGGGCGGCGAGTGCGGCCACATGTGGCGGGTGATGCACCAATACATGGACACCCTCAATGGGCCGGCCGATTTTTTGGAAGTGCCCAAATCGCCGATTACCGGTACGGTTTTCGAAAACGCCAAGTCAACCAAAATGGTACATCTCATGGAATTCACCGCCGACTTGATAAAACACGGCAAGCTGAAACTGGATCCGAGTCGCAACGATCACATCCGGGTTACTTATCATGATTCCTGCAACCCCGCCCGGGGCATGGGAATCCTGGAAGAGCCCCGCTATGTCATCAAAAATGTATGTAACAACTTCTTTGAAATGCCCGAAAACACAATCCGCGAGCAAACCTTCTGCTGCGGTGGCGGGGCCGGGCTGGGCACCGATGAGAACATGGAAATGCGCCTGCGCGGAGGGTTGCCGCGCGGGAATGCCGTCAAGTATGTCCAGGACAAGTTCGGCGTGAATCAGCTGGCCTGCATATGTGCCATCGACCGGGCCACTTTGATAACTGTTTGTGATTATTGGGCCCCGGGTGTTGAAGTGACCGGCATCAGCGAACTGGTCGTAAATGCCATGATCCTCGAGGGAGAAAACGACCGTAAAATCAACTTGCGCCTCGAGCCCATCGGCGAAAAAAAGGAGGGCGCTGACGATGTATGATACCGGAAAAGTTCTGGCCGGGTTGGGCATCTTTATCGCCTTTATTACCTTCCCGATCTGGTTCAGCCTGGCTTTCGGAGACGCCGACTATCGTCCCAATCCGCAAGCCCCCAAAGACGAGTCGAGCTGCATCGAGTCGAAGGAGTACATGAAGGCCTGGCACATGGATCTGCTCAATGACTGGAGAAACGCAGTTGTCCGTGACGGCCAACGCATATACGTCTCGACCGACGGCAAGAAGCACCCGATGAGTCTTTCCTTGAATTGCATGAAATGTCACCGCAACAAGGAAAAGTTCTGTGACCAGTGCCACAACTATATAGGCGTGGACCCATTTTGCTGGGACTGCCATGTTGAGCCGGAAGGGGAATGAGCCATGGACGAAAACAGAAGAAACTTTCTGAAAATTGCCGGGGCCTCGGCTGTCGGAGCGGCCTGGGGTATTCCGGTTGTTAGTGCCATCGCCAAGGCTTTAAAAACGGAGAAGCTACCCAGTGCCCGTACTGCTGAAAGATGGGCTTTAGTAGTCGACACCGAAAAATGCAGGGCCTCCGAGGTTCAGCGAGCCTGCAGCCAGGCTTGTCACATGATCCACAATGTCCCGACGATTGACAACAAGAACCATGAAGTCAAATGGATCTGGAACCAGAAATACTTTGAAGCGTTTCCCGACCAGACACATGAACACACCGCCGACCAGCTGAAAAACAGGGACGTCCTGGTTCTTTGTAACCACTGTAAAAACGCTCCTTGTGTTCGGGTTTGTCCGACCGGGGCGACTTTCAAGCGTTCCGACGGGGTGGTCATGATGGATCAGCATCGCTGCATCGGCTGCCGCTATTGCATGGCGGCTTGCCCGTACGGTGCCCGCAGTTTCAACTGGAAAGATCCGCGCGAGCACATCAAGAGTGTGACCGAGAACTTCCCGACCCGCACTAAGGGCGTTGTTGAGAAATGCAACTTGTGCGCCGAGCGGCTGGCTAAGGGCCTCGAACCCGCCTGTGTCGAGGCGGCTAATCGAATAGCCGGTCCTGAGGCCATGATCTTTGGTGATTTAGGCAAGCCCAACTCAGCTGTGGCCAGGGCGCTTCAAGCCAAACGTACCATTCAGAGAAAACCAGGCCTGGGCACTTCACCCAGCGTGTTCTACGTAGTGTGAGGTCATCATGCTAGAAAATGCGCTACAAGGCAGTCGAAAATATTGGGCATGGATCGGATTTTTACTCGTGCTTATTCTGGGAGGCGCAATTGCCTATTTTTTCCAGATGCGCGACGGCCTGTCCGTTACGGGTTTGAGCCGAGACGTTTCCTGGGGTTTCTATATCTCCCAGTTCACGTTTCTAGTCGGCGTGGCCGCATCGGCGGTCATGGTTGTCCTGCCGTACTATCTGCACAACTACAAAGCCTTCGGTAAAATGGTCGTCATGGGAGAGCTACTGGCTATCCCGGCCGTATTCATGTGCATGCTGTTCATTGTGGTCGACATGGGCCAGCCCAGCCGGGTCGCCAATGTCTTTCTGCACCCGTCTCCCAGCTCGATGATGTTTTGGGACACGGTCGCCTTAATGGGCTACCTGTTGCTCAACGTCTTGATTTCCCAGATCACTTTTGGGGCCGAGCGCCGTGGAGTCGCTCCGCCCAAGTGGATCAAACCGGTGATCATTCTGTCGATCCCCTGGGCGGTCAGCATTCATACCGTCACGGCCTTCTTGTATGCCGGCCTCGAGGCTCGCTCGTTCTGGATGACCGCCATCTTGGCCCCCAGGTTCCTGGCTTCGGCCTTTGCCTCGGGTCCCAGCTTGCTGATTATTCTCTGCCTGCTGGTCAAGAAATTCACTAAGTTCGATCCCGGCAAACAAGCCATACAGAAGCTGGCCCAGATCGTGACTTACGCTCTGGCAATCAACGTCTTCTTCGTGGCGGTCGAACTTTTCAGCGGAATCTATAGCGACATGCCGCACCATAAACACGCCTTCGAGTATCTGTTCTTCGGCCTGAATCACGGCGAATTCTCAGCCCTGGTGCCGTTCATGTGGACCTCTCAGATCCTGGCCCTGGGTGCTTTGCTGCTGTTGCTATTTCCCAAGATCCGCGCCAAAGAGAGCGCTTTGGCACTTATCTGCCCGGCCGTAATCGTAGCGATCTGGATAGAAAAAGGCATGGGCATGATCGTGACCGGGTTCATTCCGTCACCGACCGGCCAGGTCACTGAATATGCACCAACCTTGATCGAGGGCGGTGTCACAATTGGTGTATACGCAATTGGAATATTGATACTGACAGTGCTCTACAAAATTGCAGTCTCGGTCAGGGAAGGAATAGCAGGCAAATAGCAGTAGTCCCTGTACCGCATCTGCGGCTGTGTCTGCAGCCAAATTGCGAATTCAGCGCAGTTACTTATCTGATCTAAAAAGCGAAACAAACCTGCCCGACAGCTCGACGATCTCTCAATGGAGAAAGACATGCACAACCAAAACCGAAGCATAGTTATCGTGGGGGCCTCGGCCGCAGGATTGCGCTGCGCCGCCAGGCTTGCACGCCTGGAACCAACTGTCCAAATTACCGTAATCGAACAGCGCGATTTGTTTTCCTATGCCGCCTGTGGTTTGCCATACGTACTTTCCGGAGACATCGAGTCGGCCGAGAACTTGCGCCGCACAGATGACGGAACCCTTCGCAACAAGGACTACTTCTCGGCAGTCAAGGGCGTCAACGTAATGTCCGCCTGCCGGGCCGTTGAGATCGATTTAAAAAACCATAAGCTAATAATCCAGACTGCCGCCGGGAATGATCAAATCAATTGGGATGAACTGGTCCTGGCGACCGGTTCTCAGGCCAAGCGACTACCCGGCCAACCGGATCATCCCCGGGTAAAATCTTTCCATACTCTCGACGATCTTGCGGTGCTACACAACGGCCTGGTGCATGGAGAAATCCGGCGCGTGGCAATCGTCGGAGCCGGCCTGGTGGGCTGTGAACTGGCCGAGGCTTTTTCTGTCATGTGGGGAGCCGAAGTTGTCTTGCTCGAAGCCGGACCGCATCCTCTGCCGATGGTGCTCGACGAAGAGACCGGCGCGATCGTTGCAAAAGTTCTTGGCGACAATGAAGTCAGCTTACAAACCTCGGCCATGGTCGAACAGATCTCCGCCGACGACAAGGGAGCCGTCGTGGTTGCCGGGGGCAAATCTTTTTCGACCGACGTTGCAATTGTGGCCCTGGGAGTCTCCCCGGTTACCGACCTGGCCAGACAAGCCGGGCTAGCATTGGGAACAACCGGGGCCATCGAAGTAGATCAGCAGCTGGCCACTTCGGTTCCGCACATCTGGGCAGTCGGCGATTGCGTACAATTTCAACACAAAATCAGCCACAAACCCGTTTGCTTGCCGCTCGGATCATTAGCTAATCGCCAGGGCCGCACACTGGCCAACCTGCTGGCCGGCCGGCAAGATTTCTTTCCTGAACCGGTCGGCGCCATGGCAGTAAAAGTTTTCGATCTGAATGTGGCCGCGGTCGGCCTCAGCCGTACTCAGGCCCTGGCTCAGGGATACGATGCAAAAAGCGTATGGATTCATGCCCACGATCGGGCCGATTACTGGCCGGAGGCCAAGGATTTCGCCCTGCAACTCACCTATGCAACCGACTCGCTCAAGGTTCTCGGCGTTCAAGCGGCCGGTGAAGGCGAGGTCGCCAAGAGAATAGATGTTGCCGCCCAACTGCTTGCCAATAACGGCGACCTGAGTGCTTTTACTCATCTGGAGCACGCCTATGCGCCACCCTACGCGCCGACCATCGACCCGCTGGCCGTGTCTGCATTCGTAGCTCTGAACCAACAAGACGGCGTCGAGGCTGTATCCCCGCTGACTTCACTCGCTGACAAAAAGATTTTAGATATTCGCAACCAGGAGGAGATCAAGGCGCTTCCGATTAGCGGAGCCCAGGTCGATACCATACCGCTAAATCAAATTCGCAGCCGGCTTGCTGAACTCGACCTGACCGGCTGGGTTGTGATATGTGCCCGAGGCACCCGCTCGGCGGAATTGTGTCGTTTATTGGCCGGGCAAGGTGTCATGGCCAGCTACCTTGGCGGCGGCGTGCGCTGGCATATGCTCGCAGACCGGGCCAAATAAGATCCCGGGTGAAGAGAAAGGCGAACAAACAAGCATGTATCCAGTTATGCTCAATGTGCGCAATCGGCGCTGCCTGGTGGTCGGCGGCGGCGGAGTGGCGTTAAGAAAAATAGAAGGTCTGCTTTCCGATGGCGCCCTGGTAACCGTAATATCACCTGATCCAATCAAGCCACTTTCAGAACTAGCCAGCCAAGGCGCCATCGAATTAGTCGTGCGCAAGTATCTCAAAAAAGAAGCCGGTGGTTTTGTGCTGGTGTTTGCAGCTACGGACGACAGCGAGGTAAATCAGCGGGTCTTCGAAGACGCCCAGCAGGCAGGCATCTGGGTAAATGTCGCCGATGACCCCAAGCTGTGCAGTTTTCATCTGCCGGCTCGCCTGAAACGCGGAGCGCTGCAGTTGGCGGTAGCTTCGGCCGGCGAGGCTCCGTTCGTGGTCAGGCGTTTGCGCAAGCTACTCGAGCATCGTTTCAGTTCCGAGTGGGCCGAGTGGGTCGAGGCGGCCGGGAGCTTTCGCAAATTAGTTCGTCAGCATAATTTGTCAGCTACTCAGCAGGAAAAAGCTTTTAACTCTTTCTTCGATTCGACCGTGGACAAACAAGCCATTACGGCCCGGGTCCCGTCGCCGACCGAGGAAATCAGCTGGCTGAATGACAGCACCCAGCAGACGAAACCCCGTAAAAATTATTCGAAACCGACCATCGACCCCAGAGCCAGCAAGCCGGCTTTTGGAAAACTTCGCGGCTTTGTTTCGCTGGTCGGCGGCGGACCGGGAGATCCAGGCCTGCTGACTTTACGCGGCCGCCAGCGGTTGATGAGCGCCGACGCAGTTGTCTACGATCGCCTGGCCGCCACAGCCTTGCCCTGCGATCTGCCCGCGCGGGTCGAGTTACACGGCGTCGGCAAACAGGCCAAGCATCATCCCGTACCACAGAGCGAGATAACCAGTTTGCTGATCCGCCTGGCCCAACAAGGCAAGCAGGTCGTGCGTCTCAAAGGCGGCGATCCTTATGTTTTCGGGCGCGGCGGCGAAGAAGCCGAAGCCCTGGCCGAGGCCTCAATTCCATTCGAAGTTGTCCCGAGTGTGACGGCCGCGATAGCCGTCCCGGCCTATGCTGGAATCCCGGTCACTTACCGCAAACAAGTCGTCCGGGTAACCCTGGTGACGGCCCATGAAAGCATCAAGGCCGACGGCCCGCAAGTCCGCTGGGATTTACTGGCCGCCGATCCGCATGCAACTATTGTCGGCTATATGGGTGTAACCAGCCTGCCCCAAGTAGTCGAACAACTGCTGCAAGCCGGAATGAACTCTGCAACTCCGGCAGCCATGGTCGAACGCGGGACAACTTCGCGTCAGCGAGTTGTGCGCACTACGGTCGGCAAGCTGCCCGAGATGGTCAGGCTTCACCGAATTCGGCCTCCGGCCCTTTTCGTGATCGGTCCGTGTGTCGAGCATGCCGAAAAACTGGACTGGTACTCCAGGCGCCCTTTAGTCGGTGAGCGAATCGTGATGGTGTCCCCGGGCGGAGACCTCGGCGAAGCATTGTCATTGCATGGTGTCGAAGTCGTTCAGGTACCGCTTCCGGTCACTGAGGCTGCCCGAATCGTAATGGGCGCCCTGCCGCTGACCGGCTGCGTATTTCGCTCGCGGGATGAAGTCGATGCGCTCGATGAAGAACGTGACGCACCCGGCTGGGAGCCGCGCATGATTGCCTGGTGCCTCGATTCGGCGACCGCCCAGCGGGCCGGTCAACTCGGCTGGACCAGGGTCAAAGAAATCTCCGGGCCGGCCTTCGACCAAAACCTGATCACCGCCCTGGAGCTCAAATCACAAAGGCCAAAACACAAGCAATAATGATCTGACAAAGTGAGTGAGCGGTTAGCGGGACGTCGAGCTTAGAGTGCCAAGACGTCAATCGAACAGGCGACCGATCAGATGCAAGTTCATTTCGCTCAGATGGTAAATCAGAACGGCATAGTAGACCATGAAGGCGACAAAAATTCCGATGACCGCCAGGGCGCGCTGCCGCAAGCGCCACAAGAGAATCGTCCCGAGAAACACCAGCGCCATTTTAACACTGATGAACAAGACCGGGTTGGCCTCAATCAATTGGGACATTAATGGGTTTGCCTCGGTGGCCCGCCCGGAAAAAACCCACATGATGGTCAGGATTCCATCGATCACGTTGAGAATGATGGTTGTGGCTACTATGCCCTTGAGCCACTTGAAATGCTCTGGCGTTCCAATTTTCAACTTCATTTGAGCTAGATTCTAGCGTCTGAGAACCAGACCGACAATTTCTATTTTAGACCGAAATAGGCCAGCCGAACTGTTTTTGATGCAGTGCGGCGAAAGACTGGTGAAAAAGTAAGCGGCGACTCAGCTGCTTCCCAAAAACACCCAAGCATAACGGCCTGTTAGCTGACAGATCGGAACGGATAAAAAATCTCATTTGGGCCTTGACCACGAAAAATTTAAGTAGGATATTAGGTGCGCATTGGGGGGGGGAAGTCCCTGAATTTCGAGGGACAAACGCAGCCTGAGCTGAGGCCGTTCGTTCGTGATTAGGAGAGGAAAAGCAAATGAAATCAGGCGGTAATCTTGAAGCGCTGTTAACAGCCGGACATTTTGCCATCACCGGCGAACTGGGTCCTCCCCGCGGAACCAATGTGGAAGCAGTCAAGAAAAAAGCCGCCCATCTGGTAGGCATGGTCGATGCGGTCAATATCACCGACAACCAGACCGCCGTGGTACGCATGGCAAGTTGGGCGACATCTTTACTGGTAATGAAAGAAGGCCTCGAGCCCAACTACCAGATGGTCTGCCGCGATCGCAATCGCCTGGCCATGCAGGCTGACTTGCTTGGCGCAACTGCTCTGGGCATTCCCAACTTATTGTGCCTGTCCGGTGACCACCAGAAGTTCGGCGATCATCCCAAGTCGAAAGGCGTCTTCGATCTCGACTCTATTCAACAAGTCGCCATGATCAAGCGCATGCGCGATGAGGGAAAATTTCTGGCGGGTGAAGACATCGACGTGCCGCCCAAGATTTTCATCGGGGCGGCCGCCAACCCTTTCGGCGAGCCCTTCGAATGGCGCGTACATCGCCTGGCAAAAAAAATCGCGGCCGGGGCCGATTTCATTCAGACCCAATGCATCTACAATATGAAGAAGTTCAAGCAGTGGATCGATCAGGCCAACGACATGGGCCTGACTGAAAAGGTCTATATCCTGGCCGGGGTGACCCCCTTCAAGAGCATCGGAATGGCTCGCTACATGCAGAAGAACGTACCCGGCATGGACGTTCCCGAGCACATGATAAAAAGACTCAAGGGCGCCGGCAAAGGCAAAGTAGCCAAAGAAGGCATCAAGATCACCTGCGAGCAGATCGAAGAGTTCAAAGAGATGAAAGGTGTTGCCGGGGTGCACCTGATGGCCATCGAGTGGGAACACAAGGTGCCCGCGATTGTCGAGCAAGCCAAGCTGTTGCCCCGTCCGACTGTCGCAAAAGCAAGCCTGCCCGAAACACCAGCGCCGGACGGGCCCGAGGTTAAGTGATGTACGAATTCATCAGCGGGCCGATGGTGTGGATCTCTCTGGCCATTTTCCTGGGAGGCCTGGCCTTTCAAACTGTTCGCTTTTTCAGCCTGACCCGCAAGAAAGAACCGGTCTATCTACCGCACAAGAAAAAACTCGGGGTCAAGGGCAAAGGCAAGCAAAAACAAAAAAAAGGCAACATTATTTTACGCCTGGTCGACTGGTCCGACCGCCTGTTCACCACCAGTTACGAATATTTCCGCACCAGCGTAATCGGCAACCACCTGGTCATGAGTGGAGTCACGATCGTCTTTCATGTACTCCTGTTTGCTGTGCCACTGTTGTTACTGGCCCACAATTCGCTGATCAGAGAATCTATCGGGTTCAGTCTGCCGAGCCTGCCCGAATTCATCTCAGACTTCTTGACCCTGATCTTTTTAATGTGCACATTTTTCTTTCTGGCTCGCAGGATTTTCGTCCGGCGGGTACGGGCTATCAGCAGCTTGTATGACATTTTCGTGCTATTGGTCACAATGACGCCGTTCTTGACCGGCTTCATTGCTTACCACCAGTGGTTTGATTTCAAAATCGTCATGACTGCGCATATTTTTTCGGGCGAATTGATGTTGATTGTGATTCCTTTTACCAAGCTGGGGCACATGCTCTTTTTCTTCTTCTATCGGTTCTTGATTCCAAGCGAGCACAGCTTTGGACAGGGCAAACGGGCCTGGTAGTAAAAAGCCTGGCTAGCTAGGGAGACGATTCATGGGTGCCCAACAAAATCAGCCGGTCAAGACAGACCAGATAAAACGGCTGCTTAAACGCCAAAAGGGCAAGATGAAGTTACAGCTCTCGCACTGTGCGCATTGCTCGCTATGTGCCGAGAGTTGTTTCTTGTTCATGGCCAACGACAAAGAACCCGAGTACATGCCCTCATATAAAGTTATCTACTCAGTCGGCGTACTCTACAAAAAACGGGGCAAAGTTGATCGAGCGTTTCTTGAAAAGATTAAAAAAATCGTCTGGAAGAACTGCGTTCTTTGTGGGCGCTGTTATTGCCCGATCGGCGTCGACATTCCGGGCATGATTGCTTTGGCCAGGTCGGTCTGCCGCTCCCAGGGAGTGCATCCTGATTTCGAAGACCCCAAAAACCCGGAAAGCTGGCTGTAGTGGGCATAAAGTGTCGCAAAAACGTGTTTACGGAGAAAAGCAATGATCGTCGCTGAGATAAAACCAATAGATGAAATTTTTGAACCAATTCACGAACTCGACAAGATTCTGATAATCGGATGTGGTGGCTGTACCTCGATATGTCTGGCCGGCGGCCAGAAAGAAGTCGATAGCCTGGCAAACGAGCTGCGCGAAAGGATCAAGACCGGCGGCGGCACGATCGAAATTGACGAGTTCACCATCGAGCGACAGTGCAACGCCGATTTCTTCATCGATCTGGACGCCATGCTGCCCGATTACCAGGCGGTGATTTCGATGGCCTGCGGCGCCGGAGTTCAATTCGTAGCCGACCGTTACCCGGACAAGCCGATCTATCCGGCCCTGAACACTTCCTTCGTCGGGGTGGATCGCAACGTGGGTTGGTACGAGGAAAACTGCCGGACTTGCGGCGATTGTGTACTCGGCGAGACCGGCGGGATCTGTCCGGTCACCCGTTGCGCCAAGAGCCTCTTCAACGGTCCTTGCGGCGGAACCAGAGCCGACGGCTCTTGCGAAATCGATCAAGAGATTCCGTGTGCCTGGTTCGAGATCCACGAACGCCTCAAGGCTCAGAATCGGCTCGAGCTAATTACCAAGGTGCGACCGGCCAGGGAGTGGGTCAACCAGTCCCGCCGGACGATTATTCAAGAAGCCTATAAAGAAAGATATTCGAAGTAGAGTTGTTCGTTGAAGGAGGTGCACCAATGAGTATCTCTCGCAGGGGGTTCCTGAAAGGAGCGGCGGTCGGCACTTTGGCGGCCTCGACGGCTAAAGCCGCCGGAGGAAAGCACTTCACCGGCTACCCGGGGCGCAACGGCTTGTTGCATGACACAACACTATGCGTCGGCTGCCGTTCGTGTGAAGTCGCCTGTGCAGCGGTCAACGACAACCCGCCCCCCAAGGTCGAGATAGGAAATCAAAAGATTTTCGATGAAAAGCGAAGAACCACAGAGAATGACTACACGGTAGTCAACCGCTACAAAAGAGCCGAGGGAAACAAGCCGGCGGTCTATCGCAAGCACCAGTGCATGCACTGCAACGAACCCTGCTGCGCTTCGGTTTGTTTCGTAGATGCCTTTACCAAAACACCCGAGGGGCCGGTCCTGTATGATCCCGAGCTTTGCGTCGGCTGCCGTTACTGTGTATTTGCCTGCCCTTACAACGCTCTGGCCTACGAGTACGAAGATCCGCTGACTCCCCGCGTAGTCCGTTGTACGATGTGTTATCCGCGTATTAAAAAGGGCCTCAACCCGGCTTGTGCGGATGCCTGCCCGACCGGGGCCATTGTGTACGGCAAGCGCAAAGACTTGATTCGCCTGGCCGACGAGCGTATTCGCAAATACCCCGAGCGTTACATCAATCACATCTTCGGTGAGCACGAGTGGGGCGGAACAAGCTGGCTTACCCTGGCCGGCATCCCGCTCAAAGAGATGGATCTGCCCCAAAATGCAGGCCCCGAGCCGCTGCCCAACTTGACCACCGGGTTCTTGTCGCTGGCCCCGATTGTGGCGGCACTCTTCCCGGGACTGTTGGCCGGTGTGTATGCGTTTTCCAAACGAACAGACAATCTCAACCAGGCCGAAAAAGACAGTCTTTTGAACGAGGCCAAGGCAACCGCCGATCAGCAGCTTAAAGACGAGCTTGCCGCGGCAGAACACAAAGCCCAAAGAGACCAAGAGTATGCGATTAGTCTGGCAGTCAAAGACGCACTTAGAGAAGCGAAAAAGGCAGAAAGCGTTGCAGACGGGCCCTCTAAGGAGGAACCCAAATGAACCTGGCACCTGAATCGAAAGCCCAGTTGCTTACACCTTTCAATATCGTTGCCGGGCTGATTTTGCTCTTCGGGGGCACGATAGTGGTTTTACGTTTCGCCTATGGGTTGAGCTTTGCCACCAACCTCGATCACACTACTACCTGGGGCCTGTGGACCGGTTTCAAACTGGTATTCGTAGCCCTGGCGGCCAGCGGCTATGCTTTAACTACGGCCGTTTATTTATTCGGCATGCATGAATACCATCCCCTGGTGCGCCCGGCGGTCTTGAGCGGATTTATGGGCTACACTTTGTTTATTCTCATTCTGATTTTCGATCTCGGCCGGGCCTGGAGGATTTACTACCCGTTCCTGGTTCAGCCGGGAACTACATCGGCCTTGTTCGAAATTGCATTATGCGTGGGCTTGTACTACACAACCCAGTTTCTCGAATTGACTCCGATCGGGTTCGAATGGCTGGGCTGGAAACGCTGGCGCAAGGTCTTCATCGCCGGCACGGTCGGCATGACGGTCTTCGGCCTGCTGCTCTCGATCTTGCACCAGTCCACCCTGGGGGCCTTGTTCTTGACCGTGCCCGGCAAGCTTCACCCTTTGTGGTATTCACCCTATATCCCCCTGCATTTTTTCATGTCAAGCGCCATGGGCGGAATTTCGATGGTGATCATAGTCGGCTTGATCTGCAAGAAAGTTTTTGGTCACAAAATGGAGATCAGCCCCGAAAAACTGGACAAGCTGACCATCGGCCTGGCCAAGGGCGGGGCGATTGCCCTGGCCGCCTATTTCGGCGTCAAGCTGGTAGACATATCGATTGCCAACAAGTGGGAGTACCTGCTGACACCCTGGGGCATGTGGTACCTGCTTGAAATGCTCGGTTTTGTCTTGCTGCCCTGTTTGCTGTATGCGCATGGCTTCAGGGAGAAAAAGCCGCGGCTGATACGCTACACGGCTTTACTGACAATCATAGGTATTGTGCTAAATCGGTTGAACATCGCAGTCGTCGCTTTCAACTGGAATCTTCCCCTCGAGCAAAGATACTTCCCGCACTGGATGGAGTACGTAGTGGTTGCCTTCTTGATAACTGTAGGAATTGTGGTGTTCCGCTGGGTCGCCCAGCGCATGCCCGTCGTCTACGATCATCCCGACTACAAGAGCTCGCACTAGAGCAGGGAGCCAGACATGTATCATACCCTTCAGGATTTCACCGCAAATGCCAAGGGCGTCTCGTACTTGATGGCGGCCCTTATATTGTCGGCCTTCATTCCTTTCTGGTTTTTCCTGACCAAAAAAGTCACCCGCAAGAAGAAGTAGGCCTTATTGGGCGCAGATGTTTTACTGAGCGATGGTTGTTCAGATAGTTGCCGAGATCAGGCCAGGGCTTTTTCTACGGTTTTTACAAATTCCTCTGGATCGATGGGCTTGTCGAAGACAGCCACCGGTTCCTTGACTGCCAGATGCCGTCCGGCCAAACCACTCACGATAATAACCGGCGTCTTGCCCAATTCTTTGTCTTTTGACATTTTCCTGTAGAAGTCTGTGCCGGTTTGGTTCGGCATCTGCAGATCGAGGATTACCAGATCCGGCTTCTCTTGCTTGGCAATCTCGAGGGCCTTTAAGCCATCCTCTGCAGTAACCGTTTGGTAGCCTTCCTTTTCGAGAACTGTTGTGAGGAATTTCCTGATATCTGCTTCATCATCTACGATGAGAATTTTTTTGCTCATAGTTTCCTCCACAAGATTGAACCCGAATTTGTCGAAGCTAGCTTGCATTTCCAACGTTTGTCAAGCATCCGTCAGGTTTGGCGATCTGCTTTCCGGCACAGGTATGGTTACGCTGAACTTGGTCCCCTCGCCCGGCCGGGACTCGAAGGCGACCCGGCCGCCATGTTCTTCGGCCACTTTTTGGACTACCAGCAGCCCGATTCCGGTTCCCTCGGTTCCCTTGGTGGAAAAGAAGTCTTCAAAAACCCTGTCGCTTATCTCTTCCGGTATACCGGCCCCGTTATCAGCCACTTCAAACACAATATCGCCTTCTTCCGTCTGCGAGCAACTCAGCAGTATGGCATGAGACTGTTTGCCTTTCGCGGTATCAAACCGGCAAGCATCGATGGCATTGGCCACCAGATTAGAAAGTAGATTCTGAAGGCCCTCGGGGTCGAAGCTGCCGCAAGTCGGACGAGGACCAAGATCCAGCTCGAGAGCAATACCTGCCTCGACAGCACGCTCTTTGTACAATTCGTAAACCTGCTGCAAGACTTCATGGGGACAGACATCATTTACGAACTTCGGCTTGCGCTCCTTGGAGCAGTAGAGCAAGTCTTTGACCAGACGGGAAACTTTCGAAACATTTCTTTCGACCATCTCCCAACCCTCGTCCACGGTCTCACGATCATCGGTTTCCATCCCGGTGTTCACCACGAATATGCCACCCTCTAAGCCCATCAGAATATTCTTGGTACGGTGAGCCATACCGGCAACCGCTCGACCAATTAATGCAAGTTGCCGTTGCAAGCTCTTAACCTCGGTGATGTCGGTAAAAACTTCCATTACCGCAGATATTTCACCTGATTCGTCTTTGATCGGCATCGAATGAACAACCAGGTCCAGCTTATTACCATGCCGAGTATTGAGTCTTTCTTCGCTGGAGTGACTTAGTCCATCGCTAAACGTTTTTTTCACCAAGCAGTCCGGACACTGGCTATTGCGACCTTTGCATGCCTCAAAGCAATGATCCCCAAGAGACATGTCAAAGTCCCGCTGATAAAGAGTATTGGCTTCCAGGATCTGCAGATCTCGGCTTAAAACACAAATATAGCCGGGCACCGCATCGAACAACCGCCGGAAATCCCTGCGGGTCTTGTACAACTCGTGGCGCAGTGTCTTTATCTCGGTAATGTTGGTCGACATCTCGACAACTGAAACCACTTGCCCTTTTTTGTCGAACAAAGGCGCTGAAGTGACGACTACGTTCTGGATTTCTCCGTTGCGACCAACAACCGTCTCTTCACTTGAATGAACTTGTCCATCTTTAAAAGTCAGCAGAACCGGGCATTCGGGGCAAGGAGCCTCATTATTCTTGTAGGCTTGATAGCAGTATTCGCCAATCCGATCCCCAAAATCGGAAACAAAGAGACGATTGGTCTCGACAATCTTCAGATCACTATCCTGCACGGAAACATAGCAGGGGATCGCGTCCTGCCAGAGGAGGTCTTTAGTCTTGTTCTTCACTTCACTCGCCCAACACTTCCTTTATTCGCTTTACGAAACTATCCCGCTCGATCGGCTTGTCGAAAATAGCCTCGGGCTTGCGAATGGTCCCGAGCTCATCTGAAAAGAAATCCTCCTGCTGTGCAAGGCCGGTAAGAATAATGATGGGGATCTCTTTGGTGCTTGGCGAAGTGCGAAGTTCTGTGTAGGCTTTCACACCGGACTTCTTAGGCATCAGGACATCCAGAGTAATTAAATCGGGAAGGAATATGGCGGCTTTTTCCAGACCCTCATCTCCATTGGATGCCGATTCGATTTCGTAGCCCGCTTTACGCAACAAAGTGCTCAGGTAAACGCGCATGTCCTTCTCGTCATCGATAACTAAAATCTTTTTTGGCATGAGATCCCCCTTTTGGCATTCACTACTATTCGTTCTCCGAATCGGATATCTGCGCGAGCGCTTCGCGCGCTTCGGGCGTCTCGATCTTTTTGAGCACCATCAGGATCGGCTCGCGTCTTTTTGAATCGTCCAGCGCCCGAACCAGACAGGCCACCAGATCTGGATCAGAAATGCTGGTCAGCTCTTCGATCGCGCAGGCTTGCAGTTTGGGATTGGAAGTATCCAACGATCTGCACAAGTACTCCACGGCCAACTCACCAGCTTCCCCGCCCTGGCGAGCGACCTTGCCCAGCGCGTGTAAAGCTTTTGGGCTACGTCGGAACCTGCCGATCGCCCTGACCATCCGCAGACCGCCGTAGGTCCGGCAAAGACCGTCAATGTCCAGTTCTTTGCCTCCCGGATCGTCGGGCTTCTCAGCGGCTTGATCCATGTCCGACAGATAGGACTCGTCGGCGAATTGTTCGACCGCAATCCGCCGGGCTGTCGGGTTGTAACCCGTGTCTTCAGCAATGGATTCAAGGATACCTTTGTCGGTAATCCGCGAAAAACAAGCGCCCATTAGCTGAAAGTTCTTGCGGGTCTTGATAATGTCGGCCAGAAGCTGCTGGGAAGAGATTCGCTCGACAACCGCCAGACGCACATCCAGCTCTGTTGCCTGCTTGGCAATTTCGGCCAAAGCCGCATCTCCCTCTACGCGCGCCGCAGCCGCCAGGCGCACTCGCGGAGAGTCGTCGCCACAGGCCACCTTGACAAGCTCGTCTTGATTCACCAATTTTGCGACTGCTTCCAGTCTAACCCGCGGATCCGAATGTCGATGGTCGCCTTTGCCGAATATGCCCATGTCACAGCTCGTATCTCAAACAGTCAGGCCTAGTGAAATTCCCACTCGTGAAATCCCTCTTTTACGTCAACCATCGCATTGACGACCAACTCCACCAGGCCGCCGTACATGATCCGGGCCCGTTCCCAAGCCTTATAGTACGTCAAAAGATCTCGAATCTGTCCCTTGCAGTTGGAACATGGCGCACAAACATACTTGTTGATACTCGGATCGATGCTGTCCTGGAAGGCGTTTATGATCTGCTCGAATTTCTTACGACCTGCAATCCGCATGCGCCAATCGGGAAAGTTATTCGACTGCATGATAGCAAAGCCGCTTCCGCCGCCGCAACAGTAATTGTTTACCCCGTGGGGATGCATCTCCCTGAACTGGGGGCAAATCTTCTTGAGCACATTCCGCTGCGGCTGAACGATACCCATCGACCTGACCACGTTGCAGGGATCGTGCAGGGTGACCGGAAAATCGTTTCGCGACGGATCGACCATGACTTTTTCATTGCAAACCAGGTCTTCCATCAGAGTCAGCGCGCTCTCCCTGGGAATATTCGACTCGGCCACCCACATCCGGTCGCCGGTAGCCATAAAAGCTTTGTGGGCATGACCGCACTCGCCCATGACGACTTTCTTGACTCCGAGTTTCTTGGCAACCTCAGCATGCTTCAAAGTAACCCGGGCGTACTGAATATCGTCGTAGAACAAACCGTAGTTGACCGAATCATAGCCGACCAGATCGCTCGATATGGTCCAGCTCAAACCGGCGATCTCAAATAGTATCGCGAACGCCTCGAGATTCTCAGGCCATGAAAGAAACTCGCCGGCGTTGTGCATAATCAGAATATCGGCCCCGGCTTTGTCAATCGGAATCTTGATTTTCATCCCGATTCGGTCTTCTATATCTTCTTCAGCAAACTCGAGAATATCCATCAAGGCGTGCGGATTAACGCCTGTCGAAGAACCAACTGAAATTTGCTTCACGGTTCCATCAGAATGCAGCTCATCGGGTGCGATTCCCATTTCTTGGCTGAACAATTTCCTTATTTCTCTGGTGATCAGAGCGTTGTCGATCCCCATCGGACAATGTTGGGCGCATCGCCGACACAAAGTACATCTATAAGCAAGGTCGGCCAGGCGCGCAACAGTTTCCCAAGTCACCTTGACATCGGCGCCGGTTAGTTTGCCAAACAGCCGGCTGATTGGAGAGCGCTGCCTCTGGGCTATGCGCCGCAACAGATCAGCCCTGAAAAGCGGGCGGTAGATCTCCGCCCGACCGCTCGACTCGAAAACCGGACAGGCATCGGCGCAGGTGTTGCATTTGACGCAGTTCTCAATTGAGAGCAAAAATGGCTGCAAGAATGTCCAGTTGTTTTCTTTAGAAAACAGTTTTTCCAGACCGGCCAGAAACTTCTGAACAAGTTCTTCCTTTTCCTGGTCTGTTTTGGGAATCGGAATTTTCACGCCGACTATACCATCCAGAGATGTCTCCAGCTTGGCGGCTTTCTCTTCGGGTATTTCCGAGATTGGTTCATCTACCCAGTCTTCATAGGGCGGGGGCAACTTGGGGATATCGTTGACATCTAGATCAACCAACTTTTCCGCCGGGCGGCTGAGATCCGAAATCGTGGTCAAACCGGCTTTCATTTCTCGACCTCCTTCTCCTGCTCAACATGTGTGCCTACATGTGCCCAGGACTTGCCGGTTTGGATATGCGGACCGGCCCATTTCATCCGATACTCGAAAGCCTCTTTCAGCCGCGCCTCAATCTTGCCGCCCCTAAAATTCGGCTCGTCGGACCAGCGCACATCATGGTACAGAAAGTACTTGGAAACAAAATGCGCCATGCGTGTCATTGGGATATAGGCGAACAACAATGAAGCCAGGATGATCTCAACCTGCATACCGGTCGACATGGGCATCGGCGCACTGAAAGTAAACAGAGAATAGATATACATGACCGGCATGCCGAACCAGGGGTCGGAGGATAGGTGGACTATCAGAGCTACTACCACAACCGACAGAATCGCCAACAGATTGATGAACTCAAGCGGTACACTGTAACGTCGCAAGTCGGCATTCAGGGCCCGTCTGAATAATAGCCCCAGGCAGCCCAGGGCGGTCAGGCCCAGACCAGCGTAGCCCAGGCCGGCGGCCAGGTAGCGAATGAGGGTGCCGAAGCCTCCCCCCAGTGAGACACCAATTGCAGCCAGGAAAGCCGCCAAGGCCAACACCCCTAACCAGCCAATCAAAAGATAGAGCCCGAAGTGAAAAGGAAAAGAGACCCACCAAAGCGGACGATTGTGCTCGAAGACGCCTTTCAAAAAGATAATCTCCGTGAACATTACCTTTATTTCATTAATCCGGTCTTTTTGCCTGGGCTTGTTCCACCACTCAAACTCCTCAAAGTACGAACCACCGTAATCGGCCCGGCCCTTCTCGTGGGCTACCGGGTACAATTCCCAACGCAAGTGGATTGGTGTCTTGAGATATTTAACGACCCGCCCAATCACGAATCCCAGAAATAACAAAAGACAGATGTATGTCAGAACCTGGATGGCTTCCATTTCCTAACAACCTTCCTTTCCATGATTTTATAAGTTTTTATCATTTTATTTTTTTCAATTCGTCACGAACTCTTTTGGGCCATTTGTTGTCTATGATGTCGGCCAGTGAGTACTCATCGAGCACCTGGTTGATTTTGTGATTGATTAACGACCATAGTCCCTGGCAGTTACAAAAGTCTGAATTTATACAGGTTTCTGGCTCAACTGCACATTCGGTAACGGCAATCGGGCCGATAGCTGCCTCAATTATATCACCAATCTTGATTTCGTCTGCGCTTCGGGCGAGCGTATACCCACCGCCGCGACCGGAGAGTGCTCGCAATAATCTTGCGTTCCGCAGAGAACCAACCAGCTGCTCCAGGTATCCTTTCGAGACACCGCATTGCTTAGAAACATCTCCCAAACCAACATGAACTCCATCTGATGATAGCTTGGCAATGGCCATCATCATGCGCATGGAGTACCTGGCCCGTGTGCGCAACTTCACTTTTTCTCCTTTAGTAAGATCAACTTGCTTGCTTATTACTTAGAAGTCATATAAATCTAATAAGCTTTATATGTCAAGTAATACCTAGCCTAAGCGGAGCGAGTGGAACACATCATGAATATTCCACTTTCTTCCCTGGGCCTTTTACCGTATTTGCGTTATATTACAGATGCTTGAGCTGTGTTCCAGTTTCGTGACAGGTCGGTTTTACACAAGTGCTTGCCGCTAGTTTTTTTTTCAGATATTTAACAACCTCAGTACATCGATAGACAACCAAGGAGTGTCCAGATGTCAGGCCAGAAAGATTGGAACTGGGAAGCCGGAAAGAAGGAAGTTGCCAATTTGGCTCTCCTAAAAGACCAGTTTTTTGCCGTTCACGAGTTCGCTGTCAGCCCTGACGGCGAAAAAATCGCTGTTCCCGTCCAGAAGGCCGAAGAGACCTGTAACGTCTGGGTTAACGACAAGCTTTGGGAAGAAGAGATGGAACGGGCCTGGAACCTGCGCTTCACCAGGGACGGTCGCCTGATCGCCCTTGTTCGGGTTGACGACGCCTGGACAGTCGCAATCGATGGTAAGCGCTGGGAGAACGAGTATGATTTCGTCTGGGATCTGAAACTAAGTCTCGACGAGAAAGTGATCGCTGTTTTAGCAAAACGAGGCATGGAATACATCGTGCTGGCCAACGACAAAGCCTGGGAAAACGGCTTCATCTCCATGCGCGACTACGTCCTCAGTGATGACGGCCGGAAAATTGCCGCAACCGTCCAGGTTGAAAAACTGGCCGAAGGCGACATATTCAAATTCGCCGAAGGAACCTGGAGTGTGGCCCAAGACGGTATTGCCTGGGACCAGAAATTTATCAATGTTTACTCTCCAAGATTCACTCCCGACGGGTCCCATCTGGCGGCCCAGGTTCGCACTGACATCTGCGAATACACCGTTGCCCAGGACGGAGAACCCTGGAAAAACAAATTCGGCAGCACCTGGGAACCGCTCTATCGCTCGAACGACAAGGGCCCGCTCGTGCCCGTGCGTATCGGCGGAGCCTGGACCCTGGCCGAGAACGGAAGCCCCATATGGGCCGGTCGTTATGTTCAACTGTGGCACCAGAAAGTAAGCCCGGACAAGCAGCATATTGCCGCCGTGGTCGCCACGGGTTTCGGCCGCTGGACGATCGCCGTCGACGACACCCCCTGGGCGGTCACTTTCGAAGACCTGGTGCTCCCGCCTGTTTTTTCGCCGGACGGCAAGCGCCTGGCAACGATCGGCAAGAACGGCGAGGAATGGTTTGTTGTCGTAGATGGGCAGCAGTGGTCACTTCCGTTCGACATGGCCTGGAACCCTGTTTTCAGTCCGGACGGCAAAACAGTCGCGGCCAAAGTCGAACGCGAGGGATGCCTAGCCTACGCACTCAACGGCAGACTCTGGAGCCCGAAGTTCGAAATGCTGTGGGATCCGATATTCAGTCCCGACGGCAAGCAGCTGCTGATTCGGGGTGTTGAAAATGGCAAATACTACCGACAGGTAGTGCCTTTGGACAAAATCAAGAACGGCTGAGTGAGGGTAACCGCATGTATGAATTCGTTCGAGGTCCGCTGGTCTGGGTGGCCTTCGCCATTTTCTTCGGTGGCTGCCTGTACAAACTCATAACCATGTTTATCGGAGCCCATAAGGAAAAATCCGTTCTTCCAACCTGGAACGCTAAATACGGATTTCGCTCACTGCTGTACTGGATGATTCCTTTCTTGAGTCGCAACACCAGGCTGCATCCGGTAATGACAATGGTTTCGTATGTCTTTCACTTGTGTCTCCTGCTTACGCCATTGTTCGTCATGGGTCACGCCGTTTTGTGGCAAGAGTCCTGGGGCATCAGCTGGTGGAGCCTGCCTCCCTGGCTGGCAGATGTCACCACCCTGGTAGTTATTGGCGGGGCCTTGTTCTTTGCCCTGCGACGGATCGCCGCCCCCGAGGTTAGAAATGTTACAACCTGGAAAGACTTCTTGCTTCTGATAATCGTAGTAGCACCTTTTGTTACCGGGCTGATGGCCCACCAGCACTGGCTGCCATACAAGACGATTGTGATCGTACACATCGTCACCGGGGTCGTGTGGTTGATAGCCATTCCTTTTACCTGGCTGTCACACATGTTCTGGTTCGTTTTCACGCGCTCATACATGGGCAGTGAGTTCGGCGCGGTACGCAATGCAAGAGATTGGTGAGGGAAAACAGCATGGCTGATTTAGCAGACGCTCAGGTAGTCGATCCCGGCATTGATGAGACAATCAAGAAACTCACTCCGGAGCGAATCGAAGAAGTCATCAACCAGGTTTTAACGAAGGAAACCGCTGCCCGCTTCAAGGTCTATTTACAGACATGTGTTCACTGTGGTCTGTGTTCCGACGCTTGTCATACATATCTGTCACGCGACAAGGATCCGGATTTTGCTCCGGTCGCCAAGGTCAAAGACACTATTTGGGAAATGATCAAGCGCAAGGGTAAAGTCGATGGCGAGTTCATCAAGAAATGCGCGCGGATCGCCTTTACCGAATGCGGTGTCTGCCGGCGTTGCAGCATGTATTGCCCCTTCGGGATCGACATCGCATATCTGATGATGACCGTCCGGCGTATTTGCAGTCTGCTGGGAGTTGTTCCGCAATACCTTCAGGATACAACCAACAGTCACGCCGCCACTATGAACCAGATGTGGGTCCAGCAAGACGACTGGATCGACACTCTGATATGGCAGGAGGAAGATGCCCGCGACGAGCTGGAAGGCGTCCGCATTCCGTTAGACCGTGAAGGGGCCGAGATAATGTACTCGGTGATTGGTCCCGAGCCCAAGATTCTGGCCCAGCTGATCGCCAACATGGCCATTATTTTCAAGGTCGCCAAGGCCGACTGGACAATGCCAAGTCTCGACGGCTGGGACAACAGCAATATGGCCATGTACTCTGGGGATTTCGAAGTAATGGGCCGGGTCGAGCGGCTGCACTGGGATCGCGCCGTGCAGCTCAAGGTCAAGAAAGTAGTCATGGGCGAATGCGGCCACGCCTTTCGGGGTGCTGTCTACGACGGCCCCAAGTGGCTGGGCTGGAAGAGACCTCCGATTAAAATGGTTCACGCCGTGGAGTACTATTACGAACTTTTAAAATCCGGCCGGATCAAGATAACCAACAAGGTTAAAGAACCGGTTACAGTTCAAGATCCCTGCAACATCGTTCGCGGCCGGGGCTTGCATCAGAAGCTGCGCTACATCATGAATGAACTATGCGAGGATTTCCGTGATGTAGATCCCAGGTTCGAACACAACTATTGTTGCGCAGCCGGGGGCGGTGTAATCAATTGCGGCCCGCCCTGGAAGCTATCACGCATGAAGAGCATCCGGGTCAAGGCCGAACAATTCGCCGAAACCGGCGCCGACTTGATCGTAACTCCGTGTCACAACTGTCACAGTGGAATCGAAGATATCGTTGGGCATTACAAACTGGGTATGCACGTCAAATTCATTAGTGAACTTCTTGTAAAAGCAATCGATCTGGGTCAGGACAAGCAAGAAGCTGCAGAAAATAGCATAAAGCAGCCCAGCGCAGAGGTGCCGGCATGACATCCTCTACCCGAAAAGAAATCGTACTACGTTTTGGCCTGGCATTCATTGTAGTGCTGTTCGCGGTCGTGCTGAGAATGGGCTGTATCATTATGCCTGAAGAAGAAACGGCAATCGCTGGTGCGGGTACTATTTCATTGAAACTACCAGACGAAATCAACCAGTTCCCGGCCCAATACAACGATCTCAGGCGCCCCCCGGTAAGGTTCGATCATGCTGACCACGTTGAAGCCTTCGCAGACGAAGGCTGCCAGAAGTGTCATCTTTTCGACAATGCAAAAAATTTGATCCCCAAGTTCATGAGGTCCAATGATGATCTAGATCGAGATGCACTGACCGAGCACTACCACTCCAAGTGCCTCGATTGCCACAAGCAGGCCCAAAAAGAGGCCCCGCAGGCTTGCGGCGAGTGTCATCTCTACTGGACCGAACCACCTTCTAACTGGATTGAGATATCCTTCGACTATTCTCTCCATCACCGACACGTATCGGCCATGAACAAAGAATGTCAGGCCTGTCACCATGTCTATGACGAAAAAGAAAAGAAACTCATTTACAAAAAAGAGACCGAGTCGGCTTGCAGCGATTGCCACGGCCAGCAGGACGAGGATAAGAACCTTTCTTTACGCAATGCTGCTCACACGAATTGCATAACTTGTCATCTGAAACGCTCACAAGCAAAGCAAACGGCCGGCCCCATGTTGTGCACGGGTTGTCACGCTGCCGAAAAGCAAAAAACCATCGAGATCTTGGCCTACACCCCGCGCCTTGAACGCGGTCAGCCTGACACAACCTGGATACAGTCTCCCGAAGCCAAATCCCGGCTTGTACCATTCAACCACAAGCTCCATGAGCTCGCCTCGTCCTCCTGCTCGAGCTGTCACCACAAGACTCTTAAAGCTTGCGCCGAGTGTCATAAGCTGGCTGTGACCGGAGAAGACGGGGCGGTAACCCTGGAAAGGGCTTACCACCAGGCCTCCTCAGAACACAGTTGTGTGGGCTGTCACAAGACCACGACCGACTCGAAAACCTGCGCGGGCTGCCATTCCAGCATGATGCCGCCGCCCGGGCAGACCGCCTGTAATATCTGCCATAGCGGACCGTTGCCCGAAAAGAATAAAGAGCCGATTGCAGCGCCGGTCGCAGTCGAGATGGAACATGACGAACTACCGGCCTCTTCGGATGATTTTCCCGAGGAAGTCCTGATCGACTTTCTGGCCAAAGAATACGAGCCGGCAAAGTTTCCCCATAGGAAAATTGTCACTCAGCTCGACAAGCTGGCCCGCGACAGCCGGCTGGCTCGCCGGTTCCACTCCTACCCCGATACATTGTGTGCCGGCTGCCACCATCGCAGCCCGGTGGGCACCCGCCCTGCACCGTGCAGTTCTTGTCACGACCAGGAGGGTCTGGCCACCCAGGACAAACCGGATCTCTTCAGCGCCTATCACCGGCAATGTCTTGGCTGTCATCAACAGATGGGCCTGAGCCAGCAGGGCTGCACCGACTGCCACGCTGAGACATCAAGGGCGGTGTCCAAATGAGCTTCTCCAGAAGAGGTTTCATAAAAGGGATTGCTGCGGGAACTCTGGCCGCCGGCTCGGCCAAGGCCGCCGGGGGTTATCATGAGTTCGCCGGATATCCCGACGGCTATGGCTTGCTGCACGACACTACTCTGTGCGTGGGCTGTAGATCTTGTGAGGTCGCCTGTAAACAAGTGAACGATCTGCCCCCGCCCGAAGTCCCGCTGCACGATAAGTCGATCTTCGAAAATAAACGCAGGCCGACAAAAGACGATTACACCGTCGTCAATCGCTACAAGCCGGCCACAGAAGATCAGCCGGCCGTATTTCGCAAACTACAATGCATGCACTGTCAAGAACCGGCTTGCGCAACAGTTTGTTTTGTAAACGCGTTTACAAAAACGCCCGAAGGGCCGGTGCTTTACGATCCCAGCGTTTGCGTAGGCTGTCGCTACTGTGTGATGGCATGTCCCTACTATGCCCTGAGCTACGAGTACGACAAACCATTCGAGCCCCGAGTCGTGCGCTGCACGATGTGCTATCCGCGCATCAAGAAAGGGCTCAAGCCCGGATGTGCCGCCGCCTGCCCGATGGGCGCAATCAAGTACGGTAAGCGCAAGGACTTGATCAAGTTGGCCCGTGAGCGAATTCGCAAGCAGCCTCAACGTTACATCAACCATGTCTACGGCGAACATGAATTCGGCGGCACCAGTTGGCTGGTGATTGGAGGAACGTCCTTCAAAGAACTCGGCCTGTTCGAAGGAGTCACCTCCAAGTCGATGCCGGAAATGGGTAGCGGTTTCTTGTCGGTGGTTCCGTTGGTTGTCACCATCTATCCTGGTCTCTTGGCCGGGTTCTACGCTTTTTCCAAGCGCAAAGAAAAACTCGCCAAAAACGAAAAGGAATCTGCTGTCAATGATGCTTTGACAAAAGCCGACGAGGAAACCAAGAAGAAACTTTCCGAGGCAGCCGGCAAGGCCAAAAAGGACAAGGAAAAAGCGATTGCTCAGGCTGTCAAGAAAGCACTCGATGAGGCCCAGCAAGCCGGAAAGGAGGAAACCAAATGAGTCAGTCTCCTGCGGCATCGAATCGTCTGTTTACTCCTTTCAATGTCATCGCCGGTATTATTCTGGCCGGCGGTGCAGTCATTGGCCTGATGCGCTTTACCCTCGGTCTGGGCGCCACCACTAATCTGACCGACAACACGCCCTGGGGGCTGTGGATCGGCTTCGACGTAATGACCGGGGTAGCCCTGGCCGCCGGAGGCTTTGTGATTTCTTCGGCTGTCTATCTGTTTGGAATGAAAGAGTACAAACCGATTGTCAGACCGGCTATCTTGACCGGTTTCCTGGGATACGCCCTGGTGGTCGTAGGATTGCTGGTAGACCTGGGTCGCCCCTGGCGTCTGCCTTATCCTTTTATTGTTCAGGCGGGGCCATCTTCTGCCTTGTTCGAAATGGCTC
>JAFDKH010000242.1 GCA_019307065.1 Deltaproteobacteria bacterium
TCTACATGGAGCCGGAACGGGATTGCCATGACAAATTCAAAATCGAAGGTGCTGGTTATCGGCGGTGACGGCCTGCTGGGCAGTCACCTGGTCAGGAAACTGATCGAACAAGACTACCGCGTGCGGGTTTTCATTCACCCCGAGAGCAACTCTCCGACCCTCGACGATCTACCCATCGAGCGGGTGAAAGGGGATCTACTCTCGCCAAACGGTGACGTCGAACGGGCCATCAAAGACTGCCGGTTCGTTTTCCACTTAGCGGCCGTCACCGATCTGTGGGCCAGCCCGGATGTAACCTGGAAAGTCAACCTGGAAGGCACTCGCAAGGTCTTAGATGCATGCCTCAGCGCTAAGGTTCAGCGGCTGATTTTTACCGGCTCGGCCAGCTCGTTCCGCTTCGGAACGCTTGCTCGACCGGGCGACGAGCAAGGAGACTTTCCCGGAGAGTACAAGGGCATCGCCTACATGGAATCGAAGCACCAGGCCATGCGCCTGGTACAACAATACGTAGCCGGGCGCGGGCTGGATGCGGTAATCGTCGCGCCGACTTTCCTGCTGGGCCGTCTGGACTGGCGGCCGAGTTCCGGCGAGCTGATCCGCCAGTTCCTCACGCGCAAGATGATCTTCACTTCACCGGGTGGACGCAATTTCGCCTACGCACCCGATGTGGCTGACGCCATGGTGTCTGCGCTTACCAAGGGCAAGATCGGGCAAGCTTATATCGCCGGAGGAGTCAACCTGTCATACCTGGATTTTTTCTCTAAAGTCGCCAGCATTGAAGGCCGGGTCAACCCCCCGCGATTCGTGCTGCCGGGCAAGGCCATCCTGGCCGCCGGTGCGGCGGCCTCCTTGTACGGAAAGATTTTCTCGCAGAAACCAAAGTTGAACCTTACCACGGCCAACCTGTCACTCTTCGGCACTTACTACAGTGCCGCCAAATCAATCCGTGAACTAGAAATGCCTCAGACCGATATCGAGACCGCCATCGAGGAGAGTATCGGCAGTCTGAGGGAATTCGGACACATTCAGTGAGGTAGACATGAACAAATTCGAAAATAAAGTGGCCCTAATCAGCGGCGGCAGCCGCGGGGTCGGCTACGCGATCGCCAATAGGCTGGTCGACGCGGGTGCCAAGGTTGTGATTTCCGCCCGGGGCGCCAAACGCCTCGAAGATTCGGCCGCGCGCTTGAGGCAAAAGGGCGGCAAGGTCGTAGCCGTCACCGGCGACATTGGTAAATGGGAGGACGCCAAGCGGATGGTCAATGCGGCCATCGACGAATTCGGCCGGCTGGACATCCTGGTCAACAACGCCGGGGTCTCAATGCGAGGCGACTTCGCCGACCTGTCCGGCGAGGTCTGTTCGCGGGTCATCGCAACCAACCTGACCGGCAGCGTCAACCTGTCCCGGATCGCCATGGAGCACCTGATCGAGGCCCGCGGAAGCCTGGTCTTCATTTCCAGCATCGCCGGTCTTTTCGGCCTGCCGGGCGCCTCGGTCTACTGCGCCTCAAAGATGGCCTTGACCGGGCTTTGCGAGTCGCTCAGGCTCGAGTTGATACCCAAGGGGGTCCACGTCGGAGTGGTCTACCTGGGATTCACCGAACACGATCCGGAAAAACGGATCTTGTCGGCCAGCGGCGAGTTGATCCTGCCGGATCGGCCGGCCCATCATTCGCAGGACAAGGCCGGAAAATTGGTCGTCGATTTGATCACGAAACGAAAACGGCAAGTGGTCATGACCCCAATCGGGAGCTTGGGATGGTTTGCCCATCGTCTCTCGCCCCTCCTGGTGGAAAAAGTCGTCCTCTGGGCAAAAGAGAGTCAGATCGGACTGTTCAAGAGCTTTCGTTAACTAACCGGCAGCGACCGGGAGCAGGCATATGGATTGGAATTTCATCTTCGGAGTACTACTCGGCATTCTGGCCGCCCTGATGCTGAACATCGGCAAAGGCGTCCAGAAACAAAAAGTGCACGTGTTCCTCAAGGGGCGCGCCATGTTCAGAAAGGACAACCGGGCAGACTTGGGCTTCTGGTGCCTGGGCCTGGCGATCACCGCCGGGGCCGCCCTGCCCTATTCGCTGGGCCTGTGGCTTACGAAGTCACCCTCGACTATCGCGGCCATGACCGGAGTGGGATTAATCGGGCTTTTAGTATACGCCTTGAAAGTAATCGGGGAAAAAGTCGGCAAACGAGACGGGCTGGGGATCGGGCTGGTGATCGTCGGCACTTCGCTTCTGGGTTATCTCGGGGCCGCAGAAGGCGATTCAGTCCGCGAATTCGTGGATCGTTCGCTGATCATTACTGTGGTGGTCATGACGCTGGTGGCGGCCTCGGCCTGCTTACTGGCTTGGTTTTCGAAGCGGGTGCACGGCCCGACCTTCGGGCTGACCGCCGGCCTCTGCATCGGCCTGGCGATCTTCTTAGCCGACGTGGGTCTGGTCCGCGCGGGCGGAAGTTTCTCGGGCCAGTTGTCGACTCCCTACCCCTACGTGGCAATCGGGTTCGCCGCCGTGGCGACCGTCACCACCCAGTTCGGCTTCATCAGGGGCAGAGCACTCGAGGTAGTTCCGGCAGTCAACGCAGCCACGATCCTGACCCCGCTGGTCCTGGAGATGGCCATATACGGAGCAGTCCCCCCAACCGTCAACCTGGTGATCATCGCTGTGATCCTGGCCGGTGTCTTTCTATTGTCCACCGGCACGGTCAGCAAGGCAGCCTCATAGGCGCCTTTCAGAACCCGATAATCAAATAGCCGTAGCCTTCAAGTCGGGGCAAGGCGACTGTCTTGCGATCGATCGGAAAACTGAGCTTACGCCCGTTGAGCAGATTGGTTGCTGGCAGAACCTGACCGGCTTTGCCTAGCGAGGACAGATCGAGACTGGCTTGTTTTTCGTCCTGAGAGAAATTCAGTATGACCCCGACGGGATGGTCGCCGGCTCCGCGCAGATAGGCGTAAATCGCCGCCTGGTTTGTAGCCAGGCGACGGCGTTCAAGCGAGGTCAAAGCCGGCTGTTCTCGCCTGAGCTTAATAAGGCGTCGATACAGGTTCAACAGCGAAGCGGAGTCGTTATTCTGGGCGGCTACATTGACGCTTCTGAAGTCTTGAGCCGGTTTGGTCCAGGGCTCTACCGAACTGAAGCCGGCATTTTCGCCCGCTGCCCATTGCATCGGGGCCCGGCGGCAAACATCCCCTTCACATCCAAGCGCATTAGCCATACCAATCTCCTGGCCGTAATAAATAAAGGGCGTACCCGGCAGAGTCATCAGCAAGACCGCTGCCAGGGCCAGGGGTTTTTCACGGCCGCTAAGCTTGGTTCGCAGCCTGTCGAAATCGTGGTTTTCGAAAAACGGCGCGTCATATCCGCGCCGGGAAAAATACTTTTCGACGCGCCCGAGAACTTTTTCGATCTCATCCGGTTCTTCGGCCAGGAGAGTTACCGGCAATACTCCGGCCAGATCGAAATTAAAGGCCAGATCGTATTCATCATCCTGTCCGGCATAATCGGCGACTATTTCAGTTTTGGTCCAGACCTCGGCCAACAATACCGAATCGTCTTGCCCTTTTCTCAAAATGCGTTTGAGAGTCTTGGCGACCTGATGGGTCTTTCCCGTATCGGCCAGAGTTCCGTCATGGTCCTCGACGAAATATCTGGCCGCATCGACCCGGAAACCATCGACTCCCAGGCGCTGCCAAAATTCTACAATCTTTTCGATCTCGCCAACTACGGCCGGATTATTGAAGTTCAGATCCGGCATACCCACCCAGAAAATGGCATAATAAAAATAATCAGCAAAAGAGTGCCAAACCGGCCAGCCGCCTCCCCAGGGGCGCTTCCAGCCGGGGTCGTCTCGGCGCCATAGATACCAATCTCGCCTGGGACTGTCTTTTGAAGCACAAGCTTCTAAAAACCAGGGATGTTCGCGCGAAGTATGATTGACCACCAGGTCGAGGACAACCCGCATACCCCGAGAGTGAGCTTGCTTTATCAGCTGCCGAAAATCTTCGAGACTGCCGAGTTGCGGATGAACTGCGTAGAAATCCGTGACGTCATAACCATGATAGGACGGGGCCGGATGAATCGGTGTCAGCCAGAGCAAATCGATTTCAAGATCTTGCCCGCCGGGTTTGCCGTCATTTAGATAGTCTAGTTTCGATTGGAGTCCCTTGAGATCTCCGATACCGTCTGAATCAGAATCGGCGAATGAACGCACGAAAACTTCGTAGCCGACCGCCTTCTCAATCCAGTCGGGTGCCCCCAAGACAGAGCCTGTGTCTGAACCCGACGCGCGATAAGTCGTCTTGCTCTGAACGCAGGCCAGCCCCGCGAAACTCAACAGGGCCAGGACTATTGCAATTATTCCTGCTCGAATGATTCTGGTATTAAAAAATGGATCAGGTAACGTGGTCCCAATCCTTGGCCAGCTGCTTAAGCGCGGCCTTGGTCGGTGATTTTTTAGTTCTTGATTGGGCACCGGACAGTTTGGAACCTGCTTTGCCTCTTGTAGTGCGCCGATTGGTTCGCTCGGTTTTTCGAGCCTTTGTCTGGGTCATTAATAAAACCTCCTTTGTTTGCACCCGTTCTCGCAACAAAAGAGGACTGCCAAAAACACTGCCTGGCAGCCCGCTAGATTGGCCAAGGACTATAATTGATCAGTTTCAGCTTGTCAAGCTTGGGTCTGTTAAATCAATAACTTAGGCGCTGTTTTAGTAATACTGAATCGTTCCAAAAATTATTGCCGCAGCGCGCTAAATATAATAGCACACCATTCTTTCTACCATTTTTATCGTACAACCTTTTTCTATTAAGTTTTTGTTCAGGTATTTGTGTTACCAATTGATTATAATTATGTAAAATTACCTCAACAGACCGATAGAATCTACTACAATTGTTAATAAGATTACTCATCTAATGAAACAATATAGACGCCGGTTCTCTCGGGGTAGGATATGTTGTTCGTCGGAGGCAAGAGGATCCATTTTCTATCGTGGCTGACCGCACTTCTATCCGGCGCGAAACTGTTGGGCTCCAAAAATACTTTCTCTCCGAGGATTCTCTTTAGGCGCATCAAAGCCGGCCAGCTGCGGACTTCCATCGCCTTGCCCCGCGAAAAAACATAGAGCTTCTTTTCGTTCGCTGACAAAACCAGGCGGTGTATGCTCCTGGGAGCTTTGAGTTCGCGTACTTTCTTCTTCTCAACCAGATTGTAGACTACGAACTTGCGATCCTGGTTGCTGCCGATTATCAAAGTCTGGTTGGCCTTGTCGATTGCCGAGCCGTAAGGGGTGTGCGGAATCGGCAGGCTGAAATGCGACTTGGCCTTCAGATCGACAACGTAAGCCGCGGGGGGCGGTTCATAGGGTTTGTCGCCCTTTTCCGAGTACTCGGCCAGAGCCAAACGCGAATAATCGGGGCTGAAAGTGAAGCGCCAGCCTGAATGAGTATTTTTATTGGTGTTGGTCGCGCTGTCGAACTCATAGCTATAGTCGATTTCATGGGTTTCTAAATTGAGACGCTTGATCGTGATATGGGCGCCGTTTTTCTTGCTATCGGTAGGATCAAGCAATTTTTTAGAGGCCACGAAAAACAAATGGGTGTTGTCCGGATTCGGTCCCAGGCTGTACAGGTGCTCATCGTAGCGTTCGGCCTTGCTGCCGGCCTCTGAGTGAATCTTTTTGTGCCAGACTATTTTATTGGTTTCAAAATCCCAGGCCAGGTAGGTGTAGTGTTGCTTCCATTCACGCTTCTGCTTGTCTCTAAAATCATCTTGCATTAGCAAGCCGGCCCGCTGGCTGGCCGGGTCGTAGAAAATCAGCTCGACGTCAAAGGTCGAAAAAGCGTGAGCGACCCTGTTTTTCCAGGTCGGGCCATTGATGAACAAGCCGGCTCTTTCCGGTTTGTATAATTCATCCAGATCGGCCTTGAGATTCAGCAGCTCCTTTTTTTGAATATCGATTAGAGTAAACTCCATGGCCTTGATTGTCAGATCCGGCTTGGTGCCCCAAACCCGAGTGTCTTTGATCACGAAGAACCTATTCAACTCTACCGGGACATACTTCGGACCTGTTGTGACTTCGAACTTCTTGACACTGACCGGCGGCCTGGCCTGAGCAACACCTATTCCAAAGGTCAGCAGAGCCGATGAAAGAAAAATAAGCTTCATGGAAACCTCCAATAGCGGATATGCTATGATAGTTTTTTTTAAATCGAGACATGTCAAGGAGTATCGTTCATGCGCTGGTTTTTACAGCTTACTCTAGTTCTCCTGTTCTCGTTCGTCCCTAGCGCCTGCACCTCGGACAGCTCTGGAGACACTGATGCAGGCGACGAAGACGCCGGATTCATTGACGCCGGGGCTGAAGAACAGCCCGACGGCGGTGACGATTTTGACGGTTTTGACGGTTCCGACGATCTTGACGGTTTTGACGGTTCCGACGATCTTGACGGTTTTGACGGTTCCGACGATTTTGACGGTGGTGATCCGGGCAGCGATCCCGGCCAGGCGCCCGACGGCTTGGTGGCGGCCCCGGACGGCACGGGCAGCGAATGCAGCCTGGCGGTTCCTTGTTCCCTGACAACCGCCCGTGACCGGGTGAGAACAATGACCGCCTCCATGGCTGCCGACATCTCTATCTACTTAGGAGGCGGAACCTATTGGCTTGACCAACCCTTCTCCCTGGGTCCCCAGGACTCGGGACTAAACGGCTTTGCAGTGATCTACCAGGCCTACCCCGGCGAAACCCCCGTCCTGAGCGGCGGGCTTCTAGTCACCGGCTGGCAACTCCACGACCCGGGCCTGAACATCCAGCGGGCCGCGGCGCCGGCCGGGTTGCACACCCGCCAGCTCTACGTGGACGGCCAAAGAGCCCGCCGGGCCCGCGGGGAACTGTTCCCCGAGGGCTTTTCGGTCATCACCCACGGCTACCAGGCGCCGGACACCAGCCTGGCCGGCTTCGCCGATCCGACCGAACTCGAGTTCGTCGACCTGGTCTTGTGGAAAAGCTTCCGCTGCAAGGTCGAGTCTATAGTGGGCACCACGGTCACCATCCGGCAGCCCTGCTGGAGCCTGGCTCAATGGCATACGGGCATCGGCATGGCCGGGCCGACATGGATAGAGAACGCCTACGAATTTCTTGATGAGCCTGGAGAGTGGTTCCACGACCGGCAGTCCAACCGGCTCTATTATATCCCGCTGCCGGGCCAAGACATGCAAAGCGCCGAAGTGATCGCCCCCCGCCTAGAGGCGCTGGTG
>JAFDKH010000449.1 GCA_019307065.1 Deltaproteobacteria bacterium
TTTACCGCATCCCGACGGTCCGACCAAAACCAGCAGTTCTCCATCTTCTATTTCGAGATTGACATCTGAAACGGCCAGCACTTTACCGTATCGCTTGCTAACGCCTTTTAAGGTGACTTCTGCCATAAATACCTCTCAATTTAGTGTAACTGGCCGAGTTCAATCATCGGCACCTGGGCCGTTTTGCCCGAATCTGAATCGTAAGCCCTCAGGATATCTTTTTGTACCCCATCTGGTGCCAGCAGGTCGATCACTTTCGGATGACTACCGCACGGGTTGCAGCCGGTAAAGTTACAGTTGAACCCTTGTGGATCGTCCAGGCGACATTCACTTGAACTTCGTAAAACATCCATAACCAATCCTTCAGGGGCAAGTTTGCCGCGAATTCGGTCGACCAGTTCGAAAGAGCTGCTGAATTTCGCTCCGCAGATTAAGACAACCAATCCCAGGGGCTTTTGCTCGCCCAGGAACTCGACCGGAACGGAAGCTCTGAGTTTTCTGCCGCTGACTTTAACTTTGAGCGGCACGTAGACATCGTTGGCCAGCTGGGTAGTCTTAGCCAGGGCTTGTCTGAGTAAATCCGGAACCGGAGACAACACTACGGCCTTGTGCCAGGAATGTCCCGGGGCGAAGGTTACTCCGCGGCCCGGCAGACTTTGGCTATGCCCACTCCCGGCCGTGCGGAAATAGATGTCCGCAGTCTGGATGAACAATTGGCGTCGATCGTCTTGAGTCACGAAGACTTTGGTTTGCTTGATCCGGGAATCAAAGACCACCTCGACAACCCAGTCGTCGCCCTGCCGGGACAGAGACACCTCACGCAGATCGAAGGCCCCCTGGCCAAAGACGGGATGATCGGGATATCGATAACTTCCCGGCCCGTAATCATCACCCTGGGGATCTTCGAGAACAATTTCTTTTGATAGAGCACAACTGCATACGCCACTTAGCGCAGTCCAGACGACCAGAAAAATAGTTGCAAGATTCGTAATTTTTTCGAAGATCACGCCAACAAAGTATCACCGCGCCAACCCCTTTTCAATACTCGGCCGTAACCATCCGACAGTTTGATTGCTGTAGTCTCTAGCCTAAGGAACGACGCGCATAATAAAAATGTCGTGTCACGATAAGCGACCCGTCGAAGCATTTCGATGTGGTTTTGTCTCAGTCCCGTCATCGCAAGAGCACCCTCTTCTTCAGTTCTTTCTCGGCCAGCTTGCGTTCCCGGGAACGTCCATCGCGGATGGCGTCGACCAGGGCAAGAAGTTCATACAGGCTGGCGTCTTTCCCGGCAGCTTGCGGCACGGTCCGGTAAAGGGGGGAAAAAGAGATACCCCTGACCTCGCCATCCGGGTCCGGCCAGACCGGCGGAGGATCGCTTGACGGCTGGATCATTTCCCTCAACGGCGGCGCCGCGTAGGCGGTCGGCATTCCACGGGTAAGCTCGCCCCGTTCAGGTGGAAAGGAGTACTTCACACCATGAATGAGGAATTCGTAAAGGGATGGGCGAAGAACCTTGCAGGTACGGATTCGTTGCCCGGGCGGCAATACGAGTTGCGCCCGAATGAGACGTTTAATACCGGCGTTGATCTCGGAAGCGCTGATGTGCAGCTGGTAGGACATCGTGACGTAAGTCCAGAGCTCACGCTCTATCGTGACCAGTTTCAAGGCAATGACGACATCTTGTGGCTTGAGTATCATGTATATACTCTATTCGCGAATCGCGAATAACGCAAGTTATTTGTATCTAAGGCTTTTATTGGGGCAACCAACGGGATTTGGCAATGACTTTGCTTTGAGCGGCACGAAAACATCGTCCGACAGTTGTCTTGTTGTAGTCTCGAACCTCAGGCTTAATCCAAAGTCACTGACCTTGCTCAGCTGAACATGCCGGACAAGGCAGGCAGAGCATGACTAGAATGATTTTACAGAACTTGGTCGAAGTCGTGCATAAATTCGCATATGACCTAATCCTGACAGATTGGATTCAGAATATAGCAACTTAGTCGTCATATATGGACCCGCTCCTTTCGCAAGGGAAAAATGATCTGTTTGGCAAAAAAGTGGTAGCAGTCATATATCCGGCCTCTTTGGCGAAA
>JAFDKH010000450.1 GCA_019307065.1 Deltaproteobacteria bacterium
TCTATTCGGCTGAACAGGAAGTATATCTCGATAAGAGGCCACAACTCATTATTCGCTACACGTCACGCACACCAACCCTGGCCATACCCGGCATAGAACAGGATGGTCGTGTTTACGACAATGGAGCCGGTGTTGGTGAAGGATTTAGAGATGAAACCGGCGCTAAGGCCCTTCGCATGGGTGACTACATAACCAACCAGAGCTATCGAAGTATTGTGTCATTCGACACCTCGGTCTTCCCAGAAAATTACACCATAACCGGAGTCATGCTGAAACTGGCCCACGGTACAGATGCCGGCATTAGTCCCTTCAACTGGGGGGGGACATGCTCCGTCGACCTTGCCACGCCATATTTCCACACAAGCGAAGACCTTCAAAAAGAGGATTGGGAGGCGACTGCTACGGTTGCCAAAGTCGCATCTTTTGCAAGTGCTCCGGCCGATCCGAATGAGGGCGACTATATGGTATCAGGCAGGTTCAGCGCCGAAGGCAGAATGAATATCAACCTCGGAGGACTTACTCAACTGAGAGTTTACTTCACAACGCCGACAAACAACAATGGTCAGCAGGACTACCTTGGCTTCTATTCAGAAGAGGCGGTCGAAACACGAAAACCGAAACTCTTAATTGAATACTCGATAGACTAAACTCGTTAAAGAAAGGAAAATAGTACTCTGGCAACAAACCAACGTGTAAAAAGTTAGTTGTCAAAAAACTGGAGAAGGATAATGAAAAGAATTTGGACAGTTAGTGTAATAGCGGTAATTACAATTCTTGCAACAACAGCCTGGGCCGAGCCTTGGATGTCCGACCCGATAATCAGCGACGGTTGGGGGCCTTTCCTGATTTACAAAAACTTAGTCAAAATGCGCATTGGCAGCTCTCGAGGCGCCTATGGCAAATGGGAAATAGGGCTTCACACCAGGCAATTCGCGTTCATCCCCGTAGCCGTAAATAGTAACTATATCTGGCCGAATGGTGCCGACCCGAACAGCTGGCTGGGCGATGACCCCGACTCGGAGTTCACCCTGACATTCACCAAAGAAACCGGAACAGTTGACTTCACTATCGGCTATGCACCGACACTTTCTTACGATTACGAAGAGTATGCTGAGATGGGCATGGATACCCTGTATCTGATGGCCAGAACCAAGAAGCCTGAATATACCTGCGCCATAACAGACCTCAAGCTCAACGGCAGCAGTATCGAAAACGCCAGCGACCTTATTATCAGTGGTACCCATATGTACGCCACGATAGGGGGTATTGACTGTAACGATTTTACTCTTACCGGAAATGTCGTCTTCAGCTACACAGAAGGCAACCCGAAACACTCTAAAATCGAGGCACTGATAGCCTTTGGCAGGGCCGGCCCCGGACCTATTGTCATCGACGGAAAAATCGATGAATGGAAAACCGCAGGCAACCGGTATATCTATGCCGATGGGACGTTGGGCGGCGACCAGATCGGCACCGGAACACTTTACACGGGCTTCGATGACAAGAACTTCTACCTCGCTTATAAACTTGAAGGTACCAGCTTCAAAAAAGACCGCGATATACTTGCTTTTAACGGTGGAATTTATTTCCCTGACCCGAACGTCTTCGGTATGAGGTACTATGGAAACTCCTTATTTCCGCAGCCAACCGAATTTGTCCGTACAGACACCACCCTTGAGCTGAGACAAAACTGGCAAAGTGTTCGGCCGGAAGGGGCGGTATATGGCGAGTGGTTTATAGAACTCATCTCTAACAAACCCAAACGCATCATTCGATTTGGTAGCATAATGGATGGAAACTGGTGGCACGGCACCGGCAATGTAAATAATCTTGACTATTACGCCGGCTCCTACAGTGGCAATGAGCCTTTCCCGGGCGTATATACAACCGACGATGTGAGCAACAATGGATGGATTTTGACCGGTTTCGACAAGTCGGATCCTAATTTCGGCCACTTATATTTGTCCGAACCGTTACATTCGGATGAAGTCTGGACGCTCGTGGACAAGGCTTCCATCGTACAGGAAGGACCCGAATACAATCCTTACGTTGTTAAGCTCGAGTCAATCGTTGACGAGGCACCTCCGTGGGGTAGCGTC
>JAFDKH010000073.1 GCA_019307065.1 Deltaproteobacteria bacterium
GAAAAGTGCCTACCTCCGTCCCCGGAATTTGTCCCCGGAATTTCTCCGTCCCCGGAATTCCCTCAAAAACTTGTCCAGCTGGAAAGTTAGTTGTGATATGTCTGCCGCAAATATTTTAGGAGACTGGAAATGAAGATTTCTAATTGCATAGTTATTCTAGGATTCATTCTAAGTACACCGTTTTTATCTCTAAATGGGTGTGACAAGAGTAGGCAAGTGGAAGGTGATAATACGGAAGGGAAACAACCCGAAGTTGGAGAATTAAAAATACGGAAAGTTGAACATAGACTTAATAGAGAGGGAGCAGAACTCGTTCGAACAGGGCGATATAGAGAAGCAATCGAAGCTTACAGGAAAAACCTGGAAGAGTTTCCCAACAACTGCAGATCAATGATTGGATTGTCTGTAGCATACAAGAAGATGGGAGAAAATGAAAAGGCTTCGCAGTACTATCAGAAGTGGGAAAACGTGTGCGATTGAAGGGAATATTGGGGACAGGTTACCATTCACCATTCAACTAGCTGGAAAATATAGAAAGTGCCGATTCCTGAGAAGCAACTCATTATCTGCAAAAAACGCTCTAAATAGATCTGTCGTCCCCGAAAGTTTCTGTCGGGGATCCAGGGGTTTAGGAATTATGGATTCCCGACAGAAACTTTCGAGGAATCAAGTGCCTACCTCCGTCCCCGGAACTTGTCCCCGGAACTTCTCTATTCAACGAGCTGGAAAATATGAAAAGTGTCTACCTCCGTCCCCGGAATTGCGTCCCCGGAATTGTCCCGTCCCCGGAATTGTCCTCAGAATTCTTGATACTCCAGCTCAATTGACCCTAGTAGTCGTTTGTGGTACCTGTACCCACAGTGTGTGTTAGCTGTTAGTTGCTGTTTAGAACCGTAGTTTGGTTCAATACAGCAACTTATGCTGATAAAATCAGTGCTGGGGGGCGGCTGGAGGCCTATTACGATGATCTCCCGTGATGAAGCCATCAACCTGGTCCACGAAAAGATTCAAAACGTCAATCTTCGCAGGCATATGCTGGCGACCGAGGCAGTTATGCGGGCTTTGGCTGCTAGACTGGAAGAAGACGAAGAACTTTGGGCTTTGACCGGGTTGCTGCACGATATCGATCTCGAAACAGTCGAGCAGGACCCTAAGCGCCACGCCCAGGTTGCGGCTGAATGGCTCGAAGGTAAGTTGCCGGACGAGGCTCTGCAGGCAATCCGAGCCCACAATGGCGAGGCATTGGGAATACAGCGCAAAGAGCATTTCGAGCATGCCCTGGCTGCTTCGGAGACTTTAACCGGCCTGGTGGTTGCGACGACTTTGGTGTTGCCGAGTAAGAAGCTGGCCGATTTAAAGGCCAAAAGTGTGCGTAAGCGGATGGAAGAGCCGCGCTTTGCCGCCGCGGTTAGTCGAGAGATCATTCGCGAATCTGAAAAGCTTGGGTTGGAATTAGCTGAGTTTATCGACTTGGGCGTAGAGGCTATGCGCAAGATAGGGTCCGATCTAGGACTTTAGGACCTTGTCTGTTAGACTGCCAGGAGTGGAGGAAAGATGAGCCCGGACAAAACTCACAAGGCTTTGTTCATCGTCAATATGCTAAAAGATTTTGTTGAAGATGGAGCTCCACTTCAAGTTCCGGCAGCCAAGGGGATAGTTGAGAATATTGCCGGGGAGATTCGCTATGCCCGCGAAAAAGGCCGGCCGATCATCTACATCTGTGATCGACATGATTCCGATGATCCCGGGTTCGAGTTCTGGCCTGCCCATGCAGTCAAAGGCACATCGGGAGCCGAAATCATCGACGAGTTGGTCCCCCGGGCGGGTGACCATATCGTGGAGAAAGTCAGCTACTCAGGTTTCTACAAAACAAACCTGGAAGCTCTGATGGACGAACTGGAAATTGACGATGTACTGATTTGCGGCGTGATCACTAATACTTGCATTCTATATACAGCGGTAGATGCTCTTCAGCGCGGAATCAAAGTGATCGTGCCTGAAACTTGTGTAGCTGCGCTGGATCAAGATGATCAAAAATTTGCCCTGCGCCAGATTCACCAGATTCTAAAGCCGGTTGGCAGGGAATGACCTGGGAGACAAGAAGTATGAAAATAAAATGTTCAAGCCTTGGAATGATGTTGTTGGTCGGCGCAATCGGGTCTTGCCCGGTCTTGCTGTCAGGCTGCAAAGACGGTGGTAACACAACAGTCAAGTGCACCGGTGACGAGGACTGCCCTGACGGTCAGCAATGTGTCGGCGGTAACTGCCAGGTTCCCGGTGACCCAGGTCCCAAGACCTGCCAAAATTCAAACGAATGTCCAATCGGCTATATTTGCGATGACGGCATTTGCCAGCCCTACCACACAGAACCCGCCGAAGAAGCTGATGCCGGCACACAAGACGGGGGCGACCAACAGATGGCCGACGGCGATCAGGCCGAGACCGATCAGGGGCCAGACGAGGACATCCGCGACTTTTCAAACTTGAATTTCACGGTGGCTGTTGCGCGCGGCGGAACTTCCGGACCGGCGACTCAATGTGTCAACAATGTCCGTCCACCGTCTAACCAGGGGGCGGTCTTACCGGATGTAACTTTAGCCGCTGGTTTCGTACTGTCCGGATCGGCCGGGTCACCTGGGGCGCAAGTTTCTTTGTTGGCCGATCGGCAAGAATGTGTGCCGGCCGCGGTGACTTCTGATGGCTCGAGTAACTATGCATTCTATCTTCCTTCCGGCTCATACAACTTGCAGGTGGTTGCGGCCAATGGCCTTACGGCGCATGAGAGAAATTTCAACATCAGCAGTACGACCACGAAAAATATCAGCATGCCGACAACGACCGATCTCAACGGCGGGCCGTTATACGATTCTAATGCCGATCTCGACGGATGGACGGTGATGGCCTACTATCGCAATACCGCCCTGGCCAACCTGCTGGCCCACAACGGAGTGCTGACCGGCACCGCTGTCGATGGCGAATTCGTGATTCCGCTTCCCTCGGGGGGTGGCAGCGAGCGCTACGACTTGTTGGGCTACCCGCAGGCCGGGGCTAATTTTCCTCTTCAGATTCTCTACGAAGACGTCAACCCGGCCGGCCCCGATCTGAGCGCGCACGGTGTCCGCGAAGGTGGAACAATAATGGGGGCGATTACAACCAGTGGTGGACTGGGTGCCCCGGGTTGCATGATAACTGTCGAAAATACCCTCGATGCCAGGCTCAAGACGACTGCGTCTTCAGGGACCAACGGTGCCTATCAGGTGCTGAAATTGGACGGCAAGCGCTGGAAGATTGCTGTAATTCCCTCTGGGGCGGCTTTTGGGCTGGGAGCTGCCAGCTATGTCCAGCCCGACATATTCGTTGCGACCGATCTGACAGCCGATATTGAATTGGCCCAGGCCGAGCAGGTTGTCTTTAGCGGTAAGTTGATAGATGCAGGCGGCGGCGGAGTAGCTGATGCACAAGTCAGGCTGCTCATCAATCAAGCCTACCTGGCCGAGGACGACTATTCGCTTTGCGACCCCAGCCCGGTTACGACCGACGCCAACGGAGTATTCCAGATCACCTGTAACTTGTTGCCCTGATCACTGTAAGAAATACAGCTGGCAAATCGCCTTGTGAGGCTTACAGGCGTCTGCGTGGTTGACGAAGTTCGACGGCCAGGTTGCCGCCTTTATAGATGCGGACCGCGCCGGTGGTCTTGCTGATTACAAACGAGATGCATTTGGAAGTCTTGGTGATGGCCATAGCAGCCGCGTTTCGCGTGCCCAGACCCAAAGGCAGATCTAGCTCGAGATCTTCGGGCGAGCGCAAGTAACGCCCGGCGGCCAGGACTACGCCGTCCTCGCGGATGATGAAGGCGCCATCGAGGATGCAGAAGTTCTTGATAGCATCACGGACTCTGGGATCGAGGATGTTTTTCTCGTCTTCGGAATAACCCTGAAACGGATTCAGTGTGAGTTGTTTGGATTTTTCCATTACCGAGGTGGAATCACCGACCACGAATATTGTGCCTACCGGCGAACCCTCAAAACCCTCGTAGCCAACGCTTAGAGCAATATTCAATATTGCTTCCAGAACCTGAGAAGAATAGCCCTCGCCAGCATGCAAAACTCCCAGGGCGGCCTGCTCTTCAGATTGATCTCCGATTTTTGTATAAAGGCAAGTATCCATGTTGGGTGTGTTGAGCTGGCCAGCAACACACAAAACCCTCATCCCGTCTTTCAATAGACCGGAAGATACGCAGGTTGCCAGGGCCACTTTTATCTTCTCAAAACGCTCGAAGGCATAGCCGGGGATGATTTCAAAGCGGAATCCGTGTTCCTCACACAGGGCGCCGGCTTTTTCAGAAGAAGTCGCGACAATTACTTTTTTTCTTAGGGCTCTGTGTTTGAGTGCTTCGATTGGCGGTGTGTCTTCACACACGTATAAAAATTGATCGACATTCAACTTGCGAGCCATTGCCAGGCTCTCTTTGAGAAAGTTGCTTTCGGGCTGGGATTTCGTGCCGGCAGTTTTGTCCTTGCCGGATTTTGATTTGCCAGATGTCTGACCGCCGTCCTTCCCAGACTTGGTTTTGGAAGTCGTAGCCTTTGAGGCCTTTCCCTGCTCCTTGGAACCCTTGGACTTCGAAGAAGAATCTTGCTTGGGAGTCATGTAAGAAGATTAACCCAGTTGGGCGCATGAATCAAATTTTTGGTTGTACTTTACCCGCCTGTGGTTGCGAGCGGACTTCTTTTTCAATCTGACAGGCTTTTGTAACACCTTTTAAACAAGCCCTGGAGAGTACCTTGAGTCTGAGTTCGCGGTTTTCGGCTTCGGCCGCGAATTTGTCGATAATTAGAGTCAGGTCGAGGTAAAGATCGTCGGCGATCTGTGTGGTGAACTTCTCCTGCCGGGCACAGTCAATTTGTGGGTAAACATGTTCTTCAAAGGTTTCTTCAACGATCTTGGCCTTGTCTGAAAACACGGCCGTTGTGAGTCTCTTGAATGCCATCATGATCGCGTAGAGCGCCTGGTTGAGGCATTGGCTGCCTTTTAGTTTTGCTTCGACCAAGCCAGGTGAAGGCCATTTCATGCCGGAGTAATCCAAATTTTCAGAAAAGAGCGCAACATTCTTTTGAGGTTTGCCAATCACCACTTCGCCGATCATGGCTCTGCCTGACAAGATCGCGCGACCACTTAGATGACGGAATTGGCCGAAAATTTTACCAACCGCCGGATCACGCTTGCCGATTTGGTCGGCCAGGCCGGACATGTCATAGCTGAATTCGGCTAGTTGCCCGCGTGGCAAGCTGGTTTTTTTAATGCTGTAAACTTCGCGTGGATCGATATTCATGCCTACCAAAACGACATCTTTGTCTCCGACGGATTCTACCACCAGGTGTGTCTTCAAGCCGCCTCCGCTGTGCTGAGGTTGCTCGATGCCTTTCAAGCCATTACTGAGCCAGGTCGTGTCGTAGCCTTTTGGAAAAACGGCTGCCAGAGCAGCTTTGATTGGATTTCGTCGATCGTTGAAGTTGATATCAACAATGGTCAGATCAAACGCCTGGGGGAGGATCTGGGCAGGTTCGTATTCAACCAAGTGTCTCAAGGATTTTGCTGTGCCGATAGGGTTGCGTAAGAGTGTATGGTAGATACAAAAGATGCCGCACTCGCGGTAGGCTTCGACGCCCTTATAAATGTCCTTAGCCTGTGCCAGGACACTCGCTTCCTCGGCCTGGGCGAATAAGTTCTCCAGGTTTATAGGCACTGAGAAGTTGAAGATTGAAGGGATGCTGCTTTTGGCGTAGGCGGTCGATGGATTTAGCGTGCCGGCTAAAAAAACTCGAGCGCCCAGATCGGTAAGCGAGGCTACTTCAGTGAATCGAATCATATCCCGAGCGGATAATCCGATGGCAATATCGTCCATTTCCGCGCCGATCGGCGACATGATTAGGTAGCCGTTGATTATTTCGGACAGGCCGGCTGTTGCAAGGGCCGTCTTTAGCGAAGGGTTTACATGGCAGATTGCCTTTTCGATCAAATACATCCCTAAATGACCACCTATGTCGCGAAACTGCCAGGGACGAAAATAGACAGTTATTAGATCCTGGCCTGAAGCCAGGAAGTGCATGGCTGGTGAAGATATTAATTGGCCGGAAGTCGGTTGAGCCTCAAGCAACGAGTTCCAACGGCTTGGGGTACCACTAGACGGCTTTTCCTGGTGCAAATCATGAGTGAGTATCTCGATTCTGACATGGTCTTTTTCGGGAATGATGGCCAAAAACCCTTCGCCGTTCCGGAACGGATACAAGCTAGTGCCCTGGCGAGAAACATCCTTGGCAGCCTTCAAATCAACCAAGCCGACTAACCTCGTCAGCGCGGCAGTCAGGGCGGGGATATCCACAGCCGGGATCAGTATCCGATGTCGAAATCCCGACAACTCAGTCGAGCCATGTTCGGCGGGCCTCAGTAAAGGCGCTGCCATCGGAATACTATTGGTGGTCGGCTCGAACAAGGCTGCTACAGTAGGTCGTTTAGTATCCAGGCCGGGCAGGCTACCAGGCCAATCCACTGTCTCGCCCAAACTTAGCGCCAGGGCTCCGACAGTGGCCGCGACCATGTCAGCTGATGAAAATATTTTTTCTATTATGTCGGCAGGAATTTCAAAGCCTTCAAAGAATGTCTTTAGCACAGACTGGTTGCTTGCCCACTGGTCTGGTCGTAGGGCCACAACAATTGCGGCTTGATCGCCGGCTGCACTTAGCAAGTCGAGCGTGGTTGCGGCAGGATCATCGAGGGCCGGCCCCCACCGATCAGGTTTGATCTGAGACTGGGGGCAGCCGCTAAGGTAGACAGATCCCAATAGGACAATGAGAAGTCGTAAACGCATCTCGATGACCTCCTGGTTAAGCTCAGTCTGTTTGGATTCTTTCTTCTTTTTGTCGCAGGATCACTTCGAGGTCGGCTATGATCTTGGTATTATCGGAACCATCGTCTTTCAACGAAGTAATTGCTTTAGTGAGCGCTTCGACGTCTTTAATCTCGCGATCTCTGAGATTGTTGGCCATGCGTCTGAGCTCTTCAGCGACGGCTTTCAACTCATCGCCCTTGCGCAAGGGGCGCACAATAGGCAGCTTGCCGTCTGCTATCTGGGACATTTTTAAACGCATGGCATAAGCCGGGCCGGCGATCTTGTGGGTGATGATAATGCCCAAGAACGTCAAGGCCAGCACCAATCCGCCCAACGAAAGGACCAGGACGAACAAGGTCTTGCGATTATGCGCTCGGATCTTTTCGTCTTCTTTTGCCAGCTCAGCCTGCATCTCAGCATCGAGTTCGGGGTCGTCCAGGGTAAGCAATTGCGAGTTCTCCCGACTCGTCTCAAAGGCTTCGCTTTGGGCCCGGTAGAGAAACGTTCCCAACACCAGCGAGATCAGAGTCGAAATGACGACCACCGCCAGCGTGTACTTGAGCTGAAAACGCGTGTCGAGGAGAAAGTTGCGAAGATATCTTTTAGGCTTTTTCGTTGTACTCATGCGAAGTATCCCTCCCGGGCCTCAAGGCCCAGCTGCCCTGCGGGCAAGATATTCGATAACTTGCTGAATAGCCGCACCAGATGCGGCATCCAATACAGTATTTTCGAGATCCTGGCGATCATCGTCAGAAATGCCGGTGTCCTCAATCCAGGCGTCGGCCTCACCGCCGCCGCTAAACTCCATACGTTTCCTTATCAGGGTCACAACCATTATGCTGACCTTGCAGATAACAGTTGTGTTGCTGCCGTCGTCCTTTGCCTTGAGGCTGCCGACTTTTGGTTGTAACAGGATCCCGGTCAGTTTGCGTTTTTTCAGATGAGTGCCGAGTTCTGACCCGGAAAATATTGTTTCTTCACCGGCGCTCAAGACAATACCGCCGGTGTTTTCCAGTTTCCTTTTAAAAGTCCTCATCAGTCTGGCGCCCTGCGAGCGGGTAACTCCCTTGGGCATCCTGGGCTTGTCAACGACTACTAAAAAGACGGCTTCGCCGTTTTTTTTGTCAAGCAGCATTAAAGATTTTTCAATCGAACGCACCAACAGCTTGCTCTTGTGTTTGAGCAGGGAGACCAGCTTACTTCGTGCTTTTACAACGCCCAGTTTGCCCAGGGACAGGGCCGCAGCTGCTCGAACGGCATCGTGCTGATCGTCAAGGGCTTCACGAAGCGCGTCGGTAGCCTGGACAGCCTTTTTCTTGCCAATTAGAATTGCGGCTTGGAGACGTACTTTGAAGCTCGGGCTTTTCAGGGCGTTGATAAGTTTTTTCGCAGTCGCGGTGCTGGCGGCCCGGACGGGTGGGGTAACCAACAGGACCAGCACCAAAGGTGTCAGCAACCTTGCAATAAATCCGAGCCTGCCTAAAAAATGTCCTCGCAACGCAGTCCCTCTAGTGGTTTACAGTTGTAGCCTATGTGGCAATAACCGTCGATGCAATAAACTTTTCGGTCACAATCATTGCTGCCTGGAGAGCAGGGTCGTCGGGTTATCCGGCATTCCATCAGAAAGTCGTCACAAGAATCTTGAGGGCACTGTTCGTCCGCAGAACACAGGCAGAATCCCAGTTCGTCGCCCTCCTTGATGTGGCACCTGCCCGAATCACACTCTTCATCCGAGCGACAATTGTCTCTTGTATAGACGATCCGAACCGAGAAACAATCATATCCATTCGGGCAGGCTTGGCCCTGGCTGCAGTCAACTCCGCAATAGGGCGGTAGATGAAGGTCGCCGCCTTTTACAAGGCAGAAGTTCGGACCCGGGCCACATTGCTTCGGTTCGTATATGGTAGCCGAGTTGCAGTAAGCGCAAAAAGGTCCGCGCAGATCGTCATAGCAAGTCATGTTCTCCAAATCGCACAATTGCCCATAGTCGCAAAAGCTTTTATCCTCGCAAAGGTCGGTCTGGCACCTTTCTTCGTAACAGACATTGCCGAGCGGGCAGTCACCACTGGTATGGCACTTACCGACGCATTTGAATAGATCCAGATCGCAGACTTCACCCAGGGGACACTGAGCGTCGGTTGTACACTTTCCCAAATCGAGACAGTTGCCAGTGGTCGAGTCGCAAAACATGTCCTCGGGGCAAGCCAGGTGGGTGTCACAGCTCATGCGACGTCGGCAGCGACCGTCAGGCGCACAGAACTCGTCGGGTTTACAGACTTCGTCGGTGGCGCAAAGACATTGTCCGCTGTCTCGATCACAACGGAATCCGGGTGGACAGTCCTCGTCGCGAATGCAAAACGAACGGATATCTTCCTTGGTTTCACAGCCCGGCAAAATGAGCAGGACAGGCAAAATATAGAGAAAACAACGCATGCGTGACTACTTTCCGAAATCGGCGCAGTCCAGTCCCTCAATAGGGGTGCAGTTACGCCCAATCAAACACAGTCCGTCAATACAGTATATCGGACGATCGCAATCGTTACCAGCCGGAACACAGGCTCTACGAGTTATCCGGCACTGCGAACTAAAATCGTCACAAGAATCCTGGGGACATTCTGAATCTGAAATGCACAAACAGAATCCGACAGTGTCGCCTTCGTTGATATGGCACTCAGCTGAAGCACAGTCATCATTAGAGCTGCATGATTGCCCGGGGGCGGTGAGAATCAAGCTGCAGCTATAGCCGTTGGGGCATTCCTGTTCCTGGTTGCAGTCGACGCCGCAGAATGGTTCCAGGCTGGGGTCGTTGTTGGTCATGATACAAAAGTTGGGCCCCGGTCCACAACGATAGGGGTTACTGACATTGACCGGTTGGCACAAATCGCAGAAAGGTCCATCGACATCGTAGCAAGAATCCTGGTCGATATCGCAGAGCTGGCCATAATCACAGTAGCTCTTGTCGTCACATCCACCGCTGAGACAGTTTCCATCACGGCATACGTAACCGAGCGGACAATTGCCGCTCTGTCGGCAGCCAGGCATGCATTCGAAGAGCTGACTGCAGATTTCTCCAAGCGGACATTGCTCGTCTTTCGTGCATTTGCCCATTTCAATACAGTTACCGGTCGTCGAATCACAAAACAGATCCTCGGGACAATCAAGATTGGTGTCACAGCTCATACGCTTGCGACAACGTCCATCAGGAGCGCAGTATTCGTCGGGTTTGCAAACTTCGTCAATGGCACACAAACACAGGCCGGTGCGCCTATCACAGCGGTAACCAGGCGGGCAATCAGCGTCCTGCAGGCAATAAGTTCTAAGCTGTTGATCTTGCTGGATGCAGCCCGGAGCCTGGATGACCAGGCATAGGCCAATCAATCCTAACAGGAAAAAACGCATGAGCATGTTCTGAGGTGAGATTGATCTCATGGAGCTGTAAATACTGTGTAGTTGATCGTGTAACTGGTCCAGCGGCTGGAACCCAACTGTGAGTAGTTGAATCGATCGAAATAAAACCGCGGGGAATTGGCGGTGTAGACCAGCATTAGCAAAGGTTCTCCCCGAGGCAACAGGTCGATTAGCTCCTCAGGCAGGGTTATCTCGGTTACATCACCCGGCAGAATCACGCGCCAAAGAACATTCGGGATCAATTCGTTGGTTTCGATTAAAACTTCGATCAACTCCGGCTGCGGTCCTTCAATGGTCCAGGCGATTCGACCGTCCACCATCTCGGCGTCTTTTTCAGGTTCGACGATCTGGGTAAATCCAAGAAAGGGGCCCAAGGTAACGCCGTCGCCAATATCGCCTTCCTGGCGCCTGAAGGTGTACGAAAACGGGTAGCCGCCTCCCAGGCTGGCCAGGCCGACAAAGATGAACGAATTGGAAGCGGCCGCAGGAAGACCTTCGAGGAGAAGTTCGGTTCCCAGGCTTTGTGCTTGAGCCAGATAAATAACCCCGTCCCAGCCGAGATCCAGACTGACGTAAGCACTATATTTTGCTTCTTTTTCTCCATCACCCAGGGGCGGGTCCTGGAGGTGGACCGCAACGGACTGATCAAGATAGGTGCTCAATACGATGTCTTGGCCCTCGACTGGATCTTCTGTGATCAGAGTGATGCTGCGTTTGAGCCCTAAAAGAGCAGGCGTAAAAGTGTCAGTGCTTTCATCATAGGCCCCGAACAACGAGTAGACCGAGTAGTTACCCAGACGTAGCGTGAAAAGATAACTGCCTCCGTCGGTTTCAATGGCCTGTCCGCCGGGAATACCACCATAGGGCGGTACTGAATAAATGCTATAAGAGGTGAGATTGACCCGGGCTTGCATACTGATCAGCGGGCCGGAAGGCAATTCGGGTATATCTTTGAATCCAAAGACGCGGCCGGACAGATCGGCTATTTTCAGTTCGCCGGGCTGAGGTATTATCGGTTCGCGCTCGTTGGGGTACAAGTAAACAGTCAAATTGGCGGCGTTGAGGTTTACAACTGTGATGGCTTCGTAGCCCTCTTTGCCGACCGTTACAGTCATGGCTTTGACAATCGACGGCCCTGAGAAAGTAACTTGCCCGCGCTCATCCGTCAGGCCTGATATTGCCGGCTGATCGATCAGAACAATAGCATCGACAACGGGCTCGCCGTATTTGGTCCAGCTGCCATCGAGAACCGTTACGTTCAATGAACCGTCCAGCGGGCCTCCCGAGGCACCGCCCCTGTCATTGGTCGGGTCAATATAGGCAAATCCGTTCTCGAGTTCGAAACTCTCGTTTCCCCTTTCAACTCTGACATTCACTTCGCCGGGATCACCCCGCGGAGTCCGGGCGGTTATGACTGAACTCGAAAGAATTTGAATGAGGCTGCCTTCCTCGGGACCGAACCAGATCCGCATATCTTGTCCAAAACCTTCACCATAGCAGACGACATAAGTCCCGCCGGCCATGCTTCCAGTATCGGGGTCCACGCGTAGCAGGGACAAATCGGTGGCATAGCTGTAGGCGGCCGGCAAGACAGCCTCAGAGTCATTGTCCTTGATATGCACATCGATTGGTCCAGCGGTCCCGGGAGGAGTAGTGCCGCTGAGCTCTGTTGGACTGGCAACTACGAGCTCGTAGGCTTTGACTCCGCCAAAGAATACCTCAACAGCCGAGTGAAATCCGGTACCCTGAATAGTGAAGGCGGTATCTCCCGCTACTGGTCCTGCTTGAGGTGAAATACCCGTCGCTTTCAGCGGCTCGAAGTAACGGTAGGCGTTATCAATAGAAGCTTCATCCGTTAGCGTCTGCACGCTGACTCCCACCAGGCCCGGGTCAGCCTGAGGAACAGTTACTTGAATCATACGATCGTCGATTGGTGTGAGATCGGTGGCCTGGTTGCCGCCAAATAGGACGTTGCTGACAGTCGCAGAAAAGCCTTCGCCAACTACAGTTACAATATTGCCGGCCTCAAAAGAACCGCTTTGAGGTGCAACTCCGGTTACCGTCAAGCTGCCTTGAGTTTCGGGCAGGTAGATGAAGCCGCCGGGCAGCCTGGAGCTGTCAAGCGGTCCTGCGGCCACGACATCCACGCTGCCTGCGTTAGCGGCGGGTGTTTCTGCTTCGAGCAAAGCAGAAGATGAAAAAACTATATTGCCAGCCGGAAGATTATCGAACAAAAGCTGAGTCAGTTCTTCGAAACCTTCGCCGCTGGCTGTAATTTCCGTCAATCCAGTAGTCGGGCCGGCAGCCGGTGTTATTGAATCAAGCTGCGGAACCGGGTGGTAACTGACTGCTCTAAATAGCAATGAACGTCCGTTACGATTGACAATCTCGACATCCGCGCTGCCCTCAAAACCGGGTGGAGTGGTTGCGCTGACTTTGCTGTTGTCTTCAACGTTGATAGCCGAACAAGGCCGCCCGGCCACCAGGACAATTGTGTCTTCTGAAAAGCCCGTGCCGCTGACAGTTATCCGGGTTCCACCCCGAACCGATAAGTCGACTGGCTCGACTTTCTCGGTGGTGACAGTGTCGAAATAAGTAAAGGCGTTGACTAGCTCGAAACGCCCGTTTGGGTTTTCGACGGTAACCGAAGCCTGGCCCGCGATTCCGGCCGGGGTTCGAACGCTAATCATATCGTCGCGAATTATCTCGATATCGATAGCTGAGTTGTCTCCGAAGCTAATATCGGTAACATCACGAACGTCGAAAGGACTATCGCTGATTCCGTTGACAAACCCAGAGCCGATGATATTAGCCCAGGTGCCGCCTTCAATCGGACCCCGGGATGGTAAAACACCTTGAACTACAAGCTCAATCGGGCCCTGGTCTGCATCTGCTGAGTCTCCGTCCGGGGATTGACCGTCTCCATCGAAGGCTTGGCCGTCGGCGTCGCCGATACCGTCAGCATCATGACCGGAATCAACAGTAGTCGAACCGCCCGAGCAAGCCATTACCGTAAGGCAGCCAATAAATAGACTGGCAACTAACCTGCGCGAAAAGATCATCAGAACATCCTCCAAATTCTCTACTACTCGACTAACTCAATATTCATCTCATAACTGTTGGCGGTCTCCAGGCTGCCATAGACCCTTATAAAGAAGCGGGTTCCAGGGTCATCGTCAACAAACACAAATTCCGAATTGCCTGCGCTGGCCGAACGCATGACCAGGGTTTGGGCATCACCAGCAACCAGATCAAGATCAAGATCGCCCTCCTGAACAGGGAATTCGATACTTATCTCCAGCCGCTGATCGAGCGAGCGTTCAAGTACGAACCAGTCCTCGTCGTGCGGACAGACTGCTAAGCCCGGATAAGCGCCTGTTGAAACAGCAGCCGCCGAGTAGGCTGAGTCGTTTGGCTCGAAGTCGTCGTCATCACAGGGTATCCCGCGCGAGATTGTCACAACCAGGCCATAGGTCGCCCGCGGATCGGTCGTCTGAATTCTGAGCAGATAAGCGGCATCTTGAGGCACAATGTGATCGATCAACAGCGAATCCTCTTGTAAGACTTCACTGGCCTGCGGGTCGAACAAAACGATCTGGAAGTGATCGGCTGCTAAGAAGTCGGTATTGACGATCACTTGCAGGCGATCACCGCGTACCAGATCGATCGCGAACCAATCCAGATCGGCCAGGCATAAAGTCAGATCATCGACTCGGCCGGACGTCAGCAAGGCCGCAGTCAAGGGTTGATTATTGTCTTCAAAAGGATCGGGATAGCAATTAGCGGCTATACATTGACCCAGTGACGGATCACAAATAGTACCTTCGGCGCAATCAGCGTTGGACAAGCAAGCCGGAGGCGGGACAGTGCACTGACTGGTTTGTGGATTGCAGGTTTGTCCGGGCAGACAGTCGCGGTTGGTGACACAGCTGTTTTCTCCTTCACAGCGTTTTGTCTCGATATTACAGGTTAGGCCTACTCCACACTGGTCGTCGCTGAAGCATTCGACGCAGCGGCCGTTGGCGTCGCAAACCAGCCCATAGCCGCAAATCACATCCTGGGTCTCGGGAGTGCAAGCACTGACACAACGGTTTGAGGCCAGTTCGCAGACCTCGCCGGCAGCGCAATCATCATCGCGGTTACAACCTAGATCCTCAATGCATACCAGGTTCAATGGGTCACATCGTTCGGTTGCGGTACACTCACTGTCTTTTGTACAAGGAGTGACTTCGGAAGCTGCCTTGCAATATCCATGCACGCAGAATGAACCCAGATCGCAGTCTTGGTTCAGGCGGCATTCTTCACCGCCAAAACTATGACAAAGGTTGTCCAAGGGATGGCACCACTCGTTGGTCAGACACTCCTTGTCACGCGAACAAAGGCCGCAGATACCTTCGACACAGCCGAGTTTTCCGGGGCAATCGAGACGTGTAGAACAGAAGACCAGGTTAGTACCTCCGTCATCCGGATTACTTGAAGAGCCCTGGCAGCCGGATAAGCATCCGGCCAGAATCAATGCGAGGAATACAGCCTTTGAACTTGTCAGCATATCTGCTACTCCAGCAGATCAATTTCGACTACTGTACCTTCAGGCCATTTGACCGTCCCGACCGTCCATAACTGACCTTGTGAGTCCAGGCGCTTGACTATTTCGGCGACCAGAATTCCATCAACGAAGACACGCAAGGAAACAGTTGTAGGCTCCTGGCCCGAAGGCGTGTGAGCTGCAAAGTAGTCGACTAAAATCTGAAACGTACCGCCGACTGGTTCGTTATAACCTATGGTTTCGGGCCCAAAACCCATCAGATCGTCACGTTTAAGCTGTGGGTCATCAACAGGGTTTCCCGGATCGCCCCAATCGGGTTCACGATTGCCGTAGAAGCAGTCCAGCAGTCCTCCGAAAGCTCCGCCCGGGGCGATGAAATGAAGGTCGAGATCGGCAATCGGCGAATCCCAAACCAACTCGAGTAACAGTCTCTCGGCCGGCACAGAAGTGATTACGACCCGATCAGGTAACAGGCTTCGCAGGTCGGTACTATCGGTAACGAACAGTTCAGCCTCGTAAACACCAACTAAATCCGGAATCAGTCCTGGCTGGGCGGTTGCCGTATTGAATAAAACGCTACTCGAGCCCTCCGGTTTGCGGACTAGAGTCCAGGCATAGCTCAATGGCAAATCGCCATCCGGATCAGTGCTGTGGCTGCCGTCAAGAAACACTTCGTCGAGTGGATCGACATCTTGATCCGGCCCGGCATCTGCAACTGGAGCACGATTGAGGTTGGCGACCAGGGTAACTTCACTATGGGGTTGAAAAGGATCGGCCGCGTCAATCATCAGCCGGCCTTGGCCCGGCGGAAAGCTTTCGGCGCCCGGACGATAGGCCAGGCGAATTGAGACCTCTCCGCCTGAAGCCAGAGTGCTGGGCCTGGTCGAAGACAGAATCTGAAAGTCGCTAGACGTTGCCGGGCCGAGTTCGATATTGGTTATCAGCAGATTTCCGCTGCCTATGTTTCTTATGAATACTTCGCCCAGGCCGACCTCGCCGGCGTTGACTGTTCCGAAATCTATTAGATCAGGTTCTATTTCAATGGCACCTTGTCTGTAACCATCGCCGCCTAAAGAAACTTCGGCGACTGGATTGTCCCGGTCGTTTCCAGTGATTAGCATAATGCCTTCGAAGCGAATAATGTCGCTGGGGCTAAAAGCTACCGATACGATTCCATAGCTGGCAGGTGGAATGATCGCCTCGTACGAATCAATGCCGAAAACTGAGTCGGGATCGTCGAGAAAGGATGGTTGATCAAGCCTGAGATCGCTGGCACCGGCGTTTTGGACGACTACATCACGGGTGACAGTCCGCCCAACGGCGATTGCTCCAAACTCGATTGAGTCGATCCCGACCTGCATCACCGGGGGTGCTTCGATCACGACATCTTCGTTACAGCCCGGGCAGGCAAAGCAAAGAAGCAGCACAAGAACGGGGTATAGCCGGTCCATTAGATCGAATCCTCATCCGGAGTGTAGCCGACTTCGATGATCGAACCAAAAGGAGGCACGGCCTCGCCGAAAAACCGAATACCGTTAGAAGAATGCTCGTAGCCCCAGCCGTCGGGCAGCGATTGGCGCAGGATGCATATCTGCCCGTAGATCTCACCCGATGAACCGGCACAATCATTGTAGAATTTCTCACAAAGATCTTCGGACATCGGCTCGGATGAACAGCTGCGCTTGATCCAGACTTCGATTGTATGATCGAGCGGAGCCCGGGAAAGGGTGAAATGGCGCTTGAGCCCGGCTGCAGAGAAACCAAGTTGATCCAGGTTGCCGGCAAAGTCGTCATCACAGATACTGAGAGTCAAACCTCCAGTGGCTACAGCCAACTCGGTATAGCGCTCACCCGACTCTACGTTTTTCTGTTCGCGGCACCATTGGGGAACTTCGGGTACGTCGCCGACGATTGCGGCAACCTTGACCATGCCATCATTGCCAATCCCCTTGATCTGTTCGAAACGCCGCAGAAAATAGTGCGCCTCGCCAAAGGAACGATCATCTTCATCAGAGACGAAAATGATGAATAGATAGGCTTCTTCTCTGAGAAACCCTGCGTTTGAAGTCGAGACTAGAGGCTCGCTTAGTGCCAGAGTCGCACAGGCAAAGCCTTGCTCGTCACCCTTGCCGTCGAGCCCTACGTTGACGTTGGTGGCGAAGACTTGCTCGGCGGTCGGAGTGGCTCTGGTGATAATTGGAATCTGGCCCAGGAGCCGACCTTGATGCTCGGTATTGTAAATATCAGTCGAGATCACCCCGATCTGGAAATCCGCTCCGGTTGAATCGAGATAGTCATAGAAATAGCCGAAATTTTCGGCCAGGGCTTGCTGTTCTTCCGACATCGAAGCCGAGTTGTCGACTACCCAGAGTACGTCCAGTTTAGGCACCGAAGCTTGCCTGAATACGTCGACTTGCTGCCCGGGCGGAATACGAACTCTGAATCTAATGTCGTCACAGCCCGACAGCGCGATCAAGACCAACAAAAAGCAGATATTTGCTAGAACTAGTCGGGATATTATGGTGTGGATATTTCGCACGCCTACTTCTCCTAAAACTGCCCCGACCATGCCTGAAAGGCCTTACGTTCATCGTTCATCAAAATATTTTGACAGCCAAAAGCTGCCCAAACGCTCATTGTGTAAATATTGACCGCACCTACTAAAAATGTCAACCGTTACAACTAGTTCTAGATTAATTCGGCAAATATCTTAACCTTGTTTGCGGGGTTGCCAGGCAGTATTTTGGCTAGTACAATGCCTTTGGCTGGAGGGAAAATGAATTGCAGGGCACTAATTATTTTAGTGTTTTTTAGTGTAGCCGGGCTGCCTGGTATTATTTTCGGTTGCTCATCAGACGCTACAGATGAATCTTTGGCCGAGTATCAGCCAAATAAAGAAAATAATAGCGGGCCGATTGTTGCCAAAGTCGGCGGGTTTGAAATTCGTCTGGCCGACGTTCCGATATTGGCTGAAACAATGCTACAGATAAATCGTTCGGAAGGTTTTTTAGTCGATGGCCCAGCTGATTCATTTGAAGATCAACTTCAGCTGGCTATTGAATTTGCGGCCTTGTCCCTCGAGGCCGAGCAAGTAGTCAAACTTGACCCCGATCAACTCAAAGAGCAGACTAAAAAAGTCTTGACCAGGATTTATCTGAATAGACTCAGCCAAGAAGCTGAAAAAACCTCAATCAGCGAAGAGATGCTCGATATGGCCTACGAGGCAGAGAAAGCTCGCTATCTAATGACCGGTGAGTCAGAAGTGTATAGAGCCAGTCGAGTGGATGGTATCGCGATTGTGGTTGGCTATTTTCCAAACCTTCTCTGGCGGGAAGATGAAGCAGCAGCAGTCCTTAGTCGGGATGTCGCCCGGGTGCTAGCCGAAAAGATTTCTGCCGCCTGTGGTGAACAGGTTGCCGACCTTGATAACTTTTTTGAATTGGGTCGTAGATTTATGGCAGGTAATCCTACAGTTCAGATGCAGGAGTATCGGAATGTGGTTGTTGATTCCAGCCATTCCAAACTCGACCCGTTAATTCTACGGGCCCTGGTCGCGCTTGAAAAAAACGGTTCGGTCAGTCGTCCGATTGAAACTGATTCCGGGATTTTCATCATTCGGCGGGGTGTGTTTTATCCCGGGCTGGGCGAGCAATTTGAAGATGTCCGTGAACAACTGACCGACCTGATTCGCGGTCTACTTCGTAAAACTGTGTATTCTCGTAGAATGGCCCAACTGTTTATCAAGTATTCAATCGAGATCCACTCGGAATTACTGTCGGTTAGTCTTGAAGAGGGGAGTTCTCCTCGGTGACCCAGCTAAGATTCTCGGTTTGCCGGCTGCGCGCTGATTTCCGGGCTAAAACGTTCGTTAAAATGACAGTGATTGCGGCAAGCTTGCTGATTGGAATGGTTTGTCCTGCTCGGGCCAGCGAGCCACCCGAGGTCATTACCGACGAAGTTGGCTTGTTGTATTCATCGCAAATGCAGTTTGGCAATGATGGATTCCCACAAGTGACTATTGGACTCATGGAAGACCTCTCAAGTGTGGCGATTTCCTCAGTTGATGGTTTGGAGTTGACCTTTCAGGTTGAGACCGAAGGGCAGTTGATTGAAAAGACGCTCAAGGCGCCTGCCCGGCAAGATTGGAGCTTCAAGGTACAGACGGCAACGGTAGCCCAGGTTGTCTATTGGTGTGGTGTCGAAAGTATTGAATTTGCCCGAAAAGATTTGCTTAGCGCGGCAATCAAGAAATGGACCGAGCGCCAGGAAAAAGTGCAGATATTCGAAGTCGGTAGTGTTTTTGGTATTCGCGGACATGTAATCGACAATCGAACATATATCCTGGGCATTCGATCATTTGCCAGCGAAGACTTGGCAAAGCTTGCCACTGTAGAGATTTTCGAGAAGTACGGTACGCGGACCTTCGTACACGCCCATCTCAGACGGCGGCCTTCCGGACTTATCAAGATAATAGATGCAGCCGGTAGACCAAGCGCTTTGGCCGCCGACTTGATAAAGATTCGCTCAGTCGGCGGCAAACCGGTGATTGTCAGGAAAGTCGAGTACGGTAAGGGCTATCGCTGGCACGGCTATCAAGATCGGCAATACGCCGGCACAATTCTGGTTACCATCGATCGGAACGGCCGCCTGGTAGTGGTCAATCGCATTGGTGTTGAGCGGCTGCTTGAAGGTTTGGTACCGGCCGAGATCCATTCAAGTGTGCCGATGGAGGCTCTCAAAGCCCAGGCGGTGGTTGCCCGCGGTGAAGTGTTTGCCAAGATTGGTTCCCGGCATTTTCTTGATCCTTACCTTTTGTGTGCTTCGACTCATTGTCAGGTGTATTCCGGAGTTCGGGTGGAGAAAGAAAGGCCGAGTCTGGCCGTTCGAGCAACCCAGGGCGGCTTGTTGTTTTTAGGACAGAGTTTAGTCGACTCGGTCTACAGTGCTTCCTGTGGCGGACATACCGAGAACAACGACACGGTTTGGTCTGACCCACCCAGCCAGGCCCTGCGAGGTAAACTGGATTTGCTATCGACTGGACATCAGAAGTGGTTGCCGGTCAAGGACAACTTGTCTAAATGGCTAAGCTCGAACCCGCCGGCTTTCTGCAAGGTGTCCACCCTGAACCGCAAAGGACTCTTTCGCTGGACCCGTGATATTTCGTCGGCTCAAATGGACAAACTGGTAGCCAAGACCAAACCGATTGGTCAGGTAGTTTCAATTCAAGTTCTATCAAGGGGAGTGTCAGGCCGGGTTAAAGTGATTCGGGTAGTCGGAACCGAAGGAGATTTGCTGGTTCAACGCGAATGGCCCATTCGTCAGCTGTTCGGCAACCTGAGAAGCGGAATGTTCGAAGTCAGTATTGAGGTCGATGAAGACCAGATGCCAAAGAACTTCAAGTTTGTTGGTGGCGGTTGGGGCCATGGTGTTGGCTTATGTCAAATTGGTGCCGTGGGCAGGGCCGAGCATGGGTTTAGCTACAAAGAAATCCTCTCACATTACTATGGTGGCGCAGAAGTCTATCAACTATATGGCAAGATTTATGCAGACAAGCCCAGACCGGTCATAATCAAGGACCCTGAAGCGGGCGATCGAGCGAACCTGACTGGGCCTTGAGAGAAATGCGATGTAGATTGATGGCATTAATCAGCAGATGACACAAAATAGGAGCAAGCAAGGTCGCTGTCCAGAGATACAAAAGGCCCAACACGAAACCCATGAGCGTGGCCATGATTGTCCAGGAAATAAATGTTCTCGTAGGACCAATATGCAAGCAGCCGAAGATCAGGGATGTCAGAACCAGCCCCAAAGTGGGTTGCATGGCTCCCCTGAAAAAAGCTTCTTCGGCAATCGAGCTGGCGAGTGCGATTGCGGCTACTTGCCCAAAGCTTAACCGGCCCAGAATCCGGGCGAATTCTGCCTCGAGGCGCCGAGCCCAAGAAAAATACCGACTGGTCACAAAGCTCAGCCAGGCCAGGAACAGGCCGCTGCCGACTCCGATCGCTACAGCCAGGAGCGGGAATAGGTCAGATTGATTAGGCCTGAGAAAAAGACCGGGATCGCCCCTAAGACCGGACCACAGGAGGGCAACTCCTAGTAATATTCCGTAAAATATCAGAATCATTGTTATTGATATCTGATTTGAGTGATTGGATTCTAAGGGCACACTTTTTTCTAGCATTCCACTCGAGATGTCGTCAACGACCGCGGTCAAGGAGCATTGACATGGGTTTGAACCGAGACTTGATAAACAAAACCTACCCAGACAAGGAATACACTGCCGAGCGTGGTAGAGGCGAGGAGTTATCTGTTGAATTCGTGACCAATAACCAAAGAGGTGAGGAGGTCATTAGAGATGGAGTCGTCGAGCTGGTTTAAGTGTTTCTAGTGACCGCGACGCTGACGTCGCTTGAACCAACGGATTAATCGACTAACTAGACCCTTTTTCATTGGTGTTTTAGTCTTGGCTGTCTGCTCGAAATCAGCTCTCTCGGGATTGGCAACGTGGCTAATTTTCTTGAAACACCTCGAGCAGATGTTGCTTCCATAAGCATTCATTTCGCCGCAGTATGGGCAAGCAACTCTGTCCTCCATGTTGGGCTCCTAGCATTTTTCAAGGCTGAATACCAAATATCGTATGTATGTAGCCCTTGTTGATCAAGTTTTAAGTGCACCAGGGTTACTTTTAGGTACGATCTTAGCAACAAAAATGAAGGGGGGTCTATAATGACCCACCAAATAATCTTATACCAAGCTCAAGCTGGTCCCAATCGAAACATAAAAGAAAACAGTTAGATGCACTGACAACCAAAGATAGAGAGTCAAAAATGACACGAAAAATGTTCTATTACGTAACTGGCGGGAAAGGTTTGAATCTTTGTAACTTACCGTAAATACTCTATAAATTTTTATCTAGGCGGACTTCAACGATATTGACAAAGCCAAATGGATGGGCTACAGTTTCTTCGTGTTTGTGAAATAACTATAAAGGAAATAACATGTAAGATTCTTTGGCTGTATGGGTAACGGTGGCCTTCCCGTTTCCCCCTTGTCTTCGTGGCCAAAGAATTACGAGGAACCCATTTGGGTTCCTCGTTTTTTTTTGGAAATTTTCAGGCGCTTTTCTGAATTTTACCGGACTTGATACATCGAGTGCAGACACGCCTGGTTACTCGGTGCCCATTTTCTAAGATGTGGACCTTTTGTAAATTTGGCAACTGACGCATTCTTGATTTGTTATGGGCGTGAGAAATCCGGTTGCCTGAACGCGGTCCTTTGCCGCAAATATCACAACGTTTTGCCATCTTCTTTTCTCCTTCAAATACAATTTCTGCCTTGCATTGTCCACAAGGACGTTACGAGGTAGCATGGAACAGCGTAAGAATCAACAAAATAATGAGGAATAATAGACTTAGATTACCTTCTTGAGCTTCATTTTTGCCTGGATCAAGTTGCCGGTCTGGCGGGCTGCATATGCAGCTCCTTCGATTCCCAATCCTGGAATCGCTTCTGGACCGCAATAGAAAATATTTTTATAAGGAGTTTTTGCATGCAAGATCGAACAACCCAAGCCGACATTCTGCTTGGTTTCGAAGATCTGGTGCATTGACCAGGGTGATGGATGGGGCTCATCTCCCGAACGTCCCTCCCAGAAAGGGCTGGATTGCACCTCCAGATTGGCATTTAGAAATGGGATCAACCAGCTGGCAGCTTCCAGCAGCTTTTTTTGAAGCGGGCC
>JAFDKH010000243.1 GCA_019307065.1 Deltaproteobacteria bacterium
CGGCGGGGCTGGTTGTGTAAGCTTCTGATATGACTACTGCTTTAAAAAATAACACGGAATATGTCCGGCTCTGTGAAGATCTAAAAAGCCTGATCGAAAAAGGACGCCAGCGAGCCATTCAGGCGGTCAACGAGGTGTTCGTCGAGACCAACTGGCAAATGGGCAAGCGCCTCGGGCGAGTTGAGGAGATCCAGGATCGAACTAGTTCGGCTGTTTTCGTACGCCGCTTAGCGCGCGATCTCGATATCGACTCGTCGACCATCTACCGCGCCCTTCAGTTCTACCGCACCTGGCCCGCGGGCCTGCCCGACGACCCGGACTTTTTAGGCCTCGGCTGGGGCACTCACATCGTGCTCATGCCGCTGAAAGATCCCCAGGCGCGTACCTTCTACATGAAAAAAGCCGCCGAAGAGAACTGGTCGCGGGCCGACTTACGCTACGCGATTCGCAACGATCTTTATGCTACCCGAAAGACTCAAAAAGAAATAATGGGCAAAGCGTTAGTCCGTCCGGTCTCCGGGTTGCATACCTATGTGGCCATACTCGAGCGGGTGATCGACGGAGATACTTTGTTAGTGCGGGTTGATTTGGGCTTCGATGTCTGGCGGGTCGAACGTATTCGTTTGCGCGGGATCGACACTCCCGAGCTGAAAGCCTCAGCCGGCCGTAAGGCCAAACAATTCGTCGAGCAGGTTTTGTCAGAAATCCCTTTCTTGGTTTTACGCACCCACAAGACCGATCGCTACGCCCGCTACGTGGCCGACGTCTTCTACGACAAATCTCTCAAGAAAAAATCACTGGTTTTCGAAAAGGGCACCTTTCTCAACCAGGAGCTGATCGAATCGGGTCACGCCAGGAGAGTTGTCTAGCAGGTCTAAGGGTCAGACCCTTAGAATCTAATTTGAGCTGGACGAAGAAGATAATACCTGACACTCAGCCGCCATCTTTACGCTGATCAGTCGGGCTGTCGGGTTCCTCTGGCATGGCTTGTCGCATGAATTCCTCAAGTGAGGGGCGGTTTTTCTGCCTTTTTAACCGGCCTTCGCGACGTTGCCGGCTGCGGCGCGAATAGCTGACCAGCCAGACCATCCAAACCGTGGTCAGCAAGAATACAAACTGTGCCATAATCGGCTTAGAGAGCAGAGCATAGGTGTTGATGTGTAGAAAAGCTCCAGCGCCAATCCCCAGCCCCAGCCCGGTTGTAAATCTAACCCAATTGGCCCGTTCGGGCTTGCCGGTCGCGGTGGCGGTACCCCAATCAATCATAGCCGGCAGGATTGGCCCGAATAAAAGACCCCATTCGAGCCAGGCCGGCCAGGGCCCGCTTAGTCGCCCGGCCAACAGAGTCAAGAACATCGTCGGAATCAGGGCCAGACAACGGGCACAGAAAAATACTCGCCGGCGGCCCATTTTGAAACTGTAGCAGAGGTGGAGCTTGTCCTCTGGATGGTGCGACAACAACAGGCCGAAGAAACCCTGTCTGACTGGTGGCAGGTCGGTCGGCAAGGAAGTACGCTTAGGGCTGAGTAACCGTCAACAAGTATTGGTCGCGCTTGTTGGACTCATCACGCGGGGAACCACGCACGATGATAAAGTACTCACCGGGCATCAACTCTTTTTGCATTTGTTCCTTGGCATCACCCTTACCTTTTGACGAAGAAGCAATCATCTTGGGCTTGCCATCGGCCTCTTTTTCCGGACCAAGCAACTTGATCGATATGTTCAGCTTGGGAATACCGGTACACTCGATGATCGTGTCGCGCGGCCCGTCCTGACCGGAAAGATCCAATTTGAACATGTCAATATCGTTCTTGGGATGCAAGGTACCCCGCAGGGTGTCGCCGGGGTTGATTGTAGTGGCCTTGGCCGCCTCAGGGTTGGGTTCACGCTCTTCCTTGCCTTCGTCGGTCCGTAAGTTCAAGGTAAGCGTATAGGTTTCGTCCAGGTTGACGAAATCTCTGACCCACTTGCCATCGACTTGCTTCCAGGAACCCTCGATGCGGACATAGTTCTCGCCGGCCTTTAAAGCACAGTTGGTCAGAACTTCCGCCTCGTTAACTTTTCCGTAGTCGATCCGGACCAGGGCAAAACCTTTCTTGGCTTCCTTCTTTTCCGGATCAACTACGCTCAAACGCAGATCGACCCGGTCGAGGGCTGAAAGTTCGGCCGACAGCAGGCTGGGTCGTTCGACTTCGATCTTGTACCAATCGATATCACTGGGGGCCCCCAGGTAACCGCGAATCTTCTGACCATCCAGTACTAGAAAAGCTTCTTTGGCACTGTTGTTGGGTTCACGCTCGAGATCGTCTCCGCCGGCTTCCGAACTGACGCTCAGAGAATAAGTCTGCTCGGCATTGAAAGTCCTAATCGATTTCTTCTTGGGCCCTGAAACCCAGCCGGACTTGACAACCAGGAAAATGGCCTCAGGTGTGCCGGAAACTCCCAGGTTGCGAATCACGATGCCCTGGCCTGCTTTTTCGCTACCGACCTTGTGGATCGGAGTGCGCTCCTCGGTATCCAGAATTTCGAGCGCGAAGCGAACATTTTCCACCTCGGTAAGCTCGACTCTCAATACTGAGCCGGTCGGCACGTCCTTCAACGACAGTAGATACCAGTCCTCATCCCGCTGGTGGCCAAGATAGCCCTTGATCTGATCGCCTATTTTGAGTTCATCGGCCATGGAGTAGCGACCGTTGAATTCTGTTTCCTGCCCGCTGACCGGCTCGCTCATCTCGAAACTGAGTTTGTAGTCCCCGCCTTTACCCCCGGCCGCACCGCGAACTCGCATGTAAACGGCATTTTCGACAATCAGGTTGGGAAAATTCTCGCCTTCGCCTTTCTTGCCGGAGTCGACCCAGAACATGTCGTTCTTATCGGCATCCATAAATGACAGAAGCAAATCTTCTTCGGCGATGCCGCTTATCGAGATTTTAATGGCTTTTTTCAAACCCGGTACAATTTTGTACCAGTCAATCGCCTTCTTTTTTGGCCCGGCCGCTGCCTCTAACGTGCCGGATACAATACAAGATTCCTTGATTTCCATTGCCTGGGCTGTCTTCTCGTTCGGCTCGACTTCTTTGATTTCTTTCAACTCGACCTTTTTTGTGTCGCTCGGCTTGGGTTCTTCTTTACCCGGCTCTTTGGACTTGTCTTTGTCTTCTTTCTTACTCGAACAACCAGTGGCTAAAAATGTGACCGCCAACAGGATCGTAAGAAAATGAATCACTTTTTTCATCTCCACACCTCCGGACATGTTGAAAATTTGGAGCCTATTAGAACCAGCCCTCAAGTACATGTCAAGTACGACAAAACTATCTTGGTCCTAAGTACTGGCTCCACCAGCATAAGTTGCTGTAACAAACCAAACTACGGCTTATAACAGCAACTAATAGCCTGAGACGATAAAAGCAGCTCGAGTTTGGCATTCCTCAGGGCATCGGCCTTATTAACTTTCGGGCCTTTTACCACCTGCCTATAGAAAGCCTCCATCAATGTTCGCGCGTCCTCATCCGAAACTTTCCACAGGCTTAGCACCAAGGCTCGGGCCCCGGCAGCAGCAAAGGCCCGCCGCAAACCCATGACGCCCTGTCCCTCGATCACTTCTCCCAGTCCGGTATCGCAGGCCGAGAGGGTCACCAGTTCGGTGCCCTCGAGATCCAGGCTGGCCACCTCTTCTGCGGTCAGAATTCCATCTTCGCCGGATATATCGGTTTGCTTGGAATTGACACCGGCCAGGACAACTCCCGATAAGACCATCGGGTTGAAACCGATTGCCTGGGCGGTAAGGTTTTCTCTGATCTGTTCCCAGCTTTGATAGTCAGCAATAGCCGCGCGAACTTTTCCGGCCGCGAAAAAACCGTGGGTAGCCAAATGTAAAACCCTTTTGCCCTGGCTTTGAGTCTTTATGACCTGTTCACTGGCCCGCGAGCCTTTAAGTAAAACGACCCTGTCCGAGAAAGCAGCCTTCTTTAGCAGTTCGGCGATAGTGTCAGCTTCCACCTCAGAACCCGGTAAAGGATCAACAGGAATGATACCGGAGCGTAGCTTGGGCGCCCGGTGTCCGGGGACCGTCTTGATACCGGATGAACTTTCGAAAGTGCCGTAGTCGATGCCACCGACTACCAGCGCGTCTTTGTACTTATTGTCTCGACTCTGATTCAGGCGAACCAGTTCCTGACCGGAAGCCAAATAGCTGAAAGAATAATGCTCAATCAAGTATTTCTCGGCTTTGCCGGGTAGCGCTCCAAGCGGAATTCCATTCAGGGCACCATCCGGAATTATCCACAGCCAGCGATATTTTCCGATCTTTGCCTCGATTGGATCCCAGATGAGAATCCTCAAGCGCAGACCCTGAAGATTCAGTCGCGCAACCGATACGCTCTTTTCCAGCAAGCGACGATAGTTCATGACAGCCTTGTCAATCGGCTTTGCTGTTCCGAGTTCGATCCTGATCGGAGTACAGCTATCCGGCAAGATAACGAAGGCTGCATAATGCATTCGCCAGACTCCTGAGCCAATCTCCTTATCGGCCTTGACCTTTTTCTTTTCGGCCGGCTCGTAGCGGGCATACTTGATGTAATCGATTAAAGCCTTGTGCTTACCCAACTGGGCACAAACATCCTCGAGACCGGCCGCTGCCAGCGAACGATGTGCCTTGAATTTCTTACTCTTCTCGGCCAATTCGCGTTCGAGTGCATCCTTTTGCCGATTGAGATTCATTATTGCGGCCAGCCGTTTTTCTTTTTCGCCTTCGCTGGGCACGTAGAAAACCAATCTGGCAAGCTCTCGCCTCAAACTGCGAAGTTTTTCAAACTTTTGATCAAGCTTTTCATCTTGGGTGGCAAATAATCCCGCTCTTTGGGAAGCCAGGCTATTCGCCACAACACCTTTCCAGCGTAAGGCAACTTCGTATACCTGTTTGGAGTCTGCGGGCCTATCAAAAAGAGACAAATACCCGTAGAAAATGCCTTTCTGGGACTGGATCAGCTTCAGCCGTTCTCGCTCACTGGTAACATCCAGCAAGGGAAGAATATTGGCCTCGGACAATGCCAGTCCTTTGCTCATCGAGCCACGCGCTTTTTCTACATACCCATATTTCCAGTATATCGATCCCAGGATGTAGAGACTTCGGGCTACATACGGATGATCGCGACCAAGAGTGCTTTTTCTAATTGCAAGTGCTTGCTTTAATTTCTTCTCGGCTGCCTGGAACTGACCACGATTGTCAAATGCCGTGGCCAGATTAATTAGACTGGCGGCATAAACCGGATGTTTCTCGCCCAGCTTAATTCTAATGATCTCGATCGCCTGATCGAGAAGCTGGTTGGCCCGCTCCACAAATCCGAGGTGTAAAAGTAAACTGGCAAGCGTTTGCATGCTCATGCCAACCGCAGGATGCTGGCGGCCGAGTAATTTGATGCGCATTTGTAAGACACGTTCGAGAATTGGCCGGGCATATTCATAGTGGCCTTGTTCTACTAACAACCGGGCGACATTTTCTAAAGTGGTTGCAATTTCAGGGTGTTGAAGGCCATAAGCTTGAGTCAAGATCTGTATCGCAGTATCAAAATGGAGGCGGGCCTGTTCCAGATCTCCCAAGTGCATCAAAACCAAGGCCAGGTTGTTGACCACCGTTGCTACGTTCGGGTGAGTTGGTCCCAGTTTGTCAATCATGATCTTCATGGCCTGTTCCAGCATGGGTCGGGCCCGGGAATAATCTCCGATATCATCGAGCAAAGAAGCCAGATTGGTCAGGTTAATTGCCAGGTCAAGATGATCATGACCGAATGCCTTTTCGGTGATTGTGTGGGCGCGCAAAAATAACTGTTTGGCTTGTTGATATTCACCGCGCTGTTGGTGCCACAAGGCTAGATTGTTGAGGCTGGCGCTGAGTTCGGGATGCTTTAGACCCAGGATTTTCTCCCGGATGGCAATGGTTCTTCTGAAGATCGGACCAGCCTCTGCATAGCGTCCCATGTTGGTCAGTAGCCGGGCCAGAGCGTTTAAGGTATGAGCAATATCGACATGCTCTTTGCCGTAGGCTTGCTCTTGAATTTTCAAGGCGCGCAGCAGCAGAGGTTCCGCTTTGGCGTAATCGCCCAATGTGTGTAGTAAAGTGGCCAGGTTGACCAGGTTGACGGCCAGATCGGGGTGCTGGCTACCAAGTGATTTTTCTTTGATCTGCAAGGCGCGCTGGTAAAAGTCTATTGCTTTTGAATGATCGCCGGTCTGGTAATAGATCACGGCCATGTTATTCAGGCTTTCGGCCACGTCAGGATCGGCAGACCCGCCAACTTCTTTCCGAATTTTTATGGCCCGATCATGAAAACGCAGGGCAACTCTATAATCACCCTTTTGATAATGCAGGGCGCCCAGGTCATTCAAGCACTCGGCGACATCGCTATGGACTGGTCCGAGTTTTTCTTCGCGAATCTTTAAAGCCTGCTCGTACAGCGGCCGAGCCTGATCGTATTTACCCAAGCTGTAAAAAGTCGTGGCCAGATTGTAAAGACCGGCGGCAACATCAAGATGCTTTTCTCCCAACTGCTGGCGACGCAAGGCCAGGGCCTGCTTGGCCAACTCGAGAGCCTGTCTGTGCTTACCTACCTGATTGAATTGTTCGACCCGGTCACTGAGTTTGTCTGCCCGAAGCAACTGCTGATTTACCTGGCAAGCCAGCAGGCTGCTCAGTAACCCACACAAGATCCAGACCGTTAGTCGAACCGGCGACACGATCGAAACCCTTGTCAGGCTATTGGACTACGGTCTGTCAGTGAAATATAGGCCAACTGTCGACCGGCCAAGGCTCCCTCGCGCCGGTAGGAGAAAAAGAGCTCTTTTCTGCAACAGGTGCAGTAATCGAGAGTTTCGATTTTTTCCGCCGACAGGCCGCACTCGATTAACCAGATACGATTGGCCGTCGCCAGGTGAGCGTATTTTGAGGCTCCCACAATCGAAATCGCCTCGGAACCGAAGCGGTCAGAGAATGGCTTGCTGACCTCTTCTCCGACCTCATAGCAACAGGGCTGGATACAAGGCCCAATCGCCGCGGTAAGATCCTTAGGCGTGCAATTATAAGTTTCTACAAGAGCCGAAACGGCGTGGGTGACAATGCCTGCCAGTGTCCCGCGCCAGCCGGCATGAACAACAGCCACGGCCCGGGGCTCATCACTAAACAGCAAGATTGGCGTGCAATCAGCCGTGCGAACTGAAAGCACAACGTCGGTCCGGTTGGTTATAGCGGCATCATAACGTAATTCATGATCGCTACTGCAAATTGAAGCCGGCTGATCGACTACAAAAACATCGATCCCATGCACCTGGTTCAACCAGACAAGTGAACTTCCTTTCAGGTTGGTTTCTTTCTCCCACAGATTGAGTGAGCCCAACACATCGCCAAGTGCCCGGGTAGTGAAGCCATGCTCCACGCCGACCCGTTTTAATTTTTCAGAAAACAAGATTGATCCGTTCATAATACTCTCAGAATATAGCACTTGAGATAAGCGGATTCGGGAACACCAAGCAGCTCGGGATGATCACGAGACTGACCCCGCCGCTGGATTATTTGCAGCGTCCGGCCGGTATCCCGGGCCGCCTCGAGCAGAATCGCCTCAAAATGCTCTGAACTCATATGATATGAACAACTCGATGTAATCAAGACACCACCTTTTTCCAAAAGCCGCATGGCCCTTAGGTTGATTTCCTTGTAGCCCCGGGCTGCGCGCTGTATGGCCTTGCGATTCTTTGCAAATGCTGGAGGATCAAGTACCACAACCTGGTAGGTGGCACCAGCTATCTGCTGTTCTTTCAAGAAATCGAAAGCATTGGCGTGGTGTGTCTCGATAGCTAGATCATTGAGCCGGGCATTTTCTTTAGCCACTTCGAGGGCCTGCTCTGATTGATCAACCAGGGTGACATTTTCAGCCCCAGCTCGAGCAAATGACAAACCGAACCCACCCTGATAACAAAAAGTATCCAGACAATGCCCGCAAGCAAATGCGGCCGCAGCCCGATGGTTCTCGCGCTGATCCAGATAGGCACCCGTCTTCTGACCTGCCAGCGGGTCAACCATCATTCTCAAGCCACCCTGGATTATCTCAAACGGCCCATCGAGACTGCCCGTTAGAACACCGCTTAGCTCTTCCAATCCTTCGAGTCGACGCGCGGGTGTGCTGTTTTTCTCGATAATCGCGCGCGGCTTCAATAATTCGGAAACAATGTCAATCCAGGTGCTCTTCAGGCGCTCACTACCGGCACATTGAGTTTGCAGGACCACAACGTCGCCATAGCGGTCGATGATCAGTCCGGGTAACCGGTCGGCCTCTGAATACACCACCCGGTAAGCACTGTCTGAGATATTCAGCCGGGAACGAAACTGCAAGGCATCTTGGATTCTTGATTTGAAAAAATCTTTATCAAGCTCGATGTCCGATCGAGTAATCAGGCGTAGCGAGATTTGGGAGTCGGCACTATAAAACGCCATACCCAGCGAGTTGCTCCCTCCAGATTTATGCTGGGTAACTACCTTGACCACCTCTCCGGATGAGGCGTCTGACAGGTCTTCGATGTCCGACTGGTAAATCCACACATGCCCGGCCCGCAAGCGCCGAGCCCCACGTTTCGATATAAGAATTTGATGGGCTTCAGGCAATTTCACTCCTTGGCAGACCCAGGCCGCCATTTGTTCATGGCTTGCAGGCCCCTTTCAATCGCGGCCTGCCTTCTTTTCTTGCGACCCCGTAAACCAGTGTCCGGTAGCAGCCCAAAATGAATATTCATCGGCTCGAACTGCCGGGTAGTCAGGCGACCTCGCACGTGTGCATATAGAGCACCCAGGGCCGTCTCGGGCGGTGGGAAATCGACTGACTGGTCACTTTTCTCGGCTGCCATGAATAGTCCCGCAAGAATGCCCATGGCCGCGCTTTCCATATATCCTTCGACGCCGGTAATCTGCCCGGCCAGCTTGATACGCGGCTGCGCCAGTAATCCAAGAGTGTCGTTCAATACACTTGGAGCGTTGAGATACAAGTTGCGATGGATCGCCCCAAAGCGTAAAAACTTTACTTGCTCGAGGCCGGGAATCATTCTGAACACGCTCTTTTGTCCCGCCTGAGTGAGTTTGGTTTGAAAGCCAACCAGATTATAGGCTGTCTTTTCCCTGTTTTCACAGCGTAACTGTACAACAGCAAAGGGCCTCGAACCACCTTGCTCGAGCCCGACCGGCCGCATGGGTCCGAACGCCAAAGTATCATCACCGCGTTCTGCCAGCACCTCGACCGGCAAACAACCTTCGAAATACCGGGCTTGCTCGAAATCATGCAGGGGTGTACACGGGGCCGCCCGTAAGGCCGCTACAAAAGCTCGATACTGTTGTTCGTCCAGTGGACAGTTGAGGTAATCGTCGGCCTGGCCCTTGCCCCAGCGGGAAGCCGGGAAAACTTTATCACGGTCGATAGTTTCAGCGTCAATGATCGGAGCCAGGGCGTCATAGAAATAAAGGTCGGCCTGGTCACCGATTAAGGCTTGAAGTTTTTCAGTCAGAGACACTGAAGTCAGCGGCCCGGTTGCGACGATCACATCGCCGTCCGGCAGAGCGGACACCTCGACACCCGGCCGATAATTGATTTGAGAGTACTCGTCAAGAATGGTTTTCATAGCCTGGGAGAATTTGACCCGGTCAACCGCCAGGGCAGTCCCGGCCGGAACTCGATTTCAGAGAATTGGAACAAACCAGCTCGGCCGGACCATCTAGCTGGTGAGCCGCCGAGAACGAAGCCGGCTTCATCTCCAGCAACTCGACCATGAACCCGTGGCGCGCAGCCTCACAGCCGGCTAGCCCCGCACCTACAATCGTGACCGGCATATTACTATTCATAGTCATCTTTCAGCGAGACTGCAAACTGATCTCAGCGGAATCGAGGGTGTGACTAGGCCTGGTCCGGGTTCTCTTCGCCGGCATCGTAGGCACGTTTATAATCACAGCCTTTTACCGGACAAGAAAGGGTTTCTCCGTCTTTCTTGGTCTCTTTATGCACCAGTACGGCAAAACCGCATTCGGGACATTTTTCGGCAATTGGCTGATTCCAGACCGAGAATTTACAATCGGGATAGCGGTCACAGGCATAGAAGAGTTTTCCACGTTTTGAACTGCGCTCAACCAGTCGGCCTTGATCGCACTGCGGACAATCAACCCCGGTCGGAACCGAGCGGGAATTCTTACATTCGGGATAGCCGGAACAGGCCAGAAACCGACCATAGCGTCCACGGCGGATAATCATTGGTTTCTCGCACTTCTCACAGATTTCGCCGGTATCTTCCAGCGGAGCGAGCTCAACCTGGTTGCCCTTGTGACTTTTAATCTCTTTTGTGTTCTTGCATTTAGGGTATCCGGAACATGCCAGGAAATATCCATTGCGGCCCCACTTGATCACCATGGTCTCGCCACACAGTTCGCAATTATGTTCTGTCGGTATTTCTTCTCTTTTGACTTCGCGCATTTCTTTACGAGCGATCTCCAATTTTTTAGTGAAAGGCCCGTAGAAATCCTTGATTAACTGTACCCAGTCGAAATTACCTTCTTCAACCTCATCCAGCTTCTTCTCCATTCCGGCGGTGAAGTCGACATTCATAATTTCCGGAAAGCTCTTGACCAACAGCTCGGTCACTAATTGGCCCAGTTCTGTAGGGTGCAGCCGGCTTTGCAGCTTTTCGACATACTGCTTGGAAAGAATCGTATCTAGGATCGAGGCATAGGTAGAAGGCCGCCCGATACCCTTTTCTTCCATTTCCTTGACCAAAGTAGCCTCAGAAAAACGCGGCGGCGGCTGAGTGAAGTGCTGATTCGCCTGGATTTCATCGACCTGCAGAGTGTCTCCTTTATTCAAGACTGGAAATGTCACTCCCTCATCATCGGCCTGGTCTTTTTTGGCAACCTCTAAAAAACCACTGAATACACAGACCGAGCCGGTGGCCCGTAAAATATACCGCTTGGCGGCCTCAATGTTGATGGCGGTCAAATCATAGCGAGCCGGCATCATCTGGCAGGCAACAAATTGCCGCCAGATCAGGTTGTAGAGCTTGAACTGCTCGGGAGTCAGGCTGGATTTCAGTTTTTCAGGCGTATATTCGACCACTGTAGGTCGAACGGCCTCATGCGCGTCCTGGGCTCCTTTTTTAGATTTATAGGCAACCGGTTTTTCGGGCAGATACTCTTTAGAAAAGTTTTGCCCGATATAAGCGCGAGCCTCTTCAATGGCATCGGCCGACATTCGAGTCGAATCTGTGCGCATGTAAGTTATCAAGCCTACCGAACCCTCACCGTCAATCTCAACACCCTCGTACAGCTGTTGAGCGATGCGCATGGTCTTCTTGGCTGTATAGCGAAGATTGTTGGCTGAGGCCTGCTGCAAAGTGCTGGTCGTGAATGGAGGTGAAGGTTTGCGGCTGCGTGATTTCTTTTCAATCGATACTATCGCATGCTCGGCTTTTTCCAGGTCGGCGCGTATCTTCTCAGCCTGTTCCTGATTGTCAATCTTGGCCTTTTCTCCATCAATTTTCGAAAGAGCGGCCTTGAACAGCGGTTGATCATCACCCTGGGCTTTGACCATTTCTTCGATCGACCAGTATTCCACCGGATTGAAAGCCTCAATTTCCTGCTCACGTTCCACTATCAGGCGCAGGGCAACCGATTGAACCCGTCCAGCCGACAGCCCCCGCCGGACTTTGTCCCAGAGCAAGGGGCTGATTTCGTAGCCGACCAGTCTGTCAAGCACCCGCCGGGCTTGTTGGGCCTCGTATAAATTTGCATTCAACGGCCGCGGGTTCTTTAAAGCTTCTTTGACCGCCTTTTTAGTAATCTCATTGAAAGTCACTCGCAATACGCTCGGGTTGACCTTCCTGACTTCATCGGCAATGTGCCAGGCGATAGCTTCACCCTCCCGATCCGGGTCGGGAGCCAGAAAAACATCATCGACCTTCTTGGCTGCCGCACACAATTCGTTCAGCACTTTTTTCTTGCCATGAATTACGACCAGCTCAATATTAAACCCATTTTCTATGTCGATACCCATTTTACTCTTGGGCAGATCTTTGACATGTCCAACTGAGGCTTTGACCGTATAATCCTTGCCTACATAGCGCTTGATTGTTTTCGCTTTGGTTGGCGATTCGACTATCAACAAATGCTTTGCCATATATATTAACTCCCTATGTCTTATTTAAATTTGGTTATCAATCTATCCGGCCAAACTGTAAATCATGCCGGGTTTCTGTACCACCAGGCCGCGCATCTCCATTTGCAGCAATACCGCGGCTACCGTGGCACTGCTCAATCCGGCCTGCATTGAAAGCGTGTCAATAGAACTCGAGCCTTTTTGAAGCTGATCGAAAAGTAACTGCTCATCTTCTTGAAGGTCCTGGGGCTTTTGCGGCAGTTCAAGCGATTGTTGGCGGGCATCAGTAATCGATAAGGCTTTGAGGATATCTTCGGTGCTTTCAACCAGGATGGCTCCTGAACGAATAAGGTTGTGCACACCGTAGCTCAATGAATCATTCGCCTGACCGGGGACCGCCATCAGCAAGCGTCCTTGCTTGATTGCCTGGCGGGCTGTAATCAGGCTCCCGCTTTTTTTAGCTGCCCTGACAACAACAACTCCATCCGATAATCCCGAGACAATTCGGTTTCTATTCGCAAAATTTGCCGGTCGCCCAGGTGTACCACAAGGATATTCACTTACCAGGGCTCCTCGGGCAGCTATCTGATTGAACAGTTCACGGTTGGCAGCCGGGTAGACCTGATCGATGCCGGTGCCTAAGACGGCTATAGGAATACCGTCATTTAACAGACATCCCTCGAGGGCCGCCGTATCCACTCCCCCGGCTCCCCCACTGACAACGCAGACCTTGGCGGCCGCCAGGCCTGCCCCTAATTCGTATGCCATGCGCCGGCCATATTCATCGGTATTGCGAGATCCGACTAAGGCGACTCTCGGCCGGGAGGGTAATCGGCCCGAACAAAATAGACTCTTGGGAGCCTGTGGAATTGACTCAAGCGAATGAGGAAACCCGGCCTGTCCGGACTTAACCTCTATGATTACATCCGCTTGATTTTTCTCACAGTTAGCCATGGCCGACCGATCTACCATGACCTAACCGGTCTTAGTCAAGTATTTTTGTTAGGAATATCTGTTTGGTCTCGGTCTAAGGGGTACTTAAAGCTTTTTGATTACGGCAATTTTGACAGGTTGTTCGATACTTGAAGATTGGGGCTATTGAACCGACATCAGAACACGATCGCCGACTTTCAACTCTCTCAGGCTGGCCATAACCATGCCGGTGCTGGCTTGAGAGCGGGCATCAACAATCATGATCCGGCCGAATATTTCAATAGGTAAATCTTTATCCCAGAAATTGATTTCCCGGTTTTCGCCCAATTCAAGATGGCCATCTTCGCGGCGAACCACGTCGAAAACGTTGCCTTCCTCGACCCCTTGATCGGTTCCCTGATCGATGAAAACGATATGCCGTTCTCCGAGATCGGTCAGGGTCACACGCGAATCCATGATGTAGCCTTTCAACTCAACCGAGTTCGCCTTGGGAGCTACATGCTTGCTCAACTCAGACATCCAGGGCGCAATCAAGTCTCCGCGCTCAATGACCATCAGAGAGGCCGTGATAATAGCCGTGGCCAATTTATCGTGAACGGACACAATCTGGGCCGCTCCTAGCACTCTGGTATAGTGACCTCTGAATTCGCCGGTTATCGGGTGGGTAATTTTCCTTATTTTACGAATGATCATGAAATTCTTGCCGACTTGAGCTTCGCCGGGATTTTTAAACTTGAGGTAGATTGGATCGTAGTCCGACAGGAAATCTTTATCTTCGCGTGAGCCGGAAATAGTACCCAATTCATCGACTTCATCCAGAGTAATAAAGGCATCCCGATTGAGCATAACTGCGGTGACCGTTTTAGCGCTTATAATCGGCGATGTAAGTACGACCAGACCAGGCGGGATTTCTTCAGACTCCATATCTTCTTCATAAGGTTCGGGTACTTCAAAATCCCGGCTAGCGAGCAATTCACCGGGAAGTTCGCCGGTCGGATAGAAGCGGACCAACTGGCCCGGGAAAATCCAGTGTGGATTATGAATCTCGGCATTGTAGGACCAGACTCGCGGCCAATACCACGGATTATTGAGATATTTGCCACACAAGTCCCAAAGCGTGTCGCCCGGGACAACTGTATGCTCTTCCTCAATCTGGGTACGACCATCCTGGATGACTGGTTGAGGTTTTTCTTCTTCAACGGCATCGATCGTCTCCCGTTCTTCCGGAGCAATCACTTCGTCATCCTGGGCACCAGCCGTCGGGCTCAGGCAGACGAGAGTACCGATAACCAATAAAAGCGGCCATCGCAAAAAGTTACGCATGGTCCAACCTCCTTACTGGATGGATTGCAACCTCCGGTTGGCCTCGGCAGCTTCTTCACTCAACGGATAAGCCTGAACCAACTGGAGATAAACGCTTCGAGCGTTTTTACGGCGGCCGAGCTTCTCATGGCATTGGGCCGCCATTAGCATTGCACCCGCAGCAAACTTACACTCAGGATGCTGCAGGGAAACCGCCGAGAAGTCAACCTCGGCATCCTTGTAGTATCCCTGGGCAAACCTGGCATGTCCTAAATAATACAGCGCATCGGCTACCAGAAAATGCTCGGGATACTTTTGAACAAACCTTCTCAATTCTTTTACAACTCTTGTGAAATCTGACTTGCGAAAATATGCAATTGCCGCCTGTAATTCGATGGCAATACTTTCTTCGTCATAGCCGTCATCTTCCTCGGCTTGGATTCGAACCTGCTCGGGCTCGACGATCAGCCCGCCCAGGATCGGAATCTTTTCTAGGCGCGGGTCAACGGGTAAACGCTCGGTTACTTCATCAGGTTCAACGGCGACCGGCACTGACTGGACAGCCAGGCGCGATAATTTTTTAATCTTGAGTAACTTAGGGCTGGATTCTGCAGGTCGCAGTTTGACAACTTTGAGGTTCGGTATCTTTGGGCTTTTACGCAAAGAGCCTTCGAGTTTGGTTCTTGGAGAGTTCAAGACAACCTTCTTGAGCAGCAAAGACATCTGAATCTGAAGTTCATCGAGTCGCCTATCTATTTTACGATTGGCGCGATGTAGATCGGCAGCTTCTTTTTCCAACATATCGATGCGCTTGATTACCTGAGCGGTTGAGCCACAGGCCATAAAGCTTGCCGCCAAACCAAACACCATAATTTTAAGAAATTTTTGTCTCATTTTCGGCCGATCCGCTCCCGATCGGATAATTAATATAAATTTTGTATAAATTATACTTAATTATAGTCATTTGTCAAGTTGACGTATATTGCACTTAAACGGGTATTATTCATTATATTTCAAACAGTTAAAGTGCAAAAGGCCTGTCTGAGCCACAGAAAATACTACTTTTTAGGGCTCTAGACTGCATTTTTCAAGTCTCAAGTCGCTTGGGAAGCAGGATTCTGAACACGGCGCCTCCCGAAGCCGGACTTTCGACCTCGATCGTGCCTTCATGTTCATCGACAATCTTCTTGACGATTGCCAGGCCCAGCCCGGTCCCGTCTTTTTTTCCGCTCGAGACAAATGACTCGAAGACATTGTTGCGAATTTCTTCGGGGATTCCAGGGCCGGTATCGCTAAACTCGAACCTGACCGACTCATTCGAGTCTTCGACCAAGATTGAAAATTCGCCTCCGTTCGGCATTGCCTGACGGGCATTGCGAGAAATGTTGAAAATCAATCGCCGCAGCTTGTTCTCGTCCACTCTGAGCGGACCCTGATAGCTGTCCTTGACAATCAGCTTGATGTCATTGATTTCCAGCTCACGCTTGAGGATTTCTTCCATTTCTTTCAGCAGCTGGTTGGTGTGCACGCGGTGCAGCAGCAAGCTGCTCTCTCCCCGGGCAAAAGCCAGCAGCTCGCGAGTCATGTCATTTACGAAATCGAATTGGCGCAAGATAATCTCGGCTTGTTCCTTGCGCCGTTCGGTGCCGGTTTCCATCGCCATCAGCTGGACATAGCCCGAAATGATCGTCATCGGCGTTCTGAAATCATGGATTACACCGGAGAGCATTTGCCCGATCGAGCTAAGCCGGCTTTTTTTATCGCGTTGCTCGCGACGGCGCCCGACTTGAATAGCCGCCAGCGCCTGGCCCGCAATAACGGTGGCTAATTTCTCGTCATTTGATCTGAACATCCCATCCCGTTTGTTCAGCAATTCTACGGCACCGCTAATTTCGCCCCCGACCGCCAAAGGCACGGCCAGAATATTACGGACCGGAAAATCGAGTTCTTTTTCGAGGTCCTGTAGATGGCGTTCGTCGGCTGCCGGATCGTTGACCAGGGCGGTCTTGCCGTGGCGCGCCACCCAGCCGGCAACTCCAGCTCCGCGGGGAAGACGCAGGTGTTTGACCGCCTCTGCTTTAGTACCAACCGCACTTGCAAATGTCAGTTCCTGAGAATCTTCTGTCAGCAGGGCTATCGAGCCGGCCTCGCAACCAACCAACTCGACTGCTCTTCGCAGAATTTGCTGCAACATTTCTTCGATGTGCATGCCTGATGATATTGCCTGTTCCAGACTATAGAGCGCATCGAGTTCTTCTACTTTGCGGGCAAGTTGCTCTTGAGCTTCGAGCAGTTCGATGTTCTTGGCCAGTATGCTCAGAACAAGTTGAGCATTTTCGATCGCCACCGAAACTTGAGACGAAATGGCTTTAAGCAGACGTTCATCTTCGGTCGTGAAATATCCGCCGCGCTTGTTGAGGCTCTGGACGACCCCCAAGATGTTGCCTCGTTTTCCACGCAAAGGAACACACAGCAGGCTCTTAGTCCGATAACCGGAAACCTTGTCGACTTCCGGGTTAAAGCGCGCGTCTTGGT
>JAFDKH010000451.1 GCA_019307065.1 Deltaproteobacteria bacterium
ATCTTTCTTCTGATTTTGGATTTCAAAAGGATATCGATCATTTTATACTCACTATTGAGTAAATTATTACTCAAAATTGAGTAGATAGCAATGATAATCTTTCCGGGTGGGGTTATTTGTGTTACATCCCTATTCAAGTATTTCCGTATTTAAGGATAGAAAGGATTTAGGCCCTCGAATTTTGGAATTTTATGCTCCGACTTATGCAAGTGACTGAAAATAAATGATATTGCTCCTTAAAACATCGCAATAATCGCCTTAGAGCTCACATTTTGGGGGCAAAAGAACCTATCTAAGAATCACTGATGGGTGAACAGAGAGAGCAATTCTCGATTGATCAGGTCGAAATCAACTCTGAGGTCAAAACCAATGCCGGGACGCAGGATGGGTGCACAGTCCTGTGCAAACCCGGGATGCTCGAGTTTGGCAAGCAGGTTGGTGCGAAAGTTGGTGGCACTAATGGGATGCCCTTCGGCTTCCATATACTGCTCGAAAGTTGTCACAAGCTTTTGAGTGTCAACCTTCAGGGAGCGCAGTGCGGTAGCCAGGTCGAACAGGTCGCGCCCTTTCCGTCGTTGGAAAAGCGCCCTGAGCTTTGTTGCCAGCAGCTCATTGATCTGGCAGACCGGAATCGATGCACTCCCTTCGAACCAGCGGGAGTACACATCGAACGTCTTGTGGTCTATCGGTAAGAATGGGAAATGCTCCCGTGTATTGATCTCGATCTTTATCCGCAAGGGCAGGGGAGGCGCGTCTTCCGATTCTGCCTTGTAACTCAGAGTGGCCACACTCGGTCCGGTCTTTCGTTTGGGTTCTCCAAGCCAGTCCCGACACCTGGCACGGATGGCGTCGAAAACAGAACCAATCGGGCCCGGCTCTCGCTGCACCAGATCGATATCCTCCGAATAGCGCAGCGGCTTTTTGATAAAAAGCTTGTGGAGCGCCGTCCCACCTCTGACCACCAGGCTCGCCGCGATCGACTCTTCGCTGAACAACTCAACAAGCATACGGCTGATGATCAGGTCCTGTTCAACCATGGCATCCGTCTTCCAGGGATATCCGGTGGCTCTCCATTCCACTATGTCTGCACGCGGAATCATAAACTACGCTCCGGTTGCTCGTTAACCACTATGCGCCAGCGCTTGTCGCGGATTCCACTGCGCTGTTTCAGGGAGGCGTTCAGCGGAACATAGGAGGGATTCCGTCCCTCGAGACCGGCCTGTAGAGGTCCGGTAAGCGTCTTGAATCCAAGAAAATCAAGCATCCAGCCCAGCCGCTGCAGATAGGCACTTCGAGATTCGCATCGTGCAGCCACCGCCAGCCTCTCGGCGGCCAGCACCTCTCCTAGCTCGGTCAGCACAGAGGCTGCGGCATCCATGCTTCCATAGTGTTTCTGAAAGCGAATAAGGTCGATAGCCGTCCATTCGGGAGTCGAGACCGGATAGTCGCCGGTATGGGTCCGATGGAGCTGCGTCAGTGCTCCTGACATGCCAGCAAAACGTAGAAAGCGAATGCGGACAACTTCTTTGTCGACCATGCGGACATGGTCAGGCACGACCACCTGCATTTCCTGAGGACGCTGATGTGCAGCGCCGTAGAGCGCCGCAGCAGACAGGCATCCGACGTAGTAGGGCTTTCCAATATACTTCATCAGCTCATCGATGAACCATTCTGCCGGTATGGTGCCTGTAGACTGGTACTCAAGTGGAACGATGACATAGAATCTTTTGCGCAGCCGCAGGATTCGCCCTTGTGTGTTCAATCTCTGTAGGGCTTTTTCCAAAGTTCCCGCTTCCACAGCGAGCTCATACAGCGCTTTTTCACGCGTAAATGTATAGCTTCCAACGCGTTGAAGTCCATTCACCCAATCGTTGAGACTTTTCGGGGCTTTTTTCATTGCATGACAATAATAGCAGTACCGGACATAATATGTCCAGTAAAGAAATATTCAACACAACAATTTAAATGATGCTCCGACTTATGCAAGTGCCTGAAAATAAATAATATTGTTCCTTAAAACATCACAATAATCGCCTTAGATGAGAAATTTTGGCATAAAAAGACGTCTTCAAGCCCATGGA
>JAFDKH010000244.1 GCA_019307065.1 Deltaproteobacteria bacterium
CGGGAGTTCCAAATGGGTCGTTTGAATCCGAATTTCTTTTGCTTGATTTCGTGCCTGGTAAGTTTCCTCCTTGGGTGCCAGGGATGCGCTGCCGTTGGGCAAGGATTTTCGGCTTCACAAAAGAAGAGTGCCCTGACTCGAACAATGTCGCAAACCCCTTCCTCTCTCGTCTCCTTGCGGAATAAGTCGAGTTTGGGGCGCTCTTCTAGCCGACCCGGGGTGAAACTGCAGCACCAGCTCTCAAAAGCAGTCCTGCTGGGCGTCGAGGCCGCACGTAAAAAAAGATTCAATGGTATTCGATTGCCGGGCAAACTGACTCTAGGTCGCACCTATCTGCGTACTCGACCTGAAACCAGCCCGGGACTGCATCTCGAATTCGGCGCCGCTGCAGCGCTGAAAGGTGTCAAATTGAAGGGTCTGACGATTGACGCAGCGAGTGTCTACAAAACGCCCTGGTTTACGAGTTCTCTGAACTTGGCTGTTTTCTGGTGGTCTTCGAATCGTCTGGCCTATGCGCTGACCGCCTCGGCAATATTTATCATATAAATTCAGCGAGTTGAAGATAAGTTAGAAATCCAGGCAACCATTTGCTGATATTGACGGTCAAAGATATAGAATCGGGCAGCAGGTGGTTATGAACGCAACAATCGAGACAAACGAAAACGACCTGATTGCCCGATGTAAAACCGGCGATCAGGGAGCCCTGCAAGTGTTATATAACCTACACAAACAAAAAATTTACGCTATGGCAATGAGAATGACCGGTTCTACAGCCGATGCCGAAGATGTCGTCCAGGACACTTTCATCAGGGCCTTTAGGGCAATCAGTAATTTCAGGGCGGATGCCCAGGTCAGCACCTGGTTGTGCCGGATTGCCATCAATCTCACTCGCGATTTGTACAAGAAAAAGCAGCGTCTCAACCCGGAAGTCGAAATAGCTGCCCGAAATTACAGTAACGATCCTCTGGCTATAAAGAATCTCGAATGTGCTTTGGCCCAACTCCCCGAAGGTTACCGTGAGGTGCTGGTGATGCATGACGTCATAGAGATGGGACACAAAGAGATTGCTGCAGTCCTTTCGGTAAAAGAAGGAACATCTAAAAGCCAGTTACACAAGGCCCGCGCCAGAATGCGCGAGCTTCTGACTGTTGCTACAGGTGCCCAATGACCCAAAAAACCGATCACATCTCGCTTGAAGAACTAAGCGCCTTTATCGATTCAGATCTAACTGCCGATCGAGTTGCCCTGGTCGAGGCCCACCTGGCTGAATGCGACATGTGTCAAAGCGAAGTCGAGCAAATCAGAGCAATGCGCGGTGGCCTGAAATTATTAGCTGCCGTTGAGCTCCAAAAAGATCTATGGCCGCAAATCCAGCAAGAAAGTTCTAAAAAGCCCACCGGCGGACTGGCTGACTGGTTCAAGAAATTCTGGATGGTGCCGACAGCCGCGCTAGTTGGAGCGGCTGTTGCACTTATGGTGATGGTTCTGGCGGCTGGTCCGACGGTCAAAGAGGTAAAAGCTCCCCAGGGCCCGCAAAGTGCCCTGGCAAGTGTCCAAAAGGCGGAGATTGAATATCGTAACGCGATTGGCGCCCTCGAGGCCGCGCTGACTAAAGACAGCCCCGACTGGAGTCCCGAAGTACAAAAAGTTATTCGGGATAGTCTTTTAGAGATCGATCATTCGATCAAGAAGTGCCGCTTGGCTTTGAAAAATTCACCAGACAATCGTATTGCCCAGGAATCTGTCCTGACGGCTTATCAGTATAAGGTGGATTTACTGACCGAGTTGGTAGCCCAAACATTGTAGCGCCGCAAAGTAATGGAGATACGAAAAATGGAAAATAAAATCTACTCAAAATTGATTATGATTATCGGCGGCCTTTTCATGTCGACAGCGAGCGTTGCCGGGGAGTTCGTCAAGACTATTCCAATTAAGGACAAGGCCGAGCTGACGATATTCATGCGAGCCGGCGATGTGAAAGTAGTTGGCTGGGATAAGAACCAAGTCAAGATCGAAAGCGAAAAAGACCTGACTCCCGGGCTGCAAGTCAACGGGGACAAAGTCCGTATAAATTCCAAGATGGATAAGGGTCGCTCTGGCGGCCAGGATGCCGACACGACTCTGCACGTACCCAAGAGCACTCGCCTGACGGTGACCGTCATCAGCGGAAATCTTGAAATTGAGAATATCAGCGATCGTGCCAAAGCTACATCTGTCAGCGGAGACATCAAGATCAGATCTTGCAGCGGTCTGTTGGCGGTCAAGGCCGTTAGTGGCGACGTCGAACTGATCGGCATCAAGAAAGATATTGCCGTCCAGACCGTCAGCGGAGATCTCAAGGGCCGCGATATCAAGGGAGACTTGATAGAGATCCAGACGGTCAGCGGTGAGGTTTTTCTGAATAACCTCGAGGCCAGCCAGGTTCGCTTGAAAACAGTCAGCGGCGACTTGAAGATCCAGGGGGCCTTTCCGGCCGAGAGTTCGATTAAAATCTCGACGGTTAGCGGCGATGCGACTCTGTATCTGAAACCTACGGCCGGCTTCGATGTCAGTCTGGCCACTCGTAGTGGTGATTTCCACTCCGAGTTTAACCTGAGTGAGCGCGAGGGTAGTCAGCAGAAGCTGAACGCCAAGGTAGGTAGTGGCGGTACTGAAATCACTATGACCAGTCTGAGTGGGGATCTCAATATCAAAAAAAGCGATTAGCCTGACAAAACAAGCAACAATTTCTGTCGACCCGCCCCTTTTTGTGCAATATAAACAATTAGAAATATGACAATCTCATCCCTTGCCACGCTAGTCTTAATCCCATTTTTAAGCACTGTCACTCCGGCGGCCAAAGATGAGCAACCCAAACAGATGAGCGCCCGGCGCACTGATAGTCCGCCGAAGATCGACGGCGATCTGTCTGATCCGGTCTGGAAACTGGCTGTGCCCGGCGGAGACTTCATCCAGATCTGGCCTGATCCTAACAAGCCGCCGACATTCCAGACGGTAGTCCGCATTCTGTACGACGATGATGCTCTTTACATCTCGTTTCATTGTCACGACTTAGAGCCAAAGAAAATTGTAGCCCCGGTTACCCGCCGAGATCGCTGGATTGAATCAGAGTGGATCGAGGTCGGTATCGATAGTCGCCATGACCACCGGACTGCCTTTTGGTTCGGGATGAATCCGGCCGGTGTGCTGCGGGATGGCACCTATTTCAATGAAAATGATGCCAGTGACGTTTGGGATGGTGTCTGGGAAGGTGAAGCCCGAGTGGTCGAAGACGGTTGGGATGCCGAGCTGCGGATTCCCTTGCGTTTGTTACGTTTCCGCTCCGGAAAAAATGTCACCTTCGGGATAAAATTCAATCGCTGGATAAGCCGGCAGGCCGAGGGCAGCATCTGGCCGTTTATCAAGCCCGACTGCGGGCTGCAGGTTTCACGCTGGGGCAACCTGGTTGGTCTCGATCTGGTCAAGCAGCCGGTCCGCCTCGATCTGGCCGCTTACATGGCCATGCGCTCCAATCTACGCTCCGATTTTAACGATGAGCCGATTAGGTCATTTGACTTGGGTGTTGACGGTAAGCTGGCGGTCGGCAGCAACTTCAACCTGACCTGGACATTGAATCCTGACTTCGGTCAAGTTGAAGTTGACCAGGTTGTCTTGAACCTCTCGACAATCGAGACTTTTTATCCTGAGAAACGTCCGTTCTTTTTGGAAGACATGTCTTTGTTCCAGACTCCCGACCTGGGAGGACCGGGCGGCAGTACTACCATGTTTTACACCCGACGGATCGGTCGCTCGCCGCGCTATCCAGATACCGAAGACGATGAAGAGTTTGTACGCCCGGCGCAATTGCCGCGGATCTACGGCGCAGCCAAGTTCGTCGGAGAGACCGAAGGCCGTTTCTCGGTCGGGCTGCTTCAGGCGGTTACTTCCAGGCAAGACGCTCTGCTTCGCGACTCCGGCTATCGCGAGTTTGCTCGTCTGGCCGAACCGCTGACCAGCTTCAGTATTTTGCGCCTCAAACAGGATTTCTGGGATCATTCTTCGGTCGGACTGATCACCACTTCGACCGCAACCCATCAAGAGGGGGTAACGGTCAACGCTGGAACCGACTTGCAGATGGAGCTGTTTGACGGCGACTACAAGCTGGGTGTTTTAAGTTTTGTCAGTTACCTTTCCGACGGTCGTGAGAAATGGCAGGACTCGTTTACCCAGGCCGCTAGCGAAGATGACGGGCCGGTCGGTTACGGAGGCCAGCTGTCTTTCGCCAAAACCGCCGGCGAGTATTTGCTGGGATCGATCAACGGGTTTTACTACAGCCCCAATCTGGCTATGAACGATCTGGGATACATGGAACGCGGCGATCGGGTCTTCGTCGGCGCCAATCTGAAACATCGGCGCCTCAAGCCGATCGGTCCGCTGGCCCGTTATAAAGTTGGCTTGAATGGCTGGATCGATCGCAGCGCCCGCGGGGTAAACCTGGGTGATGGTCTGAGCCTGGATAGCGAAGTGCATTTCAAAAATGGTTGGGGTGGAGGATTGTTTCTATTTTCGGGTTTTCCGCTATGTGATGATCGCGAAACCCGTTCGGATAATCGGGTTTCGTTATGCGGTCAGGATCATCGCTGGCGCGGAGGGGGCTGGATCTATGCCGACTCACGCCAGATAGTTACCGGCTGGATCGAGGCTAGCTGGCATACAAAAGAGCATGGCCATCAATTTGCAGTCAGCTTGACGGCCAAAATCAAACCGCACGCCCGGTTGCAAATCGACTTAATTCCTCGCTATATCCGCGGGCGAGGTGCAATCCGCTGGATCGACACCCAAGAGGATGTTAGCGGAGACCGCTATTTATTTGCCGATCAAAACGTTGAAGGCTGGGACGTGACCTTGCGAGGCACGCTTACTTTCACTCCCGAAATTTCTTTGCAGGCCTTTGCCCAGGTGTTTATGCTCGCCGTAGATCATGTTGCCAAGTACGCCCCGCCAACTGTCGGCGACGCCGATGTATATGTAAGTGATCTGATCGAAGTCAATGATGTCGACGACGAGTACGACTATACTTCTACTAATCTCAATATCTCGGCCGTCTTGCGCTGGGAATATCTGCCCGGTTCGGTGGCCTATCTGGTTTATACGGGTGCTTTTGGTGATTCTTTGGAAATACCCGAATTTCGCTTTGGCGGGATGTTGGGTGATCTTTTCAAGAGTGATGCCTTACACGTATTGTTATTGAAAATATCTTACCTGTGGGGTTAGGAAACCCGAATGACAATCAAGTCGATGATCGGGACCGTATTCTTTCTGGCCATCTTGGGCGCCATTGGCTGGGTGGTCTGGCAAGCCTATTGTTCGTCGTGCTGCGAGACGGCCCTGGCAGATGCCAACCGGTTGGCCGCCCATGGCGAAGTGCTAAAGGCCTTGACGGAAATAGACGCTGCTGATGCAACCTGCAATTGTTCGCAGTTTACTCAAGGCGACGAACCTGCCGAATATTCAACCGCTAGGGACTTGCTGGGACGTTTGCGCGTCAAACGCGGTGACGCCGCCGCGGCCGAATTTATCGATAACGCCCGCGGGCCGATTATTGAAGAGTTGGGTGCCGACTGAGTGAGTTATCCTGTCATTCCCGCGAAGGTGGCACACTCCGGGTTGTCATTCCCGCGTAGGCGGGAATCCAGAAGGGCCCCAAGTTGAACAAATTTAGCTAAGACTGGATCCCGGCCTAAAGCATGCCGGGATGACAGATTCTAATGCATCAATAGGACTAGCGCTTTTTGCGAAAGCGGTAGGTCCCATTTTTTAAGATAGTGAATTTTGCGGGTATATTTGTTTCTTCGAACCGATTATGGCCTTCTTTGATTTCTTCCCAAAATGACAGCAGCTTGGGTTTTTCGGCGAATTCCTTTTTTAACCAGTCCATCCCGGCTGTGTTCATTTTAGTGGGAAAGATGTGCACCAGCGTCTTGTTGCCGAACCGCCAGTGAGGATCTAAGCAGATCAAATAAAGCTCCTCGATCCAGCGATCGGTCAAAGGTACACATCCAATGGTTACACAGTTGCCGTGTATGAAAATACTGCCTCCCGGGTCGCGCTTATGGCCGCGGATCCGATCGGATGGATTGGGGTAGGAAACCTTCATCGAGAGCAAGAAGTTGGAGTGGGCATTGAACCAAGTGATCTTATAGAAACCCTCGGGTACTTGAAGATCACCGCGCTGGTGTTTGGGGCCCAAAACCCCCGATTTTGAACAGACCGCATAATCTTTCAGATGGACGAACTTTTTCTTTTTTTGGGGACGCACCCACAGTTCGAGCAGGTCGTCCTTTTTGAAAACGCGTAGCAAGACCTGGGCCGGGGGGTAGTCCAGACCGGCCTCGGCAAATAGCTTCTTGATATCCTCGCTGCGCCGTTCACGGGCCCCGCGCACCGCGGAAACTTTTTGTGGGCCGGGGGCGGTTTGAATTTTACCGAGGCTGGGGCTGACGGTTTCTTAGCTTCCTGATCGGCAAACCCATCGCCCGCCAGAAGCAGGCACAGCCCTGAGAATAATATCGAAAGTAGAGCTCTCATTTCTTAATAGGATACTTGGTAAAGGCGTATGCGGCAATCAGTAAGCAGACTCCGGCAACCGGGCCGCAAATTCGCACTCCCAGGCTGTCTTCAACTGAGGCGCCGAAGACAGCAAAGATTATTCCGGCAATCAGGGGCCCCAGACCGGCGGCGACTTTCATGATTAGCCCTTCCATGCCGTTGTAAACACCTTCACGCCTGAGTCCGGTCAGCTTTTCGTCGGCGTCGATTACATCGGCTAATAGGGGGCGCATGACTACCAGGGCGATTGCCACTGGTATAGCCGCCAGAGCGAACAGGATCATGGCCTGGGTGACCGGCGAAACACCCGGCCAGTAGCCGATTGTCGACATCAAAATCAACACTACTCCCAGCCAGGCTAAAGCCAGGATGAACAAGATGCGTTTGCCGGTTTTGGCAGCTAAAAACGATACCGGTACGAAAAAGACCATGGCCCCGACCAGGACGACCATCATCAGATAGCCGGCGGCGGCCTCCCAGTTGGGCACTCCACTTTCTCCGACTACTTCGGGCAATACCGACAATATTCCCAGATCGGCTTTAGATACAGGATACGAGCCGAGGATCTTGGTGGCCACGAAGGGTGATCGCCATGCGATAGAAAAAGACGCCAACTAGATAGGGCAAAAAAGCCTTGTTCTTGAATGTAGAACCGAACTCACTCAAAGCCTTCTTGATGACGCCCTTGTTGGTTCCAGTTTCTACAGGAGGCGGAACATAGGTTTCCTTGACGAACAAAACACTGAAAATCGAAAAAAATACAATTGCGATTGCCCCGATAAAGGCGACGGACTGATAGCCGCCTTCGAGGAACCAGATACCGCTGGCCGTTAAAACTACGAAGACCGGCAAGAGGTTGCCCGTCAGGGATCCCAATACATCGCCGAACACGCTCATGATGGCCGATAGTTGGACACGCTCTTTGTCATGCGGGGTGATTTCAGGCAGCAGCGAGAGATATGGCGCGACCACCACCGTGAAGAAGAACCAGAAGAAAAACAACGATGTGAACAGGACTACGTTGTTGGCTAGCGAGGGTGTTTCGGTAGGCGGGCACCAGATAAAGAAAAAGGAGATTGCCAAGAAAGGCGCCCCGATGATCACCCAGGGTTTGCGCCGGCCCCAGCGCGAGCGTGAACGATCACTCAGGTATCCGACGATCGGGTCGGTTATGCCGTTAAGGGCGTTACACAGAAACCAGATAATCGAGAAGGTTGCAATCGAGACATAGACGATTTTTTCGCCAGATTCGGTTTCACGTCCGTAAAAAAAGTAGGCCAAGAAAGCGAAAGTAGCCGGTCCATAACCAACTCCGAAGTTGCCTAAAGAATATGTCAGCTTCTGGAACAGATTGAGATTCTTGCCGCTTATTGGATTCTGAGCCTGGGAATCCTCAGTCATTGGCTGCCTCAGGTTGGTTTTATGAACACATGCCTATCATGATTGGTTAAAATTGTGCAAATCTGCTAGATTTCTAATTGAGGAAAAGCCTAATGGATCGTCGGCAGTTTCTGCAAGCATCTTCAATCATTGTCATGGCAGCCTGCCTGCCCGGTCGCCTGCGGGCAGCCGAGAAGAAGAAACTGTATCTACAGCCAATGGGCGTCAAACTTTCCGATAAAGATGTGGCTATGGTCAAAGAAGCCCTGCGGGAATTCTACGCTTTCGAAGTGGTCGATCTTCCGCGGATCAAGATGCCTAAATCAGCCTGGTATTCACCGCGCAAACGCTGGCGGGCGGAGAAGATACTGGATGTCTTGGAAGAGTTGGCCCCCAAAGATGCCCATCGCATCTTGGGGCTGACCGGCCAGGACATTTCGACTACCAAGGGTAAGTACGAAGACTGGGGCGTTATGGGCCTGGCGTCGATCGACGGACTGGCCGGGGTTATGTCCATGCTTCGTTGTCGCAAGAGTGCCCGCAACCGTAAGCATGCCCGAATCCGCTTTGCCAAGGTGGCCGTGCATGAGATTGGTCATACTCTGGGTTTGCCGCATTGCCCTACTCGGGGTTGCCTGATGGAAGACGCAAAAGGCCGCGCTTCGACCTGTGATCGTGAATACGATTTTTGTGATAACTGTCGCAAGGCCCTCAAAAAATGGAATCGGCCTATACCGGCCTTTCCCAAGATTCCCTGGCCGCGGCCTAAATGATTGATTCCGTATAAAGGCGGGAATAGAATAAGACATCGGGGTTACTCAATATGGATCGTCGCGATTTCTTGAAATACTCAATGGCCGTAAGTTCAGCACTTGCGCTACCTTCGTTAGGTTGCAGTATCGTGCCGATAAAACCAGACGGCTCACCCGAACCGGTCCCGGTCGATGATTTTTTAGCCAAGGGCCCGCGGGTCATGTGGTGTGCGCCGCACCCGGATGACGAGTGTTTCCCCGGTTCGATCCTGGCCCGCGCCAGCATCTACCATGGCAACCAGCTTTATTTCATGATCATGACCCACGGTGATGGTGGCGAATGTTGCCTCAAAACTGGCTGTGATCCCGATCTCAAGACCGTCCGCGGCCAAGAGATGAAAAAAGCCGCCGAGATTTACGGGGCTACGTTGCAGCACGAGCAGTTTTTCAACGCACCCTTGCCGGTATCCAGTTTTCCCAAACGCCATGAAATTTTCGAGATTTGGAAGAAACACAAAGATCCCATCCGGGTGATCGCCAGGTCCATCCGCTCGTTTCAGCCCAACCTGCTTTTCACTTTTCACCCCGACTGGGGCGCGACCGGGCACCCCGAGCATCAATTGACCTCACGCCTTGCCACCGCGGCTGTCAGGCAGGCGGCCGATCCAAATGTAGACATCGACGGCCTCCGGGCGCATCGGGTAGAGCGCGTTTATTACATGGTCAATCGCGTCTGGCTTCTCATTCTCTTCGGCCGCGCCGATCCCGGGCCTGTCACTGAGGTTTTCGACGCCGGCCTACCGGCCAAAAATGGTACGAGTTGTGTAGATTTCATGGCCAAGGCGACCTTGGTCCATCGCACCCAGTACAACGACATGAGTACTGTACGCACTAACCGCGGGTTCTTCGACGAGTTGTGCTTGCGCCAGGTCGATCCATTCAGCGAGATTAAAGATCCGAGCGAAACAAGCTGAACTTCCGCCCTGACCCGCCGCCGCGTCCTCCGTAGCAGTGCAACTGCGAAGGATGGACGCTGAAGCTATGGCGGGTTATCCGCCATAAATGGCGGATAAAAAAAAGAGGCCCCGAAAACGGAACCTCAATCATCAACCGGTGCTACGCGCCGGGTTCATCTGTAGCCATCATCAAGCAGTTGCCCGGTTTGGTTTGCAAACCCTGTGCCTAAATCGAACTCGATCGTATTCTCCAGAAATTACAGAGAAACTACGGATTTCTGACCCGAACACTCGTTTGCAAGATCTCAGATTTCTGAGTTTGGTTAGATTTTTTTGTGGTTGGCTTCAGCCTTTGGTGAGCTGGATCACAAGAAATGGCTATCTCAATCGTGCTTGTTATTGAATGGTCGTCCCAGCTCTTGAGATTTCTTGGTGGCGGTTTCGACTGCCTCCATTAACACCGCCCGCATTCCGGTTTTTTCCATACTGTACAGGGCATTGATGGCCGTTCCGCCGGGTGAAGTTACCAGATCTTTGAGGAAAATAGGGTGTTGGCCGGTCTGTTCGACCATCATGGCTGCTCCCAGGACGGTTTGGGTTGCCAGGCGGGTTGATTCATAACGACCCAATCCCATTCTTACGCCGGCGTCCGAGAGCGCTTCGATGATGATAAAGACGTACATTGGCCCGGTCCCCGACAGGCCGGTGACGGCATCCATCTTGTTTTCTTCGACTTCAATTACCAATCCACAGGCTTCGAACAACTTGCGTGCCAGGTTGAGCTCTCGTTTGCGAGCGTATTTGCCTTTGCAGATAGCGGTGGCTGCCTGTCCAACTATGGCTGCAATGTTGGGCATTGCGCGTACAACCCGGGCTTTATTTCCCAGGAGGTTTTCTATCAGTCCGGTTGGATAACCGGCGGCTATTGAAAGAAACAAGGTTTCCTTCGCTACCGTAGCCTTTATTTCAGTCAGGACCTGGTCGAGGATCTGTGGTTTGACGGCCAGGACGACAATATTGGCTTTCTTGACCGCTTGAGCGTTATCGCGGGAAGTTTTCACGCGCAGCTCGCGGTGAGCGTGAGTCAGGCGTCTTTGGGTTTTATCCGTTACGGTTATGCGCGAAGGCAGTAATAGGCCGGCATCGACTAGACCTTTGACGAAGGCCGTGCCCATGTTACCGGCGCCGATACATACCAGTCTGACATTTTTCATTAGATTCTCCTGTCTTTCTGGGGCTAAGATACCAGCTAGTCTCAATGGCGGCAAATAAACGAATTCTATCCGTATACATTTCCAACCAGGTAAGAGACAAAATTAATCAGGTTA
>JAFDKH010000245.1 GCA_019307065.1 Deltaproteobacteria bacterium
CGAGGTATATCGCGATTTGATCAATCGCTATCCGAAAGAAGAATCGTTACGCCTGAACCTGGCGACAGTTTTCATCAGGGCCGGCCGACTGGATGACGCCGAACAAGAACTAGAAAAAGCGATTGAAATCGAACCGACCCACGAAAAAGCACATCGAACTCTGGCGGTTGTTCTGATGAAGAAAGGGGAGCCCGAACGGGCTCACCAGCATCTCGCCCAAGCCGGCATTAAAGACCAAGTTCAAACAAGCCAAACCGTCGAAGAACAAGATCAACCAGACAACTTTGTGGTTCAGGCCCAGACCGACGAGCCGGATGGGCAGTCAGCCGGTCCTGACATAGGTGGGTTCTTAGGACAAGAGCCGGTCGTCGACAAAGCAGATCTACCAAGCGCTCGACAGCCAGGCCCGCCTCGGGCGGCAGCTCAGGTTTCGGGACCGTATAAAATTGAGAACAAAACGCTGACAATTCGAGTGGCCGGAAATATCTATACCAGACTCATAGCGCTTGTCTGCGTCGAGGGCGACCTCAGTTATGTTCAAGTCAGAAAGCGTTTCGGTGGGCAAGATACCAAATATCCTTTCGGCACCGGCCCAAGCGCATTAGTAGCTGTCGACGGCGACGGTGACTTGCTTTTCAGTGCCGAAGGGCAGGATACCTTCGTGCTCCGCTCGCTCGGGCAGCAGTCTGGGTATTTTGTAGAAGATTATATTTTCGCTTTTGGCGATTGCGCCGGTTGGGAAAACGGACGCCTGCAGTGCGGCCAAAATGCCGAAGTCCCTCTTTTTCATATCAAGGGACCTGGACAGATCGTGCTGACCTGTCCGGGCGAAGTGCAGCAGCACTCTCTAAACGACATACAAAAGTTTCTGATTAGAGCCGACAAGCTAATTGGCTGGACCGGCGATTTGATTCCCCGACTGATCGAAGTCGAGCCCCCCCTGCCTCAAGGTTTGTGGCTCGAGCTGAGCGGTCAAGGACGTATTTTTTACGCAGTCTAAACTACGGCGTCGAATTCCCGGCGCAAATCTCGTAGGAGCAATCGTGCGAACGTCTATGAAGAAGGAGTTTTTCAATCTTCCGAATATGCTCACCATGTTTCGCATTCTGATTATTCCTTTAGTCTTGTTTTTTATCTACTACGAAAGCCGTATCAACAGCTTCATAGCGGCTTGCCTTTTTGCATTGGCCTCAGCCACAGACTACTTTGATGGCTATTTGGCTCGCCGTAAGGGCCTGATTACGGTTTTCGGGAAATTTCTCGATCCCCTGGCCGACAAGCTGATTGTCACCTCGGTCCTGGTGATGCTGATTCCGCTGGGTCGCATTCCGGCCTGGGTGGTAGTCCTCTTACTGGCCCGCGAATTGGCGATTACCGGGCTGAGGGGCATCGCTTCGAGCGAGGGGTTGGTGATTGCCGCCTCGCAGGGCGGAAAGTGGAAAACGGCTTTCCAGCTGGTCGGTATTCTGGCTTTGCTGATTCACTATCCCTATCCGGTGGCGATTATCACCCCCGGCTTGCACAACCTGGTTGCCGGGACCTGGTTCCACGAATTGTTGGCCGGCTGGGGTATTCCGGTAAGACCCTGGGTCGACTTCCATATAGTCGGCCTGTGGTTAATCTACCTGTCGCTATTTTTCAGTGTTTTCTCAGCCTGGCAATATATCGTGCGATTCGTCAGAACGATTGTCAAAAATGACGGAACCGATCAGCAGTCTGCCAGCTGAAACCCGAGAGCAGAAAATGGCAAACTCGCGGATTCAATAATTATAAAGAGTTAGAACGTACCCCGTCCCCGTTATTTTCGTTATTTTACTTCGACCAGTCACCGATCCCGTCCGAGAATCTTTATCCTTCTTCGCCGGACTCGGACCGCATCGGACTTACCTTATTTGGGAAACTGCTTCTACCGGCTGCTTGGCTGGGGTACAATCCAAAAATCAGCGGACATTCTGATTACGGGAGGCACTACATGTCGTTAAAGACTGCTTTCGTTGCGATTCCTATATTGTTGTTATTTGCCACTTTTGGCGGCGGTTGTTCCAGTTCGAGTCCCGGTCTGTGCAAATCGGACGAATGTGCCGCGGAATTCGAAGACGATTCCTGCAACGAGGGAATCTGTATAGATGGCGAGTGCCTGCGCACTCCAATCGAGGCCGAGCCGCCCGACGTCTACCCGCCGTGCACCATCGACGAGAACAAATGCGTCCTCAAGGCCGTCTGTCAGGTGACGCCGCCCGACACTCACGCCGAGTGCGTGTCGCTGACGCTGCGCGATTGCGATATCGGTGCCGACGATAGCGATCATCAACGCTACAAAGACCGCGATTGTATAACATCGGCTTGTGACTCGGACACGGGCGAATGCGTCTATTCGCCGATCGTTCCTGCTCCGGCGACTTGCGAAGACAACCTGGCCTGTGTGGTCAATACCGCCTGCAACGCTAACGGGGAGTGCGTTGGTGATTCCAAGTGTGCCGGCGACGCCTGCAACGATCCGGGTGATCCGAATTGCATGGAGCCGATAGGCTTGTGCCTGTTCGAACCGAAGTACCCGGCCGGCGGCGGCAGCTGCGCGCCCGATCCGGCCGACTTGTGCAAGCTGGGCACCTGTACTGCGGCTACGGCACCCTATCCATCTTCGTGCGCCGAGGCGGGCCTGGTTGACTGCAGCATTGGCGACGACTGGGCGGTCTATTGTAACGAGTCGGGAGCGGAGTACGATGCCGAGCGCTGCAGGTTGTATCGCAACCGCGACTGCCTGGCGGAATCGTGCGACTCTTCGACAGGCGAGTGCAGCTACACCCCGGTCGACCCACCGCCGGCGGCCTGTGATGATAACTTGGCTTGCTCGCTTAACACGGCCTGCAATCTTCAGGGGCAGTGTCTCGGTGATGCCAAGTGCACGCCCGATGCTTGCAATGATCTGGGCGACCCGGCCTGCAACGAGCCGGACGGCAGCTGTCTTTACGCTCCACGCAATCCCGCCGGGGGTGACAGCTGCTTCCCGAACCCGGCCGACTTGTGCCAGGAGGGTACCTGCGGCCCGGCCACTGCCCCGGTCGCTTCTGTTTGCCTGGCAACCGGCTTCAAGGACTGCAACGCCGGCAATGACTGGGAGGATATCTATTGCACAGGCGGTAGCGCTCCGGATGCAGTTCTGTGCCAGGTGTTTCGCGATCGTGATTGCCTGACCCCGGGTTGCACACCTGCCAGCGGCGATTGCACCTATACAGCTATAAGCCCGGCGCCGGCCAGTTGCGATGATGCCCTGGCCTGTACCAGCAACGAGATCTGTGATGTGAACGGTCACTGCATCGGGCCCGCCATTTGTCATGCCGACGACTGCAACGATCTGGCCGACCCGGCCTGCCTAGAACCGGATGGCACCTGCCAGTACCTGCCGCTGTATCCCGGTGGTGGTGGCAGCTGTATCTACGAGGCGGCCGATTTGTGCTTGCTGGGCAGTTGTTCGGACGCGAGCGCGCCGGCTGCCTCGGTCTGTGAGCAGGCCGGCACGGTCGACTGCGCGATCACCTCCGAGTGGGAGGGTTGGTACTGCGCTGGGGGCAGCCTGCCAGATCCGGTCAAGTGCGATCAGTTCCGCAACCGCGACTGCTTGCTCGGTAGCTGCGTCCCGGAGACGGGCGAATGCAGCTACAGCGACAACGGTTCGACTGCCGCCTGTAGCGACGGGTTCTTCTGTACCACCAGCGAAGTGTGCGACGGGGCCGGGCACTGTGCCGGGGGCAGCCTGCCGTGTGCGGCCGACTTCTGTAACGATCTCGGCGATCCCGCTTGCGATGAGGACCTGGACGCTTGCAACTGGGTTCCCTCGGGCGAAACATTGTGCACACCAGACTCGGGAGACCTTTGTATCTCGGGCACCTGCTCAGATCAGGGCGGGGATAGCCTGGAGTGTTATCACGACCCGGGCGACCCGGCCCAGACGGTCGACTGCACCATCGGCGACGGTTGGGCGATCTACTGTGACAGTGCCGGGCCGAACTACGATCCGGTTAACTGTTCGCTGTATCGCAAGCGCGACTGCCTCGATCAAACCTGTGATCCGGCGACGGGCACCTGCTTGTATGCGACAGATGCCGCCATGCTGGGTCAGGACTGTGACGACAAATTCTTCTGCACGGTCAACACGGTCTGCGACGCGCAGGGCGATTGTCTGTACGATCCCGGCTCGGGGCTGCCCGCCCAACGCGACTGCGAATCCGAGGTCGGACCGGCGTCTGCCTGCTCGCAGGTCTGGTGCGACGAGGATGTCGATCTCTGCTTGAAGAATGTAGCTTCCGAGGGGGAGTTATGTTTCGATGTTAATCAAGGCGGCAGTTGGTGCGCGTTAGGCAAATGCTCCGGCCTGGGGGAAACCAACGCCGACTGCTGCTACGACAGCGTGACCGGCAACTGCAGCGGCCTGTTTACCAGCGACACTTTCCCGATCATGCGTGACTGCCTGCAATACGCCGTCGATTCCGGGCTGCTGCCCGAACCGTACGATTACTACGATCTGGAATGTGTCTCCGTGTTGGGCTGCGATGCCTTCAATGAGAGCTGCGATGTTGAGCTAGATCCCCCCTGGACGGCCTGCAACGAGGGCCCGTTCTGTAGTCAGTCGATCTGCCAGGCCGGCTCGTGCGAAGTCAACCAGATAACGGACTGCTGGGACTATATCAACCCTTCCAATGTCGGGTTCTGCGAGACGGTCTACTGTGATGAAGACATCGATAGCTGCCTGATCGTGGCGGACGAAGCCAAGCTGGGCATCGACTGCGCAATAGCAGGCGACGGCGTATTCTGCACCGCCAACGAGGTATGTAAGGCCTGCCCGTCGCCGCCCGACAACGAAACCCAGACCGGTTGCGTAACTTCGGGATTCGATCCCGCCCTGCGCGGCTACTGTCTGCCGCCGGTGCTGGGCCAGCCGGATCGCTATATTGATTGTTCGACTGCCGTACCTGCCGGCGATGTCGACTGCAACACCGGGGTTTGCAACGAGCTCGCACAGCAGTGCCTGTCGGTTGCCGATCTCTCGGCGCTGGGCAATTCCTGCTCCAATAGCTACGAGTGCCGCCCGGGTGCGGACAAACAGTGCACCTGCCTGCCGGGCGACGTCTGCGACGGCAGCCAAGGACAGGCTTTCTGTGTCGAGGTGGACATAGTCGGCGACCCGATCCTGGCGCCCGACGGTCTGCCCTGCGACGACGGCGATCCGTGTGTGAACGGCAAGACGGGACACTGCGATGGTGAGACCGGTGAATGCATCCTGGCCGGCTCGGTGCCTTACTGTATCTTGAACTGGATCAATCCGGACATGTCGACCGAGTTGTACGGCGCTGATTATCTAATCCACGAACTGCGACCCGACGCTGAGGTAGGCATGGCGGTCGGTGCCTTCGTCGACCCGGCCTTCGAGCGACACCCGATCGCGGTCGAGGTCGCCTGGGATCCGGGTAGTCAACAGATGTCCTACGACGTCCATGGCTACACCTGGATTCCCGATCAAGCGGGCGTGACCCTCTACGGCGTCAATTACGGCCTGGCGGTCGGCAGCGCCTCGGAGATGTTTCATTTCGATGGGAATAGCTGGGTGCGCCGAACCGATTTAATGCAGGCCCTGGGCGAGCCCGACAAGACAGAATTCAAATACCTGCTCGATGTCTGGGGCACAACCGTAAACGGCATCGATACCTTCTACACCACCGGTAGCTACTACATTGCCGACGGGGCATACAGCTTCGCGGCCTTCGGTCAGTACCACTGCGACATCGACCCGGCCGGGCAACTCGATCTGTGTGAGCACCTCTACCCGGCAATAGCCGCCGGTGACGGGCAGGGCGGCATCATTTATTCCTGGTATTTCATGGACGGCTTTTCGATCTGGGGCTACGAGTATCCCGACGACCAGATTGCCCGGGCCTGGATGCCGGCTCACCAGGTATTTAATCAGAATCCATCGGTGGCCATCTACCATTATACGCCCGGCCAATTAGTCGACGGAATGCACTCTTGGGTTACAGACCCTGAGTTGGGTAGCAGCTGGGACGATGAACTCGGCGGCCTGTGTGCGAACACTTCCCTGTACAACAATCTGCAACGCGATATTTCGGGAAAGTTCGATCCGGACAGCGGTCAACACACCCTATGGGCCATCGCTTCGACTGGCGAACTCGACATACCCTTTGATCTGATGCTGCACCCCGACCACGAGCCGCTTATTCTGCCGGACTATCGCGGCGTAATTTATCGCTACGGGATGGGCGACGGCGGGCTCGATGTCTGGGGACCGCCCGATGAGCAGACCACGATCTTAGACGTCATTCAGTTTAGCTATCGAGAACTCTTTGGTGGCCCGCTTCACAGCTTGTCAGACACACAATCTCGTCTAAACCTGCGCGCGGTCTGGGTCGGCGAGGACAAGGTCCACTTCGTCGGCGTAATGACTGAGACCCTCGATTCGCCATTTTGTTACGGCGAAGAATTCTGTCATGTGTTTGGCGATTCGAGTTCTTGCCTCGACTTGGGCAACAACGGGCGTTGCAGCTGGGACAACAGCTTGGGTTGTTACGGCGAATCGGTTTGCAGCTATTACTCATTCGACATCACTGCCTGCCAGAACCTGGCTGGGCCTCCCGACGGTTGCGAGTGGCGCCAGCCGCATTGCGAGGGCAGCGTTTTCTGTCAGTCACTCGGCAACGAAACGAACTGTATCAATGCTGGCTGCGACTGGGTGAATCCCTCGACCGGCGACAGGGTGTTCATGTATTTCAACCACGATCTGAATGCGGCCGACTTCGAGGGCTGGTCCGAGCCGGTTGTGTTCTATCGCTGGAATGAGTCGCTGGCACCCTGGCTGGCCGAACAGGTTATCCTGCACGACATGACCGGGGTGAGCGACAGCGAGATATACGTGGTTGGTAATATAGTCGAGAAAGACTCTGGCGGCTTGCCGGTTCTCAAGGGTGTCACCTTCGTGATCGATTCGACCCGGCCGATGAAATCCGTAGCGAGTCCACTCTACGAGTTTCCGTAAGGAATTTGGCCGACCCTCAACGGGCCATGCCCTTGGTCAAGACCGCCCGTGCTGATTCTTCAACCAGGCTGCGCAGGCTGGAAAG
>JAFDKH010000246.1 GCA_019307065.1 Deltaproteobacteria bacterium
TTCAAACCGACGGTGGTGCAGGCCACCGTGGATGCGAAATCACGTCTTGAGCTGTGTCAAATACCGCCATCTATAATAAGCCCGTGAAATTTTAATTGAACCGATCAAACCTGAGTTATCCATGGGATCACTAACACTACAATCCGTGTTTGAAATACAATCTGTGATGCAGTTGAGCACTGTTTCCTTTAGACCCCTTAAAATCGCGGCTTCGTCGGAGGCCTTCATCTCGGTTTTGCATTGATCGAGGTCAAGATTACTGTCGCATTCTTTCATCCTGGCACAAATTTTACCGACGAAATCATCCACGACGCTTTCGGGTACCTTGGCCGCGGCTTCGATCATACATTCTTCGGGGTCCTCCAATTGTGCGCAGGGCGTATTCATAATGCAAGCAACCGCATCATTCCAAACGCTTGACTTCAGTAGCTCCTTGCGCAAATTGCAATCGGTGAGACATTCGGATTCACTAGCTCCTGCAACACACTCGACGATTTTCGTGCAAATCTCGTTACAATTTACGCCATCGCCGCCGCCACAAGACGCAATCAGTCCCGTAAAAGATAATACCAAACTCCAGATCACTACCGTCCATTTCAACCTTTTCATCTCTTGCTCCCTTCCACCCATCCAGAATAACCCCATTTGCCTCTCAACAGGTTGAACTACATCCCCACCTAATTCACGATTATCGAAAAATTGGCCGCCGCGTCCTCGGGGAATGTATCGAATGCGCGAACCTCGATGGCGTAGGTGGTATCCGTTTCTGCATTGAACAGCACCGAGCGGGGTTTTTCCGGGTCCATGGCTGAACCGACAATCTGGCCCGAGGCTAGCTCACGAACCATGATACCCAAATCAGCCCCGCCCGCCTCGAGGCTGGCTGTTACCTCATGCCCATCCGCTCCCGCATTGAATAACATGGCCGCGGGCGCCTCGCGAGCGAAGATCCCGTCCAGGCTATTCGGAGTGATGGCCTCGGGATCGAGGGGGCGGTACTCGCGCCAGTCTGAAGTGACCGGATCGAAACGCCAAGCCACAAATGCCGAACTGCCGGCGCCGATCTCGCCGCCACTCACCCACATCTTGTTGCCGTCGAAGTGGACCATTGGCCGATTTCTGGCCCCGGGCCCCAATCTGCTGCCGCCGATCTTTTCGACCTGCAAACCCAAGGGTCCGATCTTCCAAATGTCGAGATTCGGATTGTCACCAATCGAGCCTCCGTAAATAGTGAACTCTCCGGTCGCACAGTTTTGATGAATCCCGGCATCCTTAATCAAGGGAAGCTTTTCGCCCGATCCTGAGCCCATGAGTATGCGGCGATTGGATAGGGGCTCGTAGGCCTGCAGCGCGGGCCATTCACCGTCGGTCGTCCGGCCTCCGACTAGAAACAACAAGTCGTTATTCGGATTCCGGGTCAGGCGGAAGCCGGTCAGATCAGCCGGCGCCTGGAGGAAACCCTTGGCCATCCATTCACTCGTCGCCAGATCGAGACCCCAGAGACCAAGTTGGGGATTGTCGCTCAAGCGACCCACCAAGATAACTTCCTGGTGGGTGTCGTCGAAGAGGATCTCTCCGAAAGCAACATCCGGCGGCAGAGCACTTGCGCCCAGAATCTCGACCCCATTTGCCAAGCGGGAGTCGTCATTTGTCAGGCTAGCGAACCACAACTGGGCCGAACCGGTGCCCTTGTTCTCGCTCAATATAATCAGGGCCGGAATCTTGTCACCGGCTTCAAGGCCTAGAAGCTCGGGCTTGATCATTCCGGCCACCTGCTTGGATTGCCTAAGATCCAAAGGGGCGGCGGCTGCGCCGGTCTGCAAGCGCAAGAACTTTTCCGGACGACACAGGCTTCGCTCGAACAACACGGCCTGGTAGACTGCCCCGTCGAGAATCTGAACCAGCCCGACGGCCAGCGGAGCCCAGCGGGACCCCGGGTTCACTGCCAGCCCGTCCATCCAGGCCCCGGAGCAGTCCCAGGGAATTAGATCGGCCGGCGGGCCCTCCCATTGTTGATATCCCACAATGGTGGAGGTGCAGCCTGTCTTGATGGGTACTCCTTCTGCACTGAACGCCTTTTCTTCCTCTGCCGGCTGCGCGTTACCATCCGGGTAATCCACCCGGATCTTGACAGTGCCCTGGCTGGCCTGACCCCAGGACAGGTCGACTGCCGCGTAGTTGTCCTCCGGGTCGCTGAAATTTTCCCAGTCCCAATCGAGGAGATGGTGATTGTCGAGCGAGGGGCCGAAGATCACTGACCGGTCCCGGAAGCGGTTGGCAACCTCGTCATCGGCGGCCTGGGCGCCGTTAGCCGGATAGTCACCGGCAATGCAATCGTCTGAGATGATCGGATCCCAGGCGTTGTCGTTGGCATCCGAGAGCGGCGCCTCACCCAGCAGGGGACACTCGTCGGTGCAGTTGGCGTCCCAGGGGTCGCGCGGGCAATAGCAGGCCCCCACCGATGTGCCGCTGCGGGTGACGCCCGCGGAACCTCCGCCCCAGGAGTCGAAGGTTATGTCGTAGCGGCCGGTGTAACAGGTCGAGATTATTTGCACTCCGTGCGAGTTTCCCTGACCGGAGTAAGTCACCCCGGCCAGGGCCAGGTTGGCGACTATGAGCTCGTCTTCGCAAAAGTCCCCGTACCCGTCCCCGTCGGCATCGTTCTGGTTCATGTTGCCGTACTGGTTCCGACAGGCATCGACGTCGTTGGGCCAGGGTTGTTTTCGGGTAAGGCCGCCGATCTGCAGGGTATCACAGCTGCCGCTCTGCTGGTTCTCCTGGGTCAGGCAGCGAAATACGTTATAGCAGACGGAAGACCCGTCGTTGACCGGCGTGCAGTTGTCCACCTGGTTGCAGGCAGTTTCGCAGTCGGACCGGATGAAATAGGGCAACCCAAGCCCGTCCAGGCGCCCGCATTCGTTCAGGCAACACTGCTGTAAACCCATCGGTCCGTCAGAACAATCTCCCGCTGCCAGGGTGGCCCAGTACAAATCGTTGCCGCCCATGGCGTCTTTTTTAAAGTAATAGTCGTGCCGGTAATCGCCGTCGAGATCGTAGGCGATGTACTTGTTGTCGGGTTGGCAATCGTGGAAGTTCAGGACCCAATCGTTGTCCCGGTCAATGTCGCAGAAATCGCCCTGGTAATCCCCGTCGATGTTAGTGTTGGCGTAGCTGTTCTGCTCTGGACACATGTCAATGAAGTCCTCGAATCCGTCGCCGTCGCTGTCGCTGACCTGGTCATCGGCGTAGGTTCCGCTGATGAAGTGGGTACGCAAGTTATAAAAGATATCGCAGGCGTTGTTCGGTGTGATTTCAAGCCAGGGATAGGAATTAGTTCCTTCATTGTTTGCCCAGCTGTTTTTGATCTGAACATCGACGTTTCCCCCGCTGGTTTCCCGGTAACCGATGATGACTACTTCGTGATCGCCGGTGCCCGAGGAACAATTTGAAATCGTGTGGCCGGACTCGGCGTTCATGTTGGTCAGGATCGGTCCGTACTGGAGCTGATCCCAGATGATCTGGTTACTGATTGGGTTAATCTCGGTGAAACTGGTGATCTTGTAGTTCAGAGCCGAACCCAAACCGGAACGGGGTGTGCCGACATCACGGAGTTTCTCGAGCGTGCATTCGATCTCGAAAGAGCTTCCACTGTTGGAATCAATCCCGCACACCCCGCCGCAAACCGAACTTCCCGAAAACTGTCCAAGAAAACCGTAGGGGTTGAGGTTGATGGTCAAATTCGGGTCGGCCTGGTCGATCTTGAACTGCATCTCCAGAGCACCGTTGGCGGCCCAGACCACGCAGCCGGTACCGCACTGCTCACGATTGGGGGTGGTGTAGTCTCCCGGGGGTAGGTTTAGCGGCCCGCCACCAGGGTGATTCTGCCAACTTAATTCCCGAGCGTATCCAGTTTGCTGATTCTCAGGGTCACAGCCACCGAGGTTGATAAATAAAGCACCAAGCAAACCCCCCGCCACCAACCAACCACCACCTCTCATCGGACTCCTCCTTGCAGTTAATTGACCTATACTGGAGGAAATCGAATGAAGTCGCAAGTATCGAATGTTTTATACAGCGGTTTTTAGAAAGGGTTACTCCAGCTTTTTCAAAAGGCTGGTGGTTTTACCCGGCCGGATGCGTACCGAGATGTTCTTGTCAATGCCCAGGTCCTTGTTGACCAGCCTGAGGCGATGATCCCCCTTGGGCAGCTTGATTCCAAGCAAGGGAGTAATTCCCAGCTTGCGCTTGCCCAGGTAAACCTCACACCAGGGATCGGTGTTCAAGCGCAGAAAACCGTTTCCCGACAGCTTAGGAGCAACAAGCTTGGTTGGTTTGAAGTCCAGTTTTAACTTCTCGCCTGGCACGGGACTTACTCGCTGGATCTCCATCTTGTGCTTCGGGCAGAAAACGGCCACCAGGTGCTCTGTTCCCGATTTGACACTCAGGTTAGCAAGCGGAGTCTGGCTGAGAAGCAATTTTCCGTTCAAGCGCACCTTGCAACCGGCCGGCTCTGACCCGATTGCCAGGGTTGCCATGGCGGGTTCTTCAACGACCGGTTTTTTATCCGGCGGTTTCGGGTTATCGGGTACTTTATCTTCCGGCTCGACCGGCTTGGGCGTGTCAGCCGGGTTTGGATCGGACGGTTCGTCGGGCCGGCTGTCCCCCGGAATCTCGACCGGCCCGGTTAAATCGCCAGTCTGCTCATCGCTCGGCCAGTTGGCTATTACGACGATCAAGACAATGATCACGCTCGCAACAATGCCGATCAGAAGCTTGGGATTCCAGCCGGACTTACTCACCCCGCGTCTCGAAATCCTTATCGATGGGGCAGTTTCCTTCGGAGATTCGTCGCTGTCCCCTTCTTCTACTGGTGATTGCTCAGCAGCAGGATGATCGGGCAGCTTCGGTGACGGTTTCGAGTGGACTGTTTCTATCGAGTCGGCGTCTCTTTCCTTTTCCTCCGCTGCCGGCTGCTTCACAGGAGGATAATCGGGTAGCTTCGGCAATACCGGCTCTTCTTCTTTCGCGGGTTGCTCGGAAAGCAGGTCCTTGACAGCCTCCAAAGATATCTCTTTGGTGACAATCGCTTCTTCTGCCCGGCCTGAAAATTCGGCAGGCGAAAATGGGTTAGTTGATGGTCGCTGTAGTTCGTCCGGCTGCGGGTCTGGTAATTTGGGCGGCATTTTTTCGGCTTCGGCAGCCTGGTCTAGCCGGGAGCCTTCCGAAGACGAGTCTGAAGGCATGGAGGCGTCCGTGTCAGGTTTCAAAGCAACCATGTCTTCTGGTTGCACCTCGCGCGAGGCCAGTTCTTCCAGCAGTTGCTGCTTGGTCTTGATCCGCTCGGGCATTGCCTTCAGGTAGAACTGCCCGAGGTGAAACTCGCCAACCCTGGCCCCGGAGTTCTTGATGTAAAGTTTAAGTGCCTCGCCCATCCGTTCGATCGAGGCGAATCGATCTTTGGGTTCATGTTTCAGGGCACGCATGGCGATCGACTCCAGTTCGGTCGAGACTTCAGGCCGGAACTGGCGAATGGAGGGCAGGTCGCCCGAAACGATTGCCTTGAGTGTGTGCAGATCCACTTTGTGTTTAAACAGGCGTCGGCCGGCCAGCACCTCCCAGAGAACGATGCCCAGAGAGAATATGTCAGTTCGGGGATCGATAGTTTTTCCCAGGCACTGCTCGGGCGACATGTAAGAAAGTTTACCCTTGGTAACCCCGGTGCGGGTTTCATGTATCCGCTCAGAAGCCGCGGCGATACCAAAATCCACCAGCTTCACCCGCCCGGAAAACAGGACAATGATGTTTTGGCGACTGACATCCCGGTGAATAACGTTCATCGGTTTGCCATTTTGATCGCGCAACTTGTGGGCATGCTCCAGACCGTCGCAGACCTGGGCGATGATACCCGCGGCCAGTTCCTGCGGCAACCGATGGCCCTTCTTGAGCGCCGTGCTGGCCAGGTAGGCCAGGCTCTCTCCCTCGAGATATTCCATGATCATAAAGTAGGAGCCCTTGATCTTGCCCAACTCGATAGCCCGCACGACGTTGTGATGATCGAACCGGGCGGTGATGCGGGCCTCGTCGAGGAACATCTCGATGTATTTCTGCTGGTCGGCGAATCGAGGAAGTATCTTCTTGACCACCACAAAGTTTTCTTCGCCATGCAAATCATTTTGTCTGGCGAGCCAGATCTCGGCCATGCCGCCTTTGGCCAGCATGGTCAGGAACTTGTAAATCCCCTTGGTACCTTTGATTTCCTTCGTTGCGGTCGTCATCTGTCGGCCATCTTAGTCTATTTTAATAATTCCATTTGAATGCTCGAAGACTGCCATGTTACACTTAGGTTTTGTTATATTAACCAGGATGATACATGGAGAGAGAATGGGCAAGAAAATCCTGATCATTATATTGTTATTGGTTCCGACTACTTTATGGGCAGCGAATAACTTAGCAAAAGCCAAGAAGCTCACAGCCCAGATGAAATACATGCAGGCCCTGTGGGACATCAATCAGGTGCTTAAATCCAGCAAGAGCGGGCCCGATCAGCTGGCAGAAGCCTACGAGCTCAAGGGCATGTGCATGGCCGCCCTGGGCAAACCCAAGGCATCGATTACCGCTTACCGGCACCTGCTTGCCATAAACCCAAATCACAAGTTGTCTCCGAAGGTTTCACCGAAACTCAAGCAGCCTTTCGAACGGGCCCTTGAGCTCAGTCAGGGCAAGAAGCCGATCGTATTGGCGCATCAGGTGCCTGAGCCGGCAGAGAAATTGGGAGGGATGGAGATCAAGGTGTCTATCGATGCAAATCCCTTCAAAATGATCAAGCGGGTCCGCTTGCGCTACAAGGCCGGTAAGGGCAAGGAAAGGCAGATAGTCAGAAAGGTCAAGCGTACCGGCCAAATGGCTTTCAAGCTGCCGGCGAAAATTAAAGCGAGCGGGTTGAGTTATTATTTCGAAGCGCTGAATAAGCGCGGGGGTGTTGTCAAGAGATTGGGCAGTCAGAGCGCACCATATGCGTTCGTGGTTGGGCCCAAGACCGTGGAAAAACCCGCCAGCAAACCCGCAATCGCCGACCTGGACCCGGATGAAGCTGAATCCAAACCCGG
>JAFDKH010000452.1 GCA_019307065.1 Deltaproteobacteria bacterium
CCCCGCTGTCCTTCACCAGCCGCCCGAACACCTCTTTGTAGAAGGAGTGGGTGATGGCCTCGCGCTTCTCCTCGGGATCGGTGAGGCCTTTGAGTGCCCCGAAGAACTGCTCCTTGGCGTCAATCAGATCGACGTGCACGCCCATGTTCTTGAACAGCGACACGATGTGCTCTGGCTCGCCTTCGCGCATGAGACCGTTCTCGATGAAGTAGGTCTTGAGCCGTTTGTCCAGTGCCTTGTGACCAATCAGGGTGACCACCGAGGAATCCACCCCGCCCGAGAGGGCGTTGACGGCGAGACCTTCGCCGACCTTCGACTGAATCTTCTCCGCCCATTCCTGGATGAACTTCTCAGAGTCCAGTTTCTGTAGCGTGATTTCCTGGATATCCATGGTCATCTCCCCTTCCCGGAGCGCGCAGGCTCCCTCGACTGGCAGGTTTGCGGTTGTCCCCGCAGTGTGCTGGAGACCGCAGGTGGTGTCAAGCGGTCCGATTTTCCCCTTTCACACCATATTCAGGTGGCACTTCCCGGCGGGGCAGCCCGGTACTCCTCCTTGTCGTAGTAGACCCTGATCAAGCACAAGCCGCAGGCCGGGGCCGTCGGCCCGGCTCGTTCGCGTTTACGGCTTTCTAATATAATCTGCATGTCATCACTACTCCAGCGCCCGCGGCCGATTTCGACAAAAGTACCGACTAAGTTCCTAACCATTTGCTTGAGAAATCCGCGGCCCCAAATATCAAGCTTGACGGCCGATTCTTCCGAACTCCAATCAATCCGGTCGATTGTTCTGACGGCATGCTTGGCTTCGCAGCCCGAAGCTCGAAAAGCCGAGAAATCGTGTTCGCCAATCAGGCAGCCGGCCGCCTGGTTCATAGATAGAAGGTTCAGCTCGGCGCGTATATGCCAGCGGAAGTTTCTTTCGAACAACGGACGAACCCGGGCGTTGTGGATTACGTAACGGTAGTGCTTGCCGACTGCCTGGCGGCGGGGGTCGAACCCGGCTGGAGCCGTCTCGGCTTTTTTTACGACAATATCTTTGGGCAGGAAACGGTTGAGTCCTTCGCGCAAAACTTGAGGTTCATGGCGCGAGTTGTTTTCGAAACAAACGACCTGGGCCGCGGCGTGAACACCGGCGTCGGTGCGGCCGGCGGCCAGCATCTGAGTCTCGGCCCCGGTCATTTGAGCGTAGGCATCCTGGAGGACAGCCTGAATCGTAGTCTGGTTGGGTTGGACCTGCCAGCCGTGGTAGCGGGTCCCTTCGTAGGCAATGACTAACCGGATTGTTTCCAAAACAACTCTTAGAATTCCATCATCAGGCCGAACATGACAGTCTGGTCGCCCAGATTCATACTGCCCGAGGTGCCGAACCCGTCAATCCATGACATGGCGTATTCGACAAAGAAATAACTATTGATCACTCCAGTTTGTTCCTCGAGATTGATGGCGGCTTCTTGATCGAGTTCATCGAGCAGTAACTTGAGCCCGATGTTGACATGCCCGCCGAAGACGCCGCCCTGGGCTTTGTGCGAGTTGTCGTTTTCATCCTGCCAGGAAGCCACATCGCCGACGCCGTCGAGCACCCACCAGATATAGTACGAAATTCCAGCCGTCAGGTAGGGCATCAGCGGAATGTTCCACCATTGGTGAACCTTGTCGAAAGTGTAGGTGACATTCAGGCGCAAGGGTACCAGGTTCAAAACGGTCGTGTCGGAAGACACCGACCCGGATTGGGTGCGCGCTTTGCCCAAGTATTGCACGAAACCGAACGAGCCACCGGCCGATACGATTCCGAAGCCGTGCCAGATCTCGTAATCGAGACCCAACTCAAACATGAAGTTCGAACTCGAACCGAAGATGTCCTTGAAAGGCGTAGCGGTCAAACCGTCCTCACCGTCGACGTCGGGCAAGTAAGGACCAAAGCGGGCCTGGAATTGAAACATGGGCAGGGGGCCGTACTCATCTTCGGCGGAAATTCCTTCTTCGGCCCGGGCTTCAAAACTTGCAGCAAAAAGACCCAGCCCGCATACCAGCCCGATCACCAGCGGGGCAACGTTTTAGATATTTGCGGGTCAAAGCCAGCAAAATGATCAAGCCGGCCAGCAGGATCATAAGCTCAAACGAACCCAAAACCGTACTGGCCGAAGCTAAGGCGACTGCCGGGGCCAATGTCCAGCGGGCGATCCCGCGGTGAGTTGCCGAGTCGCGGATTGCCCGGGCCCAGCGCGGACCATATTGATAGTAGCCGGCTATCAGGTCGCGGCCGAAGGCGGTCTGGGCCAAAATCGTGTCTCGAAAAACCCTGAGCGGGATTACCATACCGGCCTGATACGAACCGAAAGCGGCCGTGGCCACGAAGCAAAAGCCGCCGCTGTCCGAGCCCCCGCCGTTGCGATAGGTCTCGTAGAAATCTTCGACCGGTTCGGGCATGCCGGTGGCAATCTCCGAGTCGTCGCTTTCGTTCTGGGCTTCATCGACGGCGGTTATCCAGACTTCGTAGTTGGTGAAGTTGGCCAGCCCGGTAATCTGATGATCTTCGGCTTCGCCGCTGGTTACGCTGGCTTCGTTTACGGTCGTGCCGCCTTCTTCGCGGTAGTAAACAATGTACGAGTCGACATCGGCGTCATCCGGCTTTTCCCAGCTGACTTTCAAGTTGGTTTCGCCGGGGCTGATCGAAATGTCGGTCGGGGCGGCCGGCTTTTTGTTGTCGAAACGTAAAGGCGTCCCGCCTTTGAAAGTATATTTGTGATCTCCGTACATATCCGAAATCTCGTAAACCCACCTGATGCAAAAATAGTAGTCGCTTTCGTTTTCAGTCTCACAATTCAATTCGGTAATGGCTGAAAGAAACAGCTCCTCGGTGCCAGTCGGATACCCGCCCGAAGTGGTGCCAGCCACGATATGTGCATCCACGGCGTCAGCCGCGGCATGCCCGACTTCGACAGAAGGTGATGTGCAATCTTCGGTGGTGGCCAGAAAAACATCGGCCTCCTCCGTTCCTTCCCAGCCAGTCGCGCCGTCGTAACTCCACGAGATCTCCAGCTCGAATTCGTCGGCAATCGCGCAGTCGTCGATGTTGATATAGCTCTGCAGACTTGGCTTCACCAAAGACACTTCCAAATCTACGTCGTAATCGGTCGCCTGTGCGGGCTGGGCCACGAACACGCTCAACATAAGAGAAAAAATCAATTTTTTCATGTAGGCCTGCCTCACTTTAGAGATGCCTTTAAATACACGCTCTGCGGAGATTACGCAAGGAACGTGCCACCCAAAATTACTCAGCCGGTTCAGATTTTCCAACAAAAGCAGCTGGTTGTTATGGTGGACCGAGAGCCAAAAATGGAGTTTTTGCACTTTTTGTCAACCGGGAGCCAAAGACCCCGACTTGATTGTCAAATTGTCACTGGAAATGTCTTCTACAGATACTTCTGAATCAGTAGTTCGGCAATCTGAACGGCGTTCAGGGCGGCGCCCTTGCGGACATTGTCGGCCACCACCCACATGTCCAGACCGTTATCGATAGAAGGGTCTTCGCGGATCCGGC